>JALSLC010000023.1 GCA_026988525.1 Archaeoglobaceae archaeon
AGAAACGATTACCAGTGGAGGGTTGTAGCCGGACACTGCACCGCCATGCACAGCTACGACAACGCATACGCCTTCAAGCTTATGAAGATATTGAAGAGGGCGGGAATAACGATAGTTGCGAATCCGTTGATAAACATCCACTTACAGGGGAGATTCGACAGCTATCCGAAGAGGAGAGGGCTTACGAGGATAAAGGAGTTGATGAGGGAAGGGATCAACGTATGCTTGGGGCACGACTGCATAATGGATCCCTGGTATCCCCTCGGCGTTGGAGACATGCTTCAGGCTTTGTTCATGGCCGTTCACGTGGGGCACATGATGGGATACGGGGAATTAATAGAGTCCTTCGACTTAATAACCACCAACGCCGCGAAGGCTTTGAGGTTGAAGGATTACGGAGTAGATGTGGGATGCAGAGCGGATTTTCTCGTTCTGAACGCTTACAACGAAATAGACGCCCTCAGGTTGCTCGGGCCACCACTTTATGTGATCAGAAATGGAAAGATCGTTGCAAAAAACGTCGGAGGTGAAAGCTGGGTGAGGTTTAGGGGCAGATGGGGGAGAGTCGAATTCTTTGAGTAACGTTTTTTAATCCTATTTTTTACGGGTCAAGGGTGTCTTCATGATAAGGGATGAAAGATGGAAGGGTGTTTACACTTTTGAGGATTCCCCGTATCTGATGGAAGTGCTGACGGAGTTGAGAAACAAAAACACGGACAGCATCTCATTTCGTAAGGGACTCGTTAAGCTCGGAAGATACATGGGATACGAGCTTACGAAAACCATGGAGTTCGAAGAAGTCGAAGTAGAAACCCCCTTAGAGAGAACTACTGGAACGATAGCCAAGGACAGAAAGAACGTGGTAATAATAACTGTTCTCAGAGCTAGCATTCCTATGATGGAGGGACTGATAAAGACTTTCGAGCACGCGAGGGTCGGAATAATATCCGCGTCGAGAGGTAAACCGCCCGAATTCAAGGTGGACATAGACTACATAAGGATTCCCGACATAAAGCCGGAGGACACGGTCATAATAACGGATCCCATGATAGCCACAGGCTCCACTCTCTTAAGCGTTTTGAAAGAGCTCGAAAACCATCCTAAACCGAAGAGGATAATAGTTTTAGGAGTTTTGGCCGCACCGGAGGGAATAGACAGGATAAAGAAGGCTTATCCAGATGTGGAAATTTTCGTTACAAAAATAGATCGTGAGCTTAACTCTAAGGGATATATATTACCGGGGTTGGGGGATGCCGGAGATAGGGCTTTTGGCTCACCAAATCTAATTTAATTATATTTTACGATATGTTTAATTTTTTATCGATATCTTTATGAAATCTTTAGATATTATGAATTTTTATTAAAAAAATTTAAATAAATCGCCTACTTTTGCATGAGCCTATGACTTCGAATGTGTTGGTAGAACCGAAAAACTATAATGAAAATCCAGATTTGCTACCGGTTCCACCAAATCAGAGAAGATACAATGCCCTGACGTTTACCTTCATGATGTTCAGCATGAACACGTGCATACCGATGTTCTTCTTGGGCCCCATCGCCAAATCGCTGGGCTTGAACATAGTCCAAGCGGTAATCGGAGCGTTAATCGGGAATTTAGCTGCGGTAACGGTAATGTATCTGAACGGAGTGGTAGGAGTAAAATACGGAATTCCCTACCCAGTCCAGCTGAGAGAGCCGTTCGGATTTAAGGGTGCGAAGGTTCCCGTAATTCTCAGAGGTCTTGCCGGGCTGATGTGGTTCGGAATAGAAGCTTACGCTGGATCTCTGGCTCTGGTCATGATAGCACTCTACTTGGCGGGAGTCCCTCCCGACCAGCTTACGGACAAGGCCATAAGGCTTATTCCGATAGCACTCCTGTTCTACTTGGGTAGCTTCATCTTCGTGATGAGGAAGGGACTCGAGGGAATAGGAAAGATGGCCGATTACGCCGGCCCAATACTCCTGCTGTACTTCGTATGGCTGACCTACTTCCTGGCAACTCAACCCCAGTTCGCGAGCAAGATGCCGGAGGTGTTCAAGGGGACTGCTGGATGGTTTAGCATGAGCTTTCTGACTTACTTGGCAGTGCAGACGAACTGGTGGGCGACAGTGGCTCTGAACATCTCGGATCTTACGAGGGGTTTGAAGAGCACAAAAGCCTTAATTATAGGACTGTTCGTCGGAATAGTTCTCTGCCAGATAGTCGGAACCGCATTGGGCTTTTACTTGGCCGTGATGACTGGAAAGGTGTTACCTCAGACGATAATAGCGGAATACGCTCCGGGCATAGTGGCCGTTATAATAGGGCTACTATTTGCATTCTTGGCACCTTGGTCGACGGACATAACCGCCAACGCTCCCCCGCTCATAGACATCCTTATGTCGGTCTTCAGAATGAGGTGGAAGCTTGCGGTAGTGGTTTCGGCGGTGATAGTATTCTTCGTCGCTCCGTGGTGGGCGGTTAAGAGCGGACCGGCCTACGTGAACTACATAACCAAGTGGGCGGCAAATTACGGAATACTCCTCGGCCCCATAGCCGGGCCAATGATCGCGAACTACTGGATAGTGAGGAAGAGAAAGTACGACCTCCAGAAGCTTTACACCTATGGAGAGGGAGGGTGCTGGTATAGGAACGGATGGAGCTTGGCAGGATTCGCATCTCTGATAACTACGATAGCCCTGTCCTACGTAGTAGCAGCGTTAACGGGGCAGATGGCATACGTCAGCGGAGTTCCGTTCCCGGGAGGAGTGATATGGTATTTTGCTTTGGTAGTATCCTTTGTAACTTATATAGTGTTTGTAAAAATTTTCAATGAATAATTTTTTTGTTTTCTACCTAATGTTTTATTATAATAATTCTTTAAATTAACAAAAATAATCGTTGATTTATTATTTTATTAATTATATTGATTATTAAATTTTATGAATAAATCTTAAAAATATTTAAGTTAAAAATATCGTATCATTTATTCTATTACGGAGGTGGTTGAAATGAGGAAGGTGAGGTGCGCTCTGATACAGACGAAAGGAGAGAAGGACAAGGAAGTAATGATCGAGAAGCACGAGGACTTCATAAGAAAAGCGGCAAAGAGGGGTGCAAAGATAATATGCCTTCAGGAGTTGTTCTACAGCATATACTTCCCGGCAGAGCAGGATTTGAAGTGGTTCGACCTCGCCGAACCCATCCCGGACGGGCCGACGGTTAAGAGGATGCAGGAGCTCGCAAAGGAGCTCAACGTCGTTCTTATAGTTCCGATATTCGAGGTGGAAAAGCCGGGATTCTACTACAACACCGCAGCGGTAATAGATGCGGACGGAAGATATCTGGGCAAATACAGGAAGACGCACATACCCCACGTCAAGGGGTTCTGGGAGAAGTTCTACTTCAGACCGGGCAACTTGGGATATCCCGTTTTCGACACCGCATACGCTAAGATAGGGATATTCATATGCTACGACAGGCACTTCCCCGAACCCGCAAGAATACTGGCTTTGAAGGGAGCGGAAATTCTGTTCAACCCCTCCGCAACCACTGCCGGGCTGTCGGAATACCTGTGGAAGCTCGAACAGAGGGCTCATGCGGTAGCTAACGGAGTTTTTGTGGGAGCTATAAACAGGGTTGGCGTGGAAATAACCGGAGATCCGTTTTACGGAACTTCCTACTTCTGCGATCCATACGGCAACATAATCGCAGAAGGTAGCAGGGACAAGGAGGAGGTAATAGTTGCGGATCTCGACCTCGATCTGATATGGGAAGTTAGGAAGCTCTGGCAGTTCTTCAGAGACAGGAGACCCGAGACTTACGAGGAGATAACGAAGCTGTGAGGTGAGAGCATGCTCGTGATAAAGAACGGAAAGATAGCTACGGCAAGTGAAATCTTCGAGGCGGACATAGGGATAGAGGACGGAAAGATAGTTGCGATAGCCAGAGATCTGAAAGGGGAGGAGGTGATAGATGCCGGCGGTAAGATAGTGATGCCGGGGATGATCGACGGGCACACTCACATGGCAATGCCCTTCATGGGAACCTTTTCGAGCGACGACTTCGAAACTGGAACTAAAGCTGCAGCCTTCGGCGGAGTTACGACGATAATCAACTTCGCCATTCAGGAGAAGGGGAAGGGATTGAAGGATGCGATAGAGGTGGAGGATTCGAAGGCCAAGGGTAAGGCGTTCATCGACTACGCTTTCCACGTCGCTATCACGGACATGAGAGAGGACGTTTTGGCCGAGATTCCCGAGGTTATGAAGAACGGTGTGACGAGCTTCAAGCTCTTCATGACTTACGAGGGGTTGATGGTAACCGACGACGTTCTTTTAGAGGTTCTGGATGTAGTTACGAAAAATGGTGGGCTGGTTGGAGTTCACGCGGAGAACTACTACATCATCAAGTTTTTGACTAAGAGGTTGCTCGCGGAAGGAAAGACCGATCCGATATACCACGCATACAGCAGACCGAACTGCTGCGAGGAAGAGGCGGTAAACAGAGCTTGCATAATAACTCAAATCGTAAACGGAAGGCTATACGTAGTCCATCTCTCAACGGCGGAGGGGCTTGAAAGGATAGAGGAGTTTCAGAAGAGAGGTGTGAGGGTTTACGCCGAAACCTGTCCCCAGTATCTGCTGCTCGACGAAGAGCTGTATAAGGAGCCGGACTTCGGAGGGGCGAAATACGTGATGTCTCCTCCGCTCAGAAGGGAGAAGGACAGAAGGGCTTTGTGGGACGGAATAAGGAGGGGAACGATACAGCTTATCGGATCGGATCACTGTCCCTTCTTCATGGAGCAAAAGGAGATGGGAAAGGACGATTTCACGAAAATTCCGAACGGCGCTCCGGGAGTTGAAACGACCCTCCCATTACTGTTCTCCGAAGGTGTGGTTAAGGGAAGGATCACGCTCAACAGACTCGTAGAAGTGTTCTCAACGAACCCGGCAAAGCTCTACGGGATGTATCCGAAGAAGGGGACGATAGCGATTGGGAGTGATGCGGACATAGTAATCCTCGATCCCAAGAAGGAGGTGACGCTCAGCGTCGATATGCTCCACCAGAACGTCGATTACACGCCTTACGAGGGATGGAAGGTGAAGGGGTATCCGGTCGTTACGATCGTAAGGGGAAAGGTTGTGTGTGAGGAAGGGGAGTTTTACGGGGAGAAGGGTTACGGAGAGTTCGTTCCGAGGAAGGAGGCAATAGATCTATGGTAAACTTCTCAATCTACACTCCAACGCGAATACACTTCGGATACGACAGCTTTGAAAGAATAGAGTCCGCCAAGGAGTTCGGCGAGAAAGCTCTGATTGTGATAGGTAAGGGATCCGCTAAAAAATTCGGATACCTCGGAATGCTCGAAAAAAAGCTGGGCGAAATCGGCGTGGAATACGAGGTGCTGGAGGGAATTCCGGAAAATCCGGATGAGGAAATCGTAGAGATGGGAGCGGAATTTGCGGAGATGTCCAAGCCGGATTTCTTCATCGCGTTGGGTGGAGGTAGCGTTATAGACGCCATGAAGGCTATAAATGCCGTTTACAGCAACGGTATCAGTGTTAAGGAGTGTTACGGAAAGCCGATATGCAGAGCTCTGCCCTCGATAGCAATTCCAACTACATCCGGGACTGGGAGTGAAGTTACGAGGTATTCTATCGTTACCGACAAGAAAGCTGGAACGAAGAGGGTTATATCCGATTACAAGCTGTGTCCGAGCGTTGCCATAGTCGATCCCCAATTCACTTTAAAGCTTCCGAAATCCGTTACGATCTCATCCGGCTTAGACGCACTGAGCCATTGCATCGAGGCTCTCATCGGATACTACTCGAATCCGGTAATAGATGCCATAGCCTTGGAAGGGATAAGGATAGGGTTTGAAAACCTTCCGAAAGTTGCGGAGAATCCCGACAGGGAAAGCAGAGAGAAGATGATGCTCTGCTCCCTCATGGGTGGTATTGCTATAAACTCCGTTCCAACCGGTTTGGCTCACGCTATGAGCTATCCTCTAACCGTAAACTTCGGTATCCCTCACGGAATGGCAGTTGCAATCGTTCTCCCTCACGTTTTGCGATTGATGAATTACGAAGAGAAGTTGAGGAGGATGTCGGAGGTTTTGGGAGGGGATGCGATAAAGAAGCTTGAGGAGTTGTTCGAAATTTTGGGAGTTCCGGAGAAGGTCGAAGGGCTGAGTAAAGAGCAGTGCGAGGCTTTTGCGAGGGATGTAATGGCCAACAAGGAGAAGCTGAGGAACAACGTCAGAATTCCGACTTTTGAGGAGGTTAGGGAGATTTACATGACTTTGAGGGGGTGATTCTTTGAGAGTTAGCATGTGCGGTGTGGAATTTCCGAATCCCTTCCTACTCGCATCCGGCCCGCCGACGGCGAACGCGGAGCTTATCTCGAAGGGATTCGAAAGGGGATGGGGTGGAGCCGTCACGAAAACCATAGTGGGTAGGGGTGTTAAGATAGAGAACGTCTCTCCCCGTTTGGCGGTGCTGAAGTGCGGAAGTAAAGTGGTCGCCATGCAGAACATCGAACTCGTTACGACGAGGACTTTAGACGAATGGATAAAGGACATCAGGAGCCTAAAGAATACCTGGCCGGACAGGGTTCTGATAGGAAGCGTGATGGCAACTTACGACGAAAAGGAGTGGCAGAGCGTGGTGGATGAGGTTCAATCCGCCGGGGTGGACATGCTCGAACTGAACCTCTCGTGCCCCCACGGAATGCCTGAAAGAGGGGCGGGAGCGGCGATAGGACAGAATCCGGAGATGGTTAGGGATGTGGTTTCTTGGGTCAAGGATGTGGCATACGTTCCGGTTCTCGCCAAGCTGACTCCGAACGTTACCGACATCTCAGCAATAGCGAGAGCGGCGGAGGAAGGAGGAGCAGACGGAATTTCGGCGATAAATACCGTTTTGGGATTCGTGGGCATCGATTTGGACGGCATGAATCCGATTCTGAACGTGTCGGGAAAAACATCTTTCGGAGGTATCTCCGGAATGGCGATAAAGCCCATAGGCTTAAGATGCGTTGCGGAGGTAGCCAAAGCCACGAACTTACCGATTTCCGGCATAGGCGGGATTTCAAGCTGGAGGGATGCTTTGGAATACATGCTTTTGGGAGCTAACACCGTTCAGGTTTGCACCGCAGTAATGCTCAGAGGATTCGGAATAATAGAAGATATGATCTATGGGCTGAGGAAATTCATGGAGGAAAAGGGATACGGAGAAGTTTCGGAGTTCGTCGGACTGGCTCTCAAGAGCATCGTTAGCTTCGAGGAGCTACCCAAGGAGAAGAAGATTGCAAAGATCGATGCAGAGAACTGCTCGAAATGTTACTCATGCGTTAAGTCATGCTCCGACGGTGGATTCAACGCGATAACGGTTACTAACGGCTATCCCGAAGTCGATGCAACCAGATGCGACGGTTGCGGGCTCTGCGTTTGCGTATGTCCCAACGGGTGTATTAGGCTGGAGGTGGTTTGAATGCCCGTTTATCACACTTGGAGCAAGCAGAACGTTAAGAGTTTGAAGGTAGTTAAGGCGGAAGGCTGTTACTTCTACGATGAAAACGGCAAGAGATACTTCGACATGTCTTCCCAGCTGATGTGCTCGAACTTGGGTCACGGAAACAGAGCTGTAATAGAGGCGATAAAGAAGCAGGCGGAAAAGCTCGCATACATCGCTCCGGGTTTCGACTGCGAAATTAAGGAGAGGGCCGTGAAGGCCTTGCAAGAGGTAATGCCGCTAAACTGCTTCTTCTTCTCCACATCAGGAACGGAAGCGAACGAGGCAGCTATAAAGATTGCGAGAATGTTCAAATTCCCTAAATACAAGATAATATCGCGTTACCACTCCTACCACGGATCTACTGCAGTATCCATAAGCCTTACGGGAGATCCGAGGAGGTATTTCGCCGAGAAGGTGAGGTGCACGATAGAGGGTGTAATCTTCGCTCCCGATCCATACTGCTACCGCTGTCCTTTTGGCAGAGAATATCCGGGATGCGATTTCGAGTGTGCGAGGTATTTGGAATACGTGTTGAAGAACGAGTGGCACGTTGCTGGATTCGTATTCGAGCCGGTGGTTGGAACGAACGGAGTCATAGTTCCCCCGAAGGAATACTACGAAATAATCGGAGAGATAGCCGAGAAATACGAAATCCTACTCATTGCAGATGAGGTCATGTCGGGCTGGGGAAGGACGGGAGAATGGTTCGCCGTGAACCACTACAAGTTAAAGCCGGACATAATAACAACCGCAAAGGGGGCGACGGGAGCTTACATGCCACTGGGAATCACAGCTACAACCGAAGAGATATACGGGTTCTTCGAAGAGAACTTCTTCGCTCACGGGCACACATATTCTGACCATCCTATGTGCCTGGCTCCAGTTCCGGCGGTTGTAGAGGAGTTCAAGAGGCTGAATCTGCTCGATCACGTTAAGAGGATGGAGAAGTTCATGTCGAAGAGGTTGAACGAGATGAAGGAAGAGCACGTTTCGATAGGAGATGTAAGGGGAATAGGAATGTTCTGGACGATAGAGTTCGTCAGGAATAGGGAAACCAAGGAGCCTTTCGTAACGAGAAAGGACTTCATGGAGGGAAGACCGTCCATAATCAAGGAGATTTCGAAGGCTGCGATGGAGAGGGGGGTTTACGTTACCGGACCGGGATGGGGTAATCATCTGATGCTCGCCCCCCCGCTGATAGCGAAAAAGGAGGAGCTTGAGGAGGCTTTCGACGTCCTCGATGGAACTATATCTGCCTTAGATTAGTATTTTGTTAGTGTGTAATTTGATTTTGCTATATTATTTGTAAATATTATTTATATTTTTAATTTTTATATAGTGAAAAATTATTAGTATATAATATTTATTATACAATTTTTTTATATTTCTATATTTTAGATTAAATATCCAATATCTTTGAAACAAAAGCTATTTCGCTAATTTTTTATAATTTAATTATGGCAAATTCTATGGGGAGCTAAGATGACTGGCATGTTTGAACTTGATGAAAAAGATAAAATGATTTTAGAAATACTTGAAAAAAATCCTGAAATATCTCAAAATGAGATAGCAAAAATTGTAGGATTATCTCAACCATCTGTTGGTGCAAGAATAAAAAAGATGAAGGAGCTTGGGATTATAAATCATGCTTATGGAATAAACATAAAAAATCCCGGATTATATATTCTTAAAGTCGATATAAAATGCAGACAGCCAAGAGAGTTACTTAAACTTTTTTCTGAATGTCCATTTTTTCTCAATGGATTTATTGTTGCAGGAAACAGAAACTTAATGATGTTTTTTATTGGAGAAGATCTATCTACACTTGAGGCTATAGTTGATAGACATATAAGGCCAAGTCCAGATGTTTACGATATAGACGTTGGTATTGTTGTTAGAGCTGAGAGAGATACAATTATACCAATGAAGATCTATGTTGAAAGGAGTAAAATTCCATCTTGTGGATCAAACTGCAATGAATGTGACTATTGGTTGAACGAACTATGTCTTGGTTGCCCTATAACTGGACATTACAGAGGCAAAATATGGAAATAAGATGAGAATGTAAGTTGAGTTATGTTAAGCAAGGTAAAAAAATACACGACCAAAACACTAAATCCATTAACAAAAGTACTATGCTCTTTGGGTATAAAACCCAATCATCTTACTTTTGCTGGGTTGTTGTTTGGTCTTCTTTCAGCTTTATTAATAGCTTTATCTAAGCCTATTTATGGTTCTTTGCTTATTTTGATTAGTGGTTTTATGGATATGTTAGATGGTGCACTTGCAAGGAACTGTGGAGAAGTTTCGGCTTTTGGAGGTTTTCTTGATTCAGTATTTGATAGATATGTTGATATTGCAATATTTACAGCTCTCGGAGTATATACTGGTAGATGGCTTATATCAATTCTTGCAATGAGTGGTGCTTTATTGGTTAGTTACACCAGAGCCAGGGCTGAGCATATAATAGATAGATGCGATGTTGGTATTTGTGAAAGGAGTGAAAGACTACTTCTTGTAGTATTGGGTTTATTGAGTGGATACGTTTATCAAGTTCTAATTTTAATTGCTGTTCTATCCCATATTACTGCAATACATAGAGTTGTGTATACATATTTAATTAGTAGGGGTGTTTGAGTATGGAGATAGTAGTTCATCATTGGGATGCAGATGGAATATCTTCTGCTACAATAATTATGAAAGAAAAAGGTAGATTGCCAGCGTTTACACCACCTTTGGGTGAGTTTAGATTTGATCCAAGAGTGGAGAGTGGTATCTATTCATCTAATTTAGTTTACTTTGTTGATTTAAATATGCCAAAGGAAGTTGTGGATTTAGCAAATAGGGGTTTGATAGATAAAGCTATTTTTATAGATCACCACATTCAGGAACCAATAAAACATGAAAAAATAATTTACCATAACAAACAGTATCCTTCTGCAAGCTTCTTAGTTTCAGAATTGTTTAACCACGAATCTTATTTAACTGTTCTTGGAGGTGTAGGGGACTTAGGTAAATCCTTATTTGAATTGGAAGGATTTGGTGAAAAAGCTGAAAAAATATTGGAAAGTGAAGGCATAAAAAAAGAAGAAATATTAAAAGCTGCTTTACTATTGGATTCGAACTACATAACTATGGACAGGTATGGTGTTGAGGAGGCTGTATTCTACCTTCTAAATGCAGAAATAGATGATATACTTAGCAGGGAGGAATGGTTAGACAAGCTAAGAGAAATTGAAAATGAAATAAGTAAAATAGTTAATTCAGCAAAAATTAAAGATAATATTGCTGAGGTTGAATTTTACTCCCCTAATGCAATAATATCTAAAGTTGTTAGAGAGCTTGTTTGGAATAGAAAAGCAAAGGCATGTATCGCAGTAAATAGAGGTTTTAATGGTAAATATCAGGTTTATCTAAGGTTGCTTAAAGGTAGTGAAGAAGTAATTAAACTAATAGATAGGTTAAGAAACTTAGGCATAAATGCTGGTGGAAAGCCTGAAGTAGTTGGGTGTGTTTTTGAGGCTGATGAATTTAAACTTAAGTCAGTTGTGAGTGAAATGAGATTGACGCTGGAGGCAATACTATGAAAGTGTTTGTAATAGGTTTGGATTCCGCACCACCAGAGTTACTTTTTGGAAAGTTTTTAGATGAACTGCCAAACATAAAAAAAATCGTAGAGAACTCAATACACGGGCCTATGAAGAGTACAATTCCCGCAATAACTATTCCAGCTTGGATGTGTATGGCTACGGGTAAAACTCCGGGAGAATTAGGTTTGTATGGTTTTAGGCATAGAAAAGGTTTCTCTTATAAAGAAATATGGATAGCACACAGTTTAATGGTAAAGGAGAAGGCAATATGGGACTATATTTTTCCAAAAAAATCGGTTGTTATAGGTGTTCCACCATCTTATCCACCTAAGAAGATTAATGGTTGGCTCGTTTCATGTTTCATAACCCCAGATAGTAGTGTTAATTACACTTATCCAAAAGAACTGAAAAAAGAGGTAGAAAAAGTTACTGGAGGATACATCTTTGATGTTGTATTTAGAAAAGAAGATAGAGATTCTGTTATACAAGACGTATGGGAAATGACTAAAAGAAGATTTGAATTGATAAGGTATATGATTGAAACTAAGGATTGGGATTACTTTGAATTCGTAGAAATAGGGTTAGATAGGATACATCATGCTTTTTGGAAGTATTTTGATAGAACTCATCACTTGCATGTTGATAGCGATTATAAGAGAGTTATTCCTGATTACTATAAACTCTTAGATAAAGAAATTGGAAAGACTTTGAAACTTTTGGATGAAGATACTGCTATAGCAATAGTTTCGGATCATGGTATAAAGAAAATGAAAGGTTGTTTTGCTATAAACCAGTGGTTAATTGAGGAAGGTTTGCTCAGAATAAGAAATCCAGAATTACTCGAAAAACCGGGTGTTAAGTTTGAGCAATTAGATGTTGATTGGAGTAAAACAGTAGCTTGGGCTTGGGGAGGTTACTATGCAAGAATATTTTTAAACGTAAAAGGCAGGGAAAAAGAGGGAGTAATTAAGCTATCAGAGTACGATAAAGTTAGAGATGACATTGCAGAAAAAATTAAGTGTATAAGAGGTCCTAATGGTGAGAAATGGGATACAAAGGTATTTTATCCGGAGAAAATATACCCTGTTTGCAAGGGAGACAAACCAGATATGATTGTTTATCTTGATGATCTTTTCTGGCGTTCAGCTGGTACACTTGGTTACGAGACTCCTTACCTACTTGAAAACGATACTGGCCCAGATGATGCAGTCCACTCTGAATACGGTGTTTTTGCATTGAAAACTCCTGAAACCGAATGTAGGAACATAAATTGCAACATATATGATTTTGCCCCTACAATTCTTAAATTAATGGGTTTTGATAAGCATGGGCTGAGAGGTGAAACACTTCTATGAGCTTTGTTATATGGATTACCGGGCCAAGCGGTGCTGGAAAGACGACTCTTGCTAATGCTTTGTGCAAAAAACTTGAAGAAATGGGATATCCAGTAGAAGTTTTGGATGGGGATGGCATCAGAAGTAAACTTTATCCAGACTTGGGGTTTAGTAAGGAGGAAAGAGAAATGCACAATAGAGTGGTAGTTCATATAGCAGAAACTCTATCAAAAAATGGTATAATAACAATTGTCTCAGTTATTTCCCCTTACAAATCTCTCAGGGAATATGCAAGAAAAGAAATAAAGAAGTTTATGGAAGTTTACTTAAGGTGTCCTCTGGAAGTTAGAATAAAAAGAGACCCAAAGGGATTGTATAAAAAAGCTTTGAAAGGTGAGATAAAAGAGTTAACTGGATTGGATGGTGTGTATGAAGAACCAGACAATCCAGAATTGATTTTAGATACTAGTTTGATGAGTGTGGATGAGGAAGTTAAAGCCGTTATAGAGAAAGCAAAAGAACTCAACTTGCTATTTTAGTACATCCAATATTATTGCTGGACAGATTCTTTTAACGCCTTCGAATTTTTCTATATGCTTATGAATCTTAGATAATTCATCTACGGATTCTGCTACTATTTCAGTCATTATCATGTGATCTCCGGTACTTAACATAATTGATTTTACTTCTTCAAGTTCTTTTAGTTTGTTTATTACATTCCATAACTTTTCTGGTTCAACATCGATACCAGTTAGTGATGCAGATAAACCAGTAGTTTTATAATTGATAATTGCTTTATAACCAAGAATAATTTTGTTTTTCTCTAATTTTGAAATTCTTTTTCTTACTGCAGTTTCTGTTATCTTTAACTTCTCTGCTATTTTTGTTTTTGGAATTCTAGCGTTTTTCATCAATATTTTTAGTATTGTTTTATCTCTATTGTCCATAATTCTAAGAATTTAGATTGTAATATATATACTCTTTGTTCGAATTTCGTACGAAACTTTTTTATTTTATTAGTTTTAAGTTTAGTACATGTGTGTGAATATGCCTTTAATTGGAGAAAAAGCGCCAGAATTTAAAGCCTTAACAACGAAAGGTGTTATAGAATTTCCAAAAGACTACGAAGGAAAATGGATAGTTCTATTTTCGCACCCTGCAGACTTCACTCCTGTCTGTACAACTGAGTTTGTAGCTTTTGCAAAGAGGTACGATGAATTCAAGAAACTGAACTGTGAACTCATAGGATTGAGCATAGATCAGGTTTTCAGTCATATAAAGTGGACTGAATGGATAAAAGAAAAGCTTGGTGTTGAAATACCATTTCCAATAATAGCAGATGACAGAGGAAAAATAGCAGAATTGTATGGTATGATTCATCCGGGAAAGGGAACGAATACAGTAAGAGCTGTTTTTATAATCGATCCAAAAGGTATTGTTAGAGCTATGCTCTACTATCCTCAGGAATTGGGTAGAAACATGGATGAAATATTAAGAATGGTTAAAGGTTTGCAAGTCAGCGATGAAAATGGAGTAGCTTTACCTGCAAACTGGCCCAACAACGAATTGATAGGAGATAAGGTCATAATTCCACCGGCGACCGATGAAAAAACCGCTAAGGAGAGGCTGGAGAAGGCGAAGGCGGGAGAGATAGAGTGTTACGATTGGTGGCTTTGTTTTAAGAAGCTTTAATACTTTAAATTTTTAAATTTTAATTTTAAAAAAAATTTTAGAGGTGCTAAAATTGGAAACTCCAAAAAACCTTTTGAAAGGGTATATAGGCGAAAGTGTCGCGATAAGCAGATATCTCATTTATTCCGATATCGCGGAAAAGGAGAAGCTGATTTACGTTTCCAAATTCTTTAAGGAGGTAGCGGAGAACGAGAAGAAACACGCCGAAATCTATGCCAGATTGATAAAGGAGTTGGGCGTCGAGCCTACGGAAGTAGATGTAAAAGCTCCGGTAAGGTTCGGAAATACGGTGGAAAACCTCAGGTGTGCTGTGGAAGGGGAGAAGTTGGAGGCTGAAAAGCTTTACCCGGAAATTTCCGAAGTTGCTGAAGAAGAGGATTTTGGAGAGGTTGCGGAGAGAGTAAAGACGCTCGCGGAAGTTGAAGAGCAACATTACAGAAAGTTCGCGAAGCTTTTGGAGTTGCTCGAAACCGATAGTATGTTCAAGAGGGATGAGGAAGTGGAGTGGATGTGTTTGGTCTGCGGTTACGTGCACAAAGGGAGAGAACCTCCCAAAGCCTGCCCGAACTGCGGTGCTGAATTTTATTATTTCGTTTCAAAAGACGTTTTGGCTCTGTGAGGTGGTGGTATGAAGACTTTGGAGAATTTGGTTAAGGCGTTTATGGGAGAGAGCATGGCGAGAAACAGATACACCTTTTACGCCAAAGTGGCGAAGGAGGAGGGATACGTTTTCGTCGCGAAGGTGTTTTTGGAAACGGCCGAGAACGAAAAGGAGCACGCTGAGACTCTGTTAGAACTGATTCAGAAGATAAGAGGGGATGTGAAGGCAGTGGAAACGAATGCTGAAGCTCCGATAGTTTTGGGAGATACGGTTCAAAATCTGAAGACGGCAATAGAAGGTGAAACTTACGAGTTCGAGAGCATGTATCCGGAATTCGCTAAAATAGCTGAGGAGGAAGGTTTGAACGAGATAGCGGGAAGGTTAAGAGCCATAGCCAAAGCGGAGGAGCACCACAAGAGGAGGTTCGAGAAGTTGCTCGAAGCGATCGAGAGCGGTAAGATGTTCAAGAGGGATGAGGAGGTAGCTTGGGTGTGCTTGGAGTGCGGATACATACACTACGGAGAAGAACCGCCGGAGAAGTGCCCGAGTTGCGGACATTCCAAAGCCTACTACGTCGCGATGGACATGCTGAGCCTTTGAGGTGATATTGTGGAGGTTTATTCGGAAGGAGAGAAGGCGAAGAATCACAAGCCGATAATAGAGTGTCCGGATTCCGTTAAGGCCGGAGAGGAGTTCGAAGTTAGAGTTTACGTGAGCGGACATCCTAACAAAGTTGAACACTCAATAAGATGGATTGAAGTTTACTTTGAAGAGGATGGCAGAGATTTTAATCCGATAATGCTTTCAAGAAGTGCTTTTTCTGAGTACGTCAATCCTAACGTAACTCTTAAAGTGAAGCTTAATAGAAGTGGTAAAATAATTGCTTTAGCTTACTGTAATAAACACGGTTTGTGGGAAAATAAAAGAGAAATCTCAGTAACAGAATAAAACTTTTTTATTTTTTAGCTCTTCTTCTTTTTACTATTTTAAGTGGTTCTCTATATCATTACTTATCATCATCTACCAATGTGTTATAGAATTTCATAATTTTGACTTAATTTTATGAAAATTTATTAGATTTTATGCCATATAATTAAAAAATTTTTTAAACATGTGGCCAATTGTGCATCCGGTGGTGAGATGAAGGAGGTAAGTAGGAGGGCTTTAATCCTAACAACAATAGTAGCTATACTTATAACAACAGCAATTGCCCCATCTCTTGCAATATCTCCATTGATGTGGGGAGATGCAAACGGTGCAAGAACTCTAAAGGCTCACCCAGGATGGCCGGTAGATTTTGCATGGACACTTATATGTGGATTCCTCGTAATGTTCATGCAAGCTGGATTTGCCTTAGTTGAAACAGGATTCTGTAGAACAAAGAATACGGCAAATGTAATGATGAAGAATCTAATAGATTACGTCATTGGTAGCTTAGCTTTCTGGGTGATGGGTTTTGCGATAATGATGGGTAAGGACTGGCACGGGATAGTTGGAATAACTGGCTGGTTTTTAGCTGGAAAGGCTTATGACGTTTCGACAATGGCAGTATGGTTCTTTGAACTCGTGTTCTGTGCTACTGCTGCAACTATAGTTAGTGGAGCTATAGCAGAAAGACCAAAGTTCTCAGTTTACGTGATTTATAGTGCAGTTATTTCAGCAATAATATATCCGATATACGGCCACTGGGTATGGGGCGGTGGATGGCTTAGCAGTGCACCGTTTATGGTGAAGCTTGGTCATGGATATGGTGCCTTAGACTTTGCTGGTAGTGGTGTCGTTCATGCTATAGGTGGTTACATAGCTCTCGCAGCCTGCCTTATGTTGGGGCCAAGAATAGGAAAGTACGATGAAAACGGCAATCCAAGACCAATTCCAGGACACAACATAGCCTTTGCTGTATTGGGAACGTTCATACTGTGGTTTGGATGGTTCGGTTTCAATCCCGGTTCTACTCTTTCAGCTCACGAGCTGAGGATAGCTGTAATAGCGGTTAACACCAACCTTGCCGCTGCAGCTGCAGCAGCTACAGCAATGTTCATAACATGGGCAAAGAACGGAAAGCCAGACGTTGGAATGACTTGTAACGGTGCTCTTGCAGGACTCGTTGCGATAACTGCTCCATGTGCTTGGGTAAACTCATGGGCTGCAGTAGTTATTGGAATTGTAGCTGGATTCATAGTATGCTACGGATACTGGTTCTTAGAAAACCACGGAGTAGATGACATGGTAGGTGCAGTAGCTGTTCATGGTTTTAACGGCACTTGGGGATTAATCTCCTTAGGAATATTCGCAGATGGAACTTACGGTGTTTACACAACTGCAAAGCCATACGTAACTGGCTTACTGTATGGAAATCCTGGATTCTTCCTCTGTCAGCTGATAAGTGCGGTTGTTAACTTTGCATGGGCATTCGGATGTGGATTGTTATTGTTCTGGATATTGAAGAAGACTATGGGTATAAGAGTAAGCCCAGAAGAGGAAGTACTTGGATTGGACATAACAGAACACGCTACTGTAGCATATCCGAACTTCGTTTGTACTGAGACCGGTTTGCCATTCAGCATAAGAGGTGGTGGTAAGGAATGAAGAAGATAGAAGCAATAATAAGGTCTGAAAAGTTCGTGGATGTTAAGGAGGCTTTAGAAAAGAGAGGTTTCTATGGAATGACTGTTACAGATGTGAGGGGTAGAGGTAGGCAGAAAGGTATGCAACTACAGTTTAGAGGCAGAGTGATGGAAGTAGATCTACTACCCAAAGTAAAAATAGAGCTTGTAGTAACTGATGATGAAGTAGAAGATGTAATTACAATAATCTCAGACTACGCAAGAACTGGAAATACTGGAGACGGCAAGATCTTCATAATTCCAATAGAGGACGTGGTCAGAGTTAGAACAGGGGAGAGAGGAGATAAAGCTATTTAATCCATTTTTTTACATTTTCTAAATTTGATGTTAAATCAATACTTAGAGGTGTAATTGAAATTTTTCCATTTTTTAAGGCATGTATGTCTGTTCCGGGTTCAGCTTTTTCAACTTCTACACCACTTATCCAGTAGTATGTTCTTCCTCTTGGATCTCTTCTTTCTTCTATTAAAGTTTTGTAGTATCTTTTTGCCAATCTTGTAACTTCAAATTCAATTTTTTCACATTTTGAAGGTACGTTGATGTTTAAAACGTTAGCTCCTTCTGGCATACCTAACTTCAGAATTTTTTTTGCAATCGATCTTAGTACTAACTTTGCATTTGAGAAATCTATTGGCTTGAAAACGAACTCAAACTTTTCAGAGTCATCCATTTGCTGAGAAATTGCTATTGCAGGACATCCGTGAGTAGCACCTTCTAAGGCTGCACAAACAGTTCCTGACGTCATTACAGATTCTGCTGAAACGTTTTCACCCATATTTATTCCAGAAACGACTAAATCAGGGGTATCACCTATTATTTTGTATATTCCAAGAATTATTGAGTCTGTGGGTGTTCCATCTACAGCATAACCTTCCATTCCATCAAAGTAAACATGAGAAAGTCTTACTGGTCTCATTATCGACATACTTCTACCAACACCGCTCATTTGAACGGCAGGAGCTACAACATAAACATCTCCTAAGTCTTTCAAAGCTTCATAACTTGCTCTTATTCCGGAAGAATATATACCATCATCGTTTGTTATTAATATTACTGGCATTAAAATTAAAATCCTCACTACTGTGAATAAGTTTTTCTCAAATTATGATCTCAACTTTAATCGATTTATTAACTTTAACCCTAATTTTTTTAGCATTTTTTCCAACAATTTTCCAGCAAACTCTCTCTGCAACTTCAATAAATTCAAGTTTTTCCTTTGTTATTTTACCTTCAATCCTCGTTGCAAGACATGAGTCGGAAGGTTTATCGTAAAAATCTAAACCTAAGCTTTTTGCAAGAGATCTAACTTCTTTTTTAGTTATTCCAAGTTCGACAAATGGGCTTACAACATTAAACTCTTTTAAAGCTTTTAATCCCGGCCTATCTTTAAGTAAATCGCTCGCGTTAGTTCCATCTACTATATTACAATTAAATTCTGAAATTTTAGAAAAAATTAATTTTTTACAATGGTAGCACCTATCTTTCCTATTTTCAAGCATTTCCTCTGTTGGTTTAACCTTAACTATTTTGAGATTAAAATTTAACTCTCTTGCAGTTTTTACACTCTCATATATTCTATCTGATGGTATGAATTCGTTTACTATCATTACCGCTGTAAAGTTCACTCCTGAAATCCTTAATAAGTATGCCAATAACGAGCTATCCACACCACCCGAAAAAGCTAAACAAACTTTTTTACTTCCAAATCTTTTTTTTAAATAGTTCAGTATTAAGCTTAGCTTCACGAGTAACAGTTATATACTTTACAAATTTGTTTTTTACTGAGGGCCCGTAGTCTAGTGGTTATGACGTCGCCCTCACACGGCGAAGGTCCCCGGTTCGAATCCGGGCGGGCCCATTAATCGTTATTGGTCTTTCAGCATTTTGGGTTATAGCCACGCTTAACAATAGACATACGACTTCGTTTCACTACGCTCAAATTGGCTCACTTAAAAGAAAATAAAGAAGAAAAATATTAACTACTGGAAACATAAAAACTCAACTCTCAGAAAAGGTAAGAATAACGAGGTTATTTTAATCGTGAAAAGATAAAGAATAAAATTTAGAAACAATCAAAAATCATTAATCAAAAAATTATACGCTCATCGAAACTTTAGGAAATACGTAACTATACGGCAAACTCCGTTTGTCCAAATTCTTCCTTCGGCAAACTTCGCATAACCGCTAAAACGTTAATTGCAATTGGCGTGGTGTAAGGTTGGGTATTAAAATGAAATATTTCTTAAGCATGAAGACAAAGAATATTATTTGGGAAAACTTTTGTTAATGGATAAATACAGAAGAACGAAGCATCCAGATATTTTTATAGAATGTTTAAATCAATTTGTAGAATTGTCAAACAAAGAAAGAAAATCCATTAAAAAATGGGTATTAAGCAGATATTATGATGAAATTACAGAAGATGAGTAGAATACATGGAATATGCTTATTGAAAAAGTTTATTGCGGTTTAGGAAAGAAAAATCCAGAGATGTAGTGGGGTGAATATGTGATTTATCATTACGAAATATAATCATAGGTGTGAATGCTTCAATAGAGATTCCAGTCAGGACATTGAAGAAAATTTTAAAAGATTAGACAAAATAGAAAAATAAAACTTCATTTATAGTTAAAAATTTATTAGAATTACATTTAGAAGAGGTTACAAGAAGAAATTTTAATGCTCTGTTTCCAGATCTTCAGATAATTGACTACGGCCAACATTATTATACAAAAGATGGGAATTACATAGACATTCTATGTAAAAGCAAAAAAGATGATTTTTATGTAGTCATTGAATTGAAACGGGACCGTTCACCCTCTAGAGCTTTAATACAGTTATTAGATTATATGAATCAAATCAATGGATGAATTTAAAACAAAAAATGTTAGGAATTTTAGTTTGTAAAAATCTTGATAGAAGAACTAAATCAGCTTTAAAAGTTATTAGGAGCAAATTAAAAAAGCCTGAAGATATCTCAATTATTATTTAATTTGAAAATAGGGGCACACAAAATTGAACCTTCACTCAAACCCTTCTCTAAGTTTATAACTATGAACTTATTTAGTGATATAGTGAATAAAGAGATTCAGATACCCGAAACGTTATGTGAAATTGTGCGATGGATAGAAAATAAGCTTGATTTCAAGCTCACTAGGCCCCTGTAGTAAAAAATTAATGTGATTTGGTCCATTATCAATGTATAACAAAGTACATAAATATTGATTGAAAAACGCCTATTAGAAAACCTAATACTGCACCTGATATCTCTATAAATCTCAGCTCTTTCTTTGCAAATTTTTTAAAGAGTCTCTCTATTTCATCATCACTTATCTCTTCTGCCTTTTTAATAACGAACTCTTTTATATCTATGTTGTTGGCTATGTTTTTTACAATTATTTCTCTTACAGAATTAAGAATATAGTTTGTTATCGTGTCTGAGATATTACCAAGAAATTTACCTATGACTCCATCTTTCTCAATTTTCAAATTTTCTAAGAAATTTAATAATTCGTTTTTGTTTATTGTTTTAGTTAGTGCATTGCCTATTACCAATTCAAAATCTTCCTTTGTTAGAACTTCACTTAAAGTATCAAGAAGCCTCTCTGTTATTTCTCTACTTCTTGCTGGTACTAATCCTTGAATTTTGAAACCAAGTATATTTATCGGTTTTTTTGGATGAAAAAGCAATTCCACAGCTATTACATTTGTTATATACCCTATTAAAGCACCTAAGATCGGTGGTAGTATTAAAATGTAATTCATGCTTAGTATTAGAGAGGGAAAAAGATAAGTTTTACTTTGTATATTACTATTTGGAACTTAGCCCCGTGCGGGGAGGGTGCTGAGTTAGCTGTAAGCTTGCGATGAAGCAACCCGCAAGCGCGGGGCAAAATCCGTGCCGCATAGGTCCCCTGGCGAGAGAGCTCTTGGCTTTCAATGACCCCGGGGCAACCCGGGCACGGAACAACCCGGCAGGGTCAGCCGCTCAGAGTCTGCATTAGCAGTCGAGGAAGAGCGGTGTTAGCTTGCCGGGTATAAACTTTTATAACAATATTTTATGAAGTTTACTTTATGAGTAGAACTGTAACTATATTTGATACTACACTGAGAGATGGAGAACAGACACCAGGAGTAGTCTTTCCTCTCGAGGCTAAGATAAAAATAGCTCAGCAGTTAGATAAACTTGGAGTTGATGTTATTGAAGCAGGCTTTCCCGCAGCATCACAGGGGGAATTTGAGGCTGTCAAAAAAATTTCGAACTTAGGTTTAGAATCAAAGATATGTGCTCTTGCCAGAATTGTTAAAAGAGATATAGACACAGCATTAGATAGTGATGCGGACATGGTTCATATCTTCATTTCCACTTCTAAAATACAAATAGAACACACAATTAAGAAAAGCAGAGATGAAATAATCAAACTTGCTGTGGATGCAGTAGAGTACATTAAAGATCACGGTAGAATTTGCATGTTTTCAGCTATGGATGCTACCAGAACAGAGATAGATTTTCTTAAAAAGATATACAAGGCTGTAGAGGATGCGGGTGTGGATATAGTAAATGTTCCGGATACTGTTGGTATAGCTACTCCTTTTAAGTTTCACGATATGATTAAAGAATTAAGGGGGACATTAAACGTACCAATAGATGTTCATTGTCACAATGATTTTGGACTGGCTGTTGCAAACACTTATGCTGCAGTCTTAGCTGGAGCTAATGAGGTACAGGTAACAGTCAATGGAATTGGGGAGAGAGCAGGTAATGCAGCATTAGAAGAGGTGGTTATGATATTAGAAGGATTAGAAGGCATAAAAACGAATATAAGAACTAAAGAGTTAGTAAATACATCAAAGTTAGTAGAGAGGCTATCTGGTATAAGAATGCCACCCAACAAACCTATAGTAGGTGCAAATGCATTTAGTCATGAAAGTGGAATACATGCCCATGGAGTACTTGAAGATGCAAGAACGTTTGAACCGGGGGTAATAACTCCTGAAATGATAGGGCATAGAAGGAGAATTGTAATTGGAAAGCATGCTGGGAGACACCAAATAAAGAAAATTTTAGAAGAAGCTGGTTATCAAGTTGACGAAGAAAAGCTAACAAAGATAGTCAACAAAATAAAAGAACTTGGCGATAAAGGTAAAAAGGTAACAGACCTTGATTTATTCACAATAGCAGAAGTTGTTCTTGGAGAATTAAAGAGAGAAGAAAAAGCAATAGTTGTTGATGAAGTTACAGTTTTAACGGGTAATAAAATTACACCTACAGCAGTCATTAATGCGGAAGTTGAAGGCAAGAGAAAAGTTACTTCTGCAATCGGTCTTGGGCCAGTTGATGCAGCTTTAAAAGCTGTAAAAGAACTTGCTGGAGAAAGTATAAAGATTAATCTCACTGAATTTAGAATGGATGCTATAAGCGGTGGCAGCGATGCATTGGCGGAAGTTTACGTTACAGTAGAGGATGATGAAGGCCACTCATTTACGGCTAAGGGGGCTGGGGAAGACATAGTAATGGCGTCAATGGAGGCAATAATCCATGCAGTAAACTATTTAATGCTTATGAAAAAGAAGAAAAAGTAAAAGCAGAAAGAATGACATCGGAATGGGATTATATAAAATTAGCAACTAAATTATTTTTTAGTAAATCTCCCGAAGTCTTAGTTGGTACTGGAGAAGATGATTGTGCAGTTGTTAAGTTAGCTAAGTATAATATTGTTATGACTGCTGACTCTCTTCATGAAAGCACTGACTTTCCGCCTCAAATGAAAGAGTGGGAAAAGGGGTATATGAGTATTGCAGTAAATCTCAGTGATATTGCTGCTATGGGGGCAAATCCAAAGTACTTTTTATATACTGTAACTCTTAAAGAGAATTATCCTTTAGATAAATTTAAGGAGTTTTGTTATGGAATTAAAAAATTAGCTGATATGTATAATGTTTTGATCATAGGTGGCGACACAGATAGGGGAAATGAAATGTCCATCTCTGGATTTGCACTTGGATATGGTAACAGATTGTTGTTAAGAAAAAATGCAAAACCGGGAGAGAAGGTATTTTTGACGGGAGAGTTGGGTAAAGCGCAGCTAACCTTAGAGCAAGTAATGAATGGTGTTAGTAGAGAGGATTCAGCCTATCCAGAGAAGCTTTATACGCCCACTCCAAGAGTGGAGGAAGGTTTAAAACTCTCTAAATTTGCAAGTGCTTGCACTGATATAAGCGATAGCCTTGCAATTTCTCTTCACAACATATCTTCTGCAAGTGGTGTTAAAATTGAACTGAAAATACCGGATTTATCATACTTAGAAGAATTTGTGAGTAGTGAAAAAGCTTTGGAATTGTTTTTGTACTCTGGAGGGGATTATGAGCTCGTATATACTTGTAAAGACGATGAACTCAATGGAATAGAGATTGGTATGGTTATAGAAGGTAGCGGTGTTTTTTTGAATAATAGAGCAGTACCTTTTAAAGGTTACACTCACTAAGCAAGCTTTCTATAACTTTTATATCAGCATCAGTTTTGATTCCATGCCCAGATAACACAGTTCTTGAAGCTTTGAAGCCCATGTCTCTGAGTTTTTCAACGATAAGACTTACAGGTTTTGGTGATACTTTCAATTTTCTACTTACCTCGTGTATGTCGTAGTAAAAGGGCACATCAACTTCTTCAGCTAATTGCAGAATAAATTTTTTCACATTTTTATCAACTTCTTTTTTATTAACTTCTTTTACTATATCTTTCATATTACCTTTAAGTTTTCCAAGCCACATCGGTCCATAAACTTTTAACTTCTCACCACATTTGCACTCTGAAATTTTACTTAATTCTTCTAATTTAATACACTCTCTATGTAGGCACTTTTTACAGTAAGCTAAGTATCCGTAGTTTTCATAAATTTTACTTGACATCCGGGAACTCCTTCTTATTACAGCGTGAATTCTGTAGTAATGTTCCTTAGCCCAAGAAATGAAGAAATCTACTGCTTTATCGTACTTTGTAGCTTCAGCAACAATTTTGCCTGCTAAAACTCTAAGACCAACTTCTGGATAAAATTCAACTTTTTCAACAAAGCAGGAATACTTTCTCAAGCAAGAGTTTTTAGCTGATCCACATAAAGCAGCGGTATCGGTTGCAGTTATACTTATGCTTTTTTTTGCAGAAAAACAGGCAGAATCTATGAATGGTGCGGGAGAACCGAATGGATCGATGTCTATATGATCAAACATTTTTTTCCTCATAAGGGAGCCAGCCTCCTCACAGTAAATTTCTGCTTCAATTTTGTTTAGCTTTAAATTTTCTTTTATAACTTTTACAGCTCTTCTATTAAAATCATTGAAGTAAACTTCTTTTCCAGCTTCAAGTTTCGCTCTAATACCTCTAACACCTGATGCAGCAAGAGCATCTAAGTAAGTTTTTCCGGGCATGTGTTTAAAGCAAATCATATCTATATCTCTACAAAATTTCATTTTTGGATTGTAAAAAACTCCCTCTACCTTTATTTTTGCAGACCCCTCTACCAACACACACTTTGTAATTTCAAAAAGCTTATAAATTTTCTTTCAATAACTCCAAAACTTTTTCAGTTACTTGATTCCTGTTTCTTTCATCAATCGTGTATATTTTGAATGTTCTTCTTATTTTTTCAAGTAAAGGATGCTTAGATTTTGCATGGATTGTGAAAAGCTTAGGAGTTTCTGAATTCAATAACTCTTCAATTAATTCAACAAAAAAGTAACTCTTTAATTCCATAGGCCCTATTTCGTCAATTATTATTAAATCGCATGCATCTCTAAGACTTGAATTTTTTAGATACTCTTCAAACTCTGTTATATGCACGCAGTACTTTCCAACCATTGTTTTACACTTTCCTACACTTGCAAGTTTAGTTTTTACTTCCTTTCTTAGGTCAAAAACTTCAAAACCAACTCTTCTGTTTTTTACTCTAATTTCAAGAGTTATAAAACCAGAAATACTTAAATTTGGTTTTAACTTTTCCCAAATTTTTTTACATAGCGTAGTTTTTCCAACTCCCGGTTTACCAGTAATTGCTATATTCATACTCAATGGTTACATTCATTAATTGTTTAAAATTAACTTAACTTTATGTTTGATGTAATCGTTGTGGGAGGGGGACCAGCAGGTTCTGTGGTATCACTTTTACTCTCTGAAAAAGGTTATAAAGTAGCTATGTTTGAAGAACATCAAACTCCGGGATTTCCAATGCAATGTGGTGGATTAATTAGCAGAGATTGCTTGTCTATTCTAAAAAATTATATTGATATTGATAAAATTTTGTTGAATAAAATTGAAGGAGCATACTTTTTCTCTCCATCTGGTAAGTACGTTAAACTTAGAGGAAAAAGCAAAGCTGTAGTGATAGACAGGAAGATAATGGATTTTGAATTGTTTAAGCTCGCCTCTTCAAAAGTAAGGACTTTTGTTAAAACAAAAGTTAGTGGTGTATTAGATGTTGGTGGTGAATACATTGTAAAAGCTGGGAATAGCTTTAAATCAAACTATATTGTTGGTGCTGATGGGCCAAGCTCAATTGTAGCAAAAAGTCTCGGATTTGATAGGCCGGATTTTCTTTCAGCAGTACAAATAGAGTGTTGTTTTGATTCCTTAGACGAGAACTTTGTAGAATTGTACTTTGGATATTCGGATTGTATGTTTGCTTATTCAATTCCCTGCGGGGATGGATTTTCGAGGATTGGGGTAATTTCGAGAAGTAATGCAATATTTTGGCTAAAAAAACTTTTAAAAGAACACCCACATGTATCAAATAGAGTTAAAGTTAAATCTTTCTGTGAGTTGAACTGTGGTGCTATACCCTCTAAGCTTGTTAATTTTGTTAAAGGAAATGCTGTGTTGATTGGTGATTCTGCTGGAATGGTTAAACCTTACACTGGAGGCGGGATATACTACCTATTAGTTGCAGCAAAAGAATTAGAAAAAAACTTCCCCAATCTTGATCAATTTAAAAAAAGCTATTTAAGGACTTTAAAACTTGAATACTCTTTTGGAAGAAAAATAGCTAAGCTCTACGAAGTTTTGGGGGAGGAAGATTACGATTATTTAATAAGTGTTGCAAACAAAATAGATTCTGAAAAGCTACACATGGATAGACCGAGTAGTTTAGTTAAAGTGATTCCAAATATTTTAAAATTAATCAAAAATCGTTCCCTATCTCTAAAATTAATCAAATGTCTGCTTTGAACTAAAAATTTATATCAATCTTAGACTAACTCGCTTTTATGATAGTCGATGTTTACATAGAATTGAAGGAGGGTGTTGCTGATCCAGAAGGTGAAGCTACAAAAAAAGCCTTAAGATTGCTTGGATTTAGAAATGTTAAATCAGTATCTTCAAGGAAAGTCTTTAGAATAGAGATAGATGTAAAAACGAGAGAGGAGGCTGAAAAAGAAATTGAAATGATGTGTGAAAAACTACTTGTAAATCCAGTAATCCAAAAGTATAAAATTCAGTGGGTTGAATGATTTACGACAAAATCATTATTAAGGTATTGCTTTTTTTCTGAAACTATGAGTGAGATAATGGAAATGCTCATAAGAAGGGGTTTTCTCTGGCAATCATTTGAGATATATGGTGGTATAGCAGGATTTATTGATTATGGGCCTCTTGGAAACGGTTTGAGAAGAAGGATTGAGAATATATGGAGAGAATTTTTTGTAATTGGTGAGAGAGCTGTTGAAATTGATTGCCCAACCATTGGCATTGAGGAAGTATATATTGCATCTGGACATGCTACTTCTTTCACAGATGTTGCTATAGAGTGCAGTGAGTGTGGTAAAGTTTATAGAGCTGACCACTATATTAAGGAAAAACTTGGATTGGAAATAGATGAAAGCGTTGAAGCTGTTAAATCCGTTTTAGAGGAATTTAATCTCAAGTGTGAGTGTGGTGGAAAATTCAAAGATCCAGAAAAATTTAATCTTATGTTTGAAACTAAAATTGGTCCAGGAAAAGGAAAAAGAGGTTATTTGAGGCCAGAAACAGCTCAGGGAATATTCATTTCTTTTAGAAGGCTTAGTGATTACTTTAGGGATAAATTACCTTTTGGAGTAGCTCAAATAGGTAGATCTTATAGGAATGAAATTAGCCCGAGACAGGGAGTTATAAGACTCAGAGAATTTAATCAGGCAGAATTGGAGTACTTTGTTCACCCAGAAGAAAAGACACATCCAGAATTTGAAAAATATAAATCCAAAATTGTGAAATTACTGGATAAAAACAATGTAGAACACGAGATAAGTCTAAAAGAAGCTGTAGAAAAAGATATAATAAAAAATGAGCTTATAGCTTACTTTATTGCTAAAACAGAAGAGTTCTTACTGAATTTAGGTATAGACAAAAGTAAGCTTAGATTTAGACAGCATAAAGATGACGAAAGAGCACATTATGCGTGTGATTGCTGGGATGCTGAGGTTTTAACAAACTATGGTTGGATAGAAATTGTAGGAATAGCTGATAGAGGCTGTTACGACTTATCTAAGCACTCCAAGCACAGTGGCGAGGATTTAACAGTATTTGTACCATACAAAGAACCTATAAAAGTTAAAAAGAAAGTAATCGTTCCGGAGATGAGTAAATTAGGGCCCATATTCAAAAAGAAAGCAAAAAAGGTTGCGGAAGAACTTAAAAATATAGATCCTGAAAAAATTTCAGGAAAAATAAAGATTATAGTTGAAGGAGAAGAATTGGAAGTTCCAGATGAATGTTACAGTATTAAAGAAGTTGAAGAGATGGTTCATGGAGAAAAAATAATCCCTCATGTAATAGAACCATCTTTCGGACTTGACAGGATAACCTATGCTGTACTTGAGCACTCATTTGATAAAGATTTTGTAGATGGAGAAGAGAGAAAAGTTCTCAGATTAAAAAGGTGGGTGGCTCCAGTTCAAATTGCTGTTTTACCACTCCTATCAAAAGAACCTTTTGTAGGTAAGGCAAAGGAGATAACTCTTAAGCTTAAGAAAGCAGGATTTTTTACAGAATACGACGATTCTGGGAGTATTGGTAGGAGGTATAGGAGATACGATGAAATAGGCACTCCATTCTGTATAACAATAGATCATCAAACTTTTGAAGATAACACTGTTACAATTAGAGATAGGGATACTACATCTCAAATAAGAGTTAAAATTGACGATTTGTTGATTGTACTCTCCCAGCTACTAAACTCTGATAAAGATATTAAAGAATTTGGAGAGATATTTAGAGAATAAATTTACCCAAATCCTTTTATTTTTTGAAGATTAGAACTTGAGCTATGAATGATTTTGATATGCGAGTAGGTGAAGCACTGATAGGCACTGGTAATGAGGTAGCACACGTAGATTTGCTCATAGGCTATAAAACGGGGCCCGTCGGTCAGGCTTTTGCGAATGCACTATCACAACTATCAGCTGGACACACACCTCTTTTGGCTGTTTTGAGACCAAATTTAATAACAAAACCCCCTGTAGTTCTTGTGCCTAAGGTAACTGTAAAAGATATGCATCAAGCTGAATTAATTTTTGGTCCCGCTCAAGCTGCAGTTGCAAAAGCAGTTGCAGATGCGGTAGAAGAGGGCATAATACCAAAAGACCTTGCAGAAGATTTGGTAATAATAGCGAGTGTCTTTATCCATCCAAAAGCAAAAAACGTTCATAAAATATACTACTACAATTATGGGGCTACTAAGTTAGCTCTTAAAAGAGCGATGAAAAAATTCCCAGATGTTGAAAAAGTTTTGTATGAGAAGGATCGTAGCATACATCCATTTGTGGGTAGAAGAATGACCAAGCTTTGGGATCCACCTTATTTACAAGTGGCTATGGATTTGACTAACTTAAGTGAAGTGAAAAAAGTACTGGAGTTAGTTCCAGAAAGCGATCATGTAATATTTGAAATAGGAACTCCATTAGCTAAAAAATACGGTGTGGATGTAATATTAGAGTTAAGAGATGTTAGACCGGAGGCTTTTTTCGTTCTTGACATAAAAACGCTTGATACAGGTAATTTGGAGGCGAGAATGGCTGCTGATGCTACTGCAAACGCAGTTGTTGTTTCTGGCTTGGCACCAAAAAGCACCATAGAGAAATTTATAAGAGAAGCCGATAAGACTGGTATTTACAGTGTAATAGATATGCTCAATGTTGAAGATCCAATAGCTCTTTTAGATAAGTTATCTGTAAAGCCAAACGTCGTTGAACTTCACAGAGCAATTGATGTTGAAGGTGTAGCTCCACCACCATGGACAAATGTAGGAAAAGTTAAAGAAAAGTTTGACATCCTTGTTGGTGTTGCAGGCGGATTAAAGCCTGAAAATGTTGGTGAAGCGATAAGAGCTGGAGCCGATATATTGGTTGTGGGTAGAGCTATAACGAGGGCAAGAGATATAGAAGGTGCAGCAAGAAGATTTCTGAATTCTATGGCTGAAGCTAAGGCTATACATGATACAGATCAATTTAGAGTTATGACTGATTTTTAAAAATTTTTTAAATTTAATTAATTATCAATTATACATTAGAAATTAATTTTGCAATCTCATATGAGTGGTATGTTATTATTAAATCTGTTCCTGCTCTTTTTATTGATGTTAGTATTTCATAAGCTAATGCCTTGCCATCCATCCAGCCCATTTTTTCTACCGCTTTAACCATAGAATATTCACCACTAACGTTGTAAGCGGCTATTGGAACGTAGAACCTTTCTTTAACATCTCTTATTACATCTAAGTATGCGAGGGCTGGTTTTACCATTACTATATCTGCCCCCTCTTTTATATCTAATTCAACTTCTCTTATAGCCTCTCTTCTATTGTGAAAGTCCATTTGATAGCTTCTTCTATCTCCAAAAGAATACCCACTTTCTGCAGCATCTCTGAATGGGCCATAGAAGTTTGAGGCGTATTTAGCTGAGTAACTCATTATTGCAGTGTCCTCAAAACCTTCTGAGTCTAAGGCTCCTCTTATAGCTGAAATCATTCCATCCATCATTCCAGATGGAGCTACAATGTCTGCCCCAGCCTCTGCATGACTAACTGCAACTCTTGCAATTATTGGTAGAGTTTCATCGTTCAATATTTTTCCATCCTTAACAACACCACAATGTCCGTGAGATGTGTATTCACACAAACACACGTCTGTTATCACAACAGCATCAGGATATTCTTTTTTTATTGATTTAACCGATTTTTGAATAACACCATCTTTTTCAAAAGCGGAAGAACCTATTTCATCTTTTTTTGATGGTAATCCAAACAGTATAAAAGCTTTCAATCCAAGCTCCATCGCTCTTCCAATTTCATCTGCAACTTTACTTAGAGGAAATCTAAAGTAGCCGGGCATGGATGGTATTTCTACTTTGGACTCAATTCTTTCATCTACGAAAACTGGTGTTATTAAATCTTTTAAGTTAATCTTACTCTCTTGAACGAGCTCTCTCAAGTTCTCTTTCCTCAATCTTCTCATCCTTACTACAGGAAACAAAATCATCACCTCCAAAAACGTATTCAACAGCATTTAAAATGTGATCTTTACCATTTCTTGCAGCCTCTCTCAATCTTACTGTTGGCAATCTCAAAAATTTTTTGATTAAAGAGGATGCAAATTCTTCAAGAATAGGTAAGACTTTTTCATCTATATTGTATTTTGCTGAAAGTTTGTTGTATAATTCAAGTACTTCATCCTTTTTTATGTATTCAGCTCTTAGGTACATAGCAGATATAGCTGAATTTGCCTTTAAATCTTTAAGCATTTTTTCAAAGTGTTCAACTTCTGCTTTTATTATTTTTTCAGCTTTCTTAGCTTCTTCAATTCTTTTTTTAAGATTTTCTTCACTAATTTCTCTTAAATCATCTATGGTATATAACTCATGCAATTCAGAAACTTCTGGATCTATATCTCTTGGCATAGCTATGTCTATGAAGAGCTTTCTTCCTTTAACGTTAGTTAAATCATTTTTATGGATTATGTAACCTTTTGCGGATGTAGCGGAAATTATAATATCGCATTTATCTATTAGTGAAATTAAATCTTCTAACGGATGAGCATACCCACCCACATCTTTTGCCAATTTTTCTGCATTTTTTAAAGTTCTGTTGGCTATGTGTATTTCGCAATCTTTTGATGATAGATTTTTTGCAACAAGTCTTGCCATCTCTCCTGCACCAATTATTAATATTTTTAGACCTTTTAAGCTTCCAAACTTCTTTTCAGCTAACTCTACTGCAGCAGAACCTATGGAAACGGAACCTTTGTTTATATTTGTCATTTTTCTAACTTTCACTCCAACGTGTATGGCTTTAGAAAAAACCAAGTCTAAGATCTTTCCTACTCCACCATACTTTTTGCAGAGTTTATAAAACTCCTTAACTTGTCCGAGTATTTGGTCTTCTCCAACAATCATCGATTCTAAACCTGATGCAACCCTGAATAGATGTTCTACACATTTGCTGTTTTTGTAGTAGTCCACAATTCTTTCAGAAACATGCATTCTACTCGCTATTTTTTTCAGAGTTATTTCAGTATTGTACCCCACAACGTAAACTTCAACTCTGTTACAAGTCATTAAAATTGCACATTCATATATGTTAGGATAGCTAAGAATTGTATCTATTAAATCTTTTAAATCACCGTGCCATGCTGTTTCTATTTCTTTTAAAGTTGCTTTTTTATGAGTTATCGCGAGAGAAGCAACTTCCATTATTGTTCACCTTCTGGTTGTTGTTGGCTTTTAACTCGTTTTTTAAAGCTTTTCTTTCTAAAATTTGCTTTAACCACTGGAGTTTTTACGTTTTTGGTCAAATATTATTTTTAGCATTAAATGAAAACAAAAAGTAATTAGTAAAGATGCTAAGCCTGTCATGTATATTGCATCCATCAATCCAGCGCCACCTATGGTTATGTACTTACTTTTTATTGCTGATAAATTAAGTAAATCGGCTCCAATAAACATACCTAAGGTTGAGATAACGTAAGCCATAACTGCAGGCTTCTTTCTTTCAATAGCTAATGAGCAAATCACCGCTACAATAATAGGTACTTGGGGATACAATATTCCAACTCCACCCGCTCCTGGGTTGGAAACTAAATGAGAAACTAAGGTCAAAATAAAAGTTCCTAAAATTGTCTTTTTTATTGATATACTACCGGAAACTATCTGTTTAATTGAAACTAAAAAAGGTATAAAAAACCCTGAAATGCTGAAGTACAGATTCACTCCATAAAAACTTCCAAGTTTTATTGGTGGTAGAATTTCCGCAATTGGTGGTAAAAGTGCAATAGCAATTGAATCTTCTTTTGAGAAACCAGAGTACTCGCATACTTTATAAATTGCTAAAAACAGTACTGAAATTAGTACAAAAATTAAAACTATCAAGTCATCACTGCTTTACACCAAGTATCGACTTTGGAGATCTCTTAATTCTTCTTCTCTTACCATAAGAGGTGTATCTCTGATTTGGTCCCGGTTTTTTATAGTGCTGGTATTTTCCCGGAACTAATCTTGTTTGACCTTTTCTCCCCTTTATTTTTATCCATGTAGTAGTTCCCGTCTTCCCCATATCAGCCAAAATTATGTAATGCTTTAAAAATGTTTTGAAGGTAAAGTGAGAGGATTAGTAAAGGGTGTTTACGGCAATAAAATACACGAGCATCATTATAAATCCGAGAGGAACTCCAATTCTTGCCCATTCTTCACTCTTTATTCTTAACCTACCTGCTGAGACTATGTTAGGAATATTCCCCGGAATTAACATACCCCCAGATACAAGCAATCCAATTAAAGCACTTTTTATTTGTAATATAGACAATTCGGGAGCTATTTCTGCTGCTGTAAGTGTAGCATTATCCAATATTGCGGATATCATGTTTACCCAGAACAAAACTTCGGGAGGAATCTTTGTGAAGTACCAAACAACGAGAGGTGTTAATCCATGTCCAAGAAGTACAAGAGCAGAAACAAAGGCATAAACTTTTAGGGCTCTTATTATTACTGTTCTTAGTGTTTCACCGTATTTGGGTACTTCTACTTTGGCACTCTCCATTTTTCCAACCCAGTAAGCTCCTAAGAAAGCCATAGCTATTATACCCGGAATTATCAGATCTGCAAGTAACTTAAAAAGGAAAAAGAAATCTGCATGGTATGGGGGACCTCTAAGCTTAGATATTGCTATTGTTGCCAGTGGTTCTCCAACCGGTGTTAAAGCAGCACCCAGCCCTACAGCAAAACAGGAAACTACCGTAATTTTTATTTTTTTCTCTCTGCTTATTGGCATAGCTGCTATTATTTCTGAGAGTAAGACTGCTGCTACAATTACTGAAATCAGACTCGAAAAAAGGCCAAGAATGATTATCATTCCAAAAACAAAGGCTTTTAATCCAACTTTGTTCATTAAATTTATAATCCATTTGTATATTTTTTCGTTGTAGTAGTGTATCACTAATCCTGCAATTAAAACAACCTGAAAAATTCCTATTGGAGTACCACCGATACTAACGGGATCTTTTATGGCAGTTATAATTATTTCTTTACTCCACATTCCAGAAATTGTAACAGCAATTATGCCCATTAATAGAAAGAACAGTTCAAGGTTCTCTTCCACTACTCTAACTTTGAACGGTAAGATTAAGACTGCAAGGAATATTATTGATAGACCTACTGCAATTGGCATGACTGGTGTTGGTGGTATAGTATGCATGGGTACACAATAAAAAATCTATTAAAAAATTTTTCTCTGAAAGCAGTTAACTAATGAAAAATTTTGAACAAATTTGAATTAAAAATAAATAATCAGCTAGTCCTCATCATTATTAAATTCTTTAAGTATTTCATAGTACTTTCTTACTGGTTCTTCCCAGCTCATTTCACATGCAAGAACGAAGGCAGTTGAACACATCATCTTATCTTTTGCTCTATCTCTTAAATAGGCATCTATTATTACGTGTAAACCGAAAGCATAATCTGTTATCACTTCTAAGTGTTTTTGATTTACATTATCTACCAATATTACTCCTCCAAATAGTCCCTTCTCTTTTTGAAGTTCCTTGACAGCACTACTAAATCCACAGGCTGAACTTATAACGACTGGGCAAGCCTCTTTGCAAGCTTCTAACGCTGTTAGAAGAAATGGCTCATATCTCGATGGGAAAATTCCTGCTATGCAACCGGAGGCTATCTCTTCAATAGTCATACCAAAACCGCCATCATCCTTTCCAACCCATTGAGGATATGGCAAAGCACAGACGCATCTTTTTCCGATGTTTGATATATCTATATCTCTTTCTTCCACCATTTTTTTGAGCCTTAATTCATCTCCAATCAAAATTTCATCTGGAAGCTCAATTGGAAATCCTTCTGGTAAAGTGTCTTTATCTTTCCTGCCAAGAGCTGTTATAAGAATACAAACTACCTTAATATCATCTATTTCTCCATTGTTAATTCTATTTGCCATAATCCTATCGAGTATAACTAAGGAATCTAACAAGTCAGGATAGCCTTTGTTTTCCAGTTCAAGTCTGGAAATCGTGTATATGGGGATTATACTTTCTTCATCTAAGACATACCCATAAACTTTCCTTATTTTTTCAGTTATTGTATATCTTAATTTTCTTAGACACTCATCTTTAAATTCCCAATTAATCGCATCACATTCTACGTCAATTCCGTTTCTTATTACTATTCCATCAATTCCATAAAAAAGCTTAGCTTCAGCCCTTGTTTTATCGCTAACGAACGTTACAACATCCGCAAATTTTGCAAGTTTTTCAAGTTCAACAAGTCCATGTTGTATTCCGGGAGGTATGCTTGGATCATTTCTTTTTATATGTTCAAAAACTTTAACTCCAAGAGCTCTTCCAATCTTAGTTGCGTGAAAAGTAACTACAGTTTTAACTGGAATCTTAAGTTTTTCAAGTCTAGCAGCAGAGTAGAATACTGGATATTCATGGCAGTGAATAGACGTGTTTCCAAATTCACTTAGGTATTTAGTAAATTCTGAAATGGCGTAGCTAAGATTTAAGTAATGTGTATATTCTCTCCCATAGTTTTGAGATTCATACAACAGTGAATTAAGTCCCACGAACTTATACGCTTCAGCTTTAACTGCATCACTTAACCTCATCTTCTGTCCATCGTACTCTACAATTTTGGTGAGATTGTATTCAGCATTGAACAAAACATAGTTTATACCTAATTCTGACTTTCCAGCTAAGAATGGAATACCCACTTTTTTTGCAGCCTCATTTATATCTTCACAAACTTTATCTTTGAATTCTACCTTAGTAATTCTATTTTTTGGGCTCCAATCCTGACCTATTCTTTCAAAATAGGGGCCAACTACAATTATTTCATCTTTTTTGGCTATTTTTTTCATATGTTTCGCTTCAGCATCTATGACATTCCATACTCCACCTAATTTATTAGATGGGGGACCAGCTTCTTCCCCAGCAATTATAATGTACATTGAATTATTTATTGAGTTCATCATTTTTTAATCTTTAGTTTTTCATAACACAATGCAGCTATTGTGGCTGCTACTAATTCCTCGTTTGTTAGCTCAGCAGTCCAGAAAACTTCAGCTAATTTCTTCTTAAGCGGAATGTAGTCTTCTGAGAAATGTTTAACTTTTTCTATTATATTTCTTTCTTCTATAAATTTCGTGTGAACATCTCCTCTAATAAAAGCTTCATCTCTAACGATAGTCATATGCAAAGGCAGATTTGTTTCAATCCCATCTATAACGTATCCACTTAAAGCTCTTTTAAGTCTATTAACTGCCTCCATTCTGTCATTTCCCCAGACTATTAATTTAGATATCATTGGATCGTAATAGGGGGTTATTTCGCAACCCATAAATACACCGCTATCTACTCTTACCCCTATTCCTCCCGGACTTCTATAGTGTACGATTAGTCCAGTTTTAGGCATAAAATTTACTGGATCTTCCGCATAAATCCTACATTCTATAGCGTGTCCTCTAAATGATATATCTTCTTGAGATAATCCAAGTTCCTCGCCATAAGCAATTCTTATTTGATGTTTAACAATATCTATTCCTGTTATCATCTCAGTTACTGGATGTTCTACCTGAATTCTGGTGTTCATTTCGAGAAAGTAAAATTGTCCATCGTAGTATAAAAACTCCATTGTACCGGCATTTGTGTATTTTATATGTTTTGCACCTTTAACAACAATTTTTCCAATTTTTTCTCTTGTTTCCTCATCCACTACTGGTGATGGTGCCTCCTCTATTACTTTCTGATGTCTTCTTTGTATGCTACAATCTCTTTCACCTAAGTGTACTGTGTTTCCATACCCATCTGCAAGTATCTGGAATTCTATGTGTCTTGGTTTTGGAAGATATTTCTCTATGTAAACAGATGAATCTTTGAAATATTTTTCACCCATAGTTTTACTTCTTGTATATGCTTTTTCGATCTCCTTCTCATTTTTTGCTATTGATATTCCTATTCCTCCTCCACCACCAGATGCTTTAATTGCTACAGGATATCCTATTTTTTCTGCCCATTCAATAGCTTCTTCAAGGCTATTTATCTTAGGACTTCCGGGAACTATTGGTACTCCAGCCTCTTTCATTAATTTTCTTGCATTTAGCTTGGATCCCATTTCCTTTATTGTTTTGGGCTTTGGCCCTATGAAAACTATGCCTTCTTCTTCACATCTTTTTGCAAATTCAGGATTTTCTGCAAGAAAACCATATCCGGGGTGTATTGCTTCAGCTCCACTTTTTTTAGCAATATTCAAAATTTTTTCTATATTTAAATAACTATCTTTTGGTTCTGCTTTACCAATCAGATAAGCTTCATCAGCGTACACCCTATGAAAAGAACGTTTATCTGCAGAACTGTATATAGCTACAGTTTTTATATCGAGTTCTTTACAAGCTCTCATTACTCTTATAGCTATTTCACCTCTGTTTGCAATAAGGATTTTACTGAACATCAGGCAGAGTGAATTAAATTAACATAAATGTTTTTCTACAATGACATCAATAAATAATGTTGTGTATGTATTGGACTCATCAGCTATATTCCTGCGTAAAATTCCATATAATTCTGTGACAGTGCCGGAAGTAGTTGAGGAAATAATTGATGAAAATTCAAAACTGTATTTCCAAGTTATGAATGTAAAAGTTGAAGATGTTGGTAGAGAATACGTTTCAAAAGTAGTAAAAATAGCAGAACAAACAGGAGATATATATAAGTTATCTAATACTGACATAAAAGTACTTGCGAAAGCTGTAGAATTAAAAGATAAAGGTTATAATGTGCATATATTAACAGATGACTACTCTATACAAAATGTGGCAAAAAATATGAAAATAACTGTAGAGCCTGTAGTTCAGCAGGGTATTTCCAAAGTCTTTAAATGGGTTAAGGTTTGTAAAGGATGTGGGAGAAAAGTAGAAGGGGATGTTTGTCCTATTTGTGGTAGTGAAGTAGTTCTAAGGAGGGTTAGGTGTGAGGAAACTCGAAGATCTTGTTCAAAGAGCAAAAAAACTGAAAGAAAGAGGCTTAACGACAGGAGAAATAGCGGATGAGTTAAATGTATCAAGGGAAACAGCTTTATGGTTGCTTACTCAGGGAGATACATCTCCTGCTGACATATACGTTTCTTGGAATAGTGTAGCAAAAAATGCCGCAAGAATCAGACATATAGCATCAATAATGGTTGACATGGTTAAAGAAGTAGCAAATCCAGAAGTAGTTATAGGAATAGCTACAAGTGGAATTCCATTAGCAACCCTCGTAGCAGAAGAATTGAATTGTTCTCTTGCAATATTCTATCCAAGAAAATTGAAGTGGGAGAAAGAAAAAGAATCAAGATTGGAAGGAGTTATGAGTGAGAACTTCGAAAAAATTGATGGTAAAAGGTGTATTGTTGTAGATGATGTTATCTCTACTGGTAGGACAATAGAAGATGTTGCAACTTATGCTAAGAAAAGAAATGCAAAAATACAGTGTGCTTGTGTTATAGTCGACAAGGAAGGGAGAGATAAAATAGCGGGAATACCTGTGGTGAGTGTTTTTAGAATAATTAGACTATAATTTTTTGCGGGGTAAAATCTTGTCAAGAGAATTCACAAAGGACGACGTTTGCATAGTTATTCCAACTTTAAATGAAGAGGCAAGTATAGGCGAGGTTATTGAAGGTTTTTTGAAACAGGGATTTCACAATATCTTAGTTATAGATGGCAACAGCGTTGATAAAACGAGAGAGATAGCCGAGAGAATGGGTGCAAAAGTAGTTATACAGAAAGGTAAAGGAAAGGGTAGGGCTATAAAGGAAGCTTTTGAAATTATCGATTATCCCATAGCCGTTCTTATAGATGGGGATGGAACTTACCTTCCAGAAGAAGTTCACTTGCTTTTACAACCAATAAAAGAGGATTTAGCGGATCATGTTGTGGGTAATAGACTTGAAAATTTTGAAAAAGGAGCTTTTACAAAATTAAACTTAATTGGAAATAAAATAATAAACTTTATGTTTAGAATTGCATATGGTGTTGATTTGAGAGATATACTTTCTGGATATAGAGCTTTAACAAAAGAGCTATATAAGAGTGTTGAATTGGAAAAATCTGGTTTTGAAGTGGAAACTGAATTAACTGTGGAAACGATCTCTAAGGGGTTTAGAATAATTGAAGTACCGATTACATACAAAAAGAGAGGAGGAAAAACTAAGTTAAATCCTATAAAGGATGGTATGAAAATAGCCATAGCTATTTACGATTTGCTTAAGAAGTATAGTCCTGGGAGGTATTTTTACTTTGTAGGCTTTTTTATGATTTTTTTAGGCATATTAATGGGGCTGTACATTGTAAAAGACTGGTTTAGGCATATAACTCACTATTTATTAGCAGTTTTAACGGCTCTTTTAATTATTTCTGGATTACAAATAATACTTTTCGGTACTATAACTGATTTGCTATATAGGAGTAACGTTGAATTGAGAAAGGAAATTAAAGAATTAAAGGAAGGGGGTATCTCAAGTGGAAATTCCAGAAAAATGGAGTGTAAGAGAAATTAAGGAGTTGTTTAATTATTCTATTCACGATTTGGGAGAATTTGCCAACTCTTTAAATAGTAATATAGTTACATTTGTCGTTAATAGACACATCAACTACACAAACGTTTGTGTTTCTAAATGTCCCCTCTGTGCCTTTCATAAAGATAAAAACGAAGGATACCTCATGAGTATTGAAGAAGTATTAAAAAAGGCTGAAGAAGCCGTGAGACTTGGAGCTACTGAGTTACATATAGTTGGAGGACACAATCCTGATGTTAGTATAGAATACTTTGAAGAGATGTTTAAAAGTATAAAGGAGAAATTTCCAAAAGTTGTAATAAAAGCTCTAACAGCTACAGAAGTGCACTTTCTTAGTAAACTGGAAAATATGAGCATTAAAGAGATTTTATCTCGTTTGAAAGATGCTGGTTTGCAAGCTATGCCGGGTGGAGGAGCAGAAATATTGGATGATACGATTAGGTCTAAAATATGTCCAAACAAAGCTAATTCAGATGAATGGTTGAAGGTAATGGAAACCGCCCATAACTTAGGTATAAAGAGTAATGCCACAATGCTTTTTGGGCATATTGAGAACTATGAACATAGAGCTAAGCATTTATACAAACTCTGGAAACTTCAAGAAAAAACGTCTGGTTTTCTTGCATTTATACCTCTGGTTTTTCATCCAAAAAATACGAGATTGGAGAAAATAGTTAAGGATAGAACAAATCCTATAGATATTTTAAAAACAATAGCTGTTTCGAGAATAGTACTTAGAAACTTTAAGAGTGTTAGGGCCTATTGGGTTATGTTGGGTGAAAGATTGTCAAGTATGGCTTTGTGTTATGGAGCAAATGATGTTGATGGAACTTTGATAGAAGAGAAAGTTACTCATGCAGCTGGTGCTGAAACTCCGCTTTATATGCCAGTCGAAAAATTAAAGAGAATTATAGAGGGGGCTGGAAAAGTTGCTGCAGAAAGAGATACTTTCTACAATATCCTTAGAATACTTAATTAGCACAAAATATTTATTTTTTATGTGTCGCCTTCCAAAAAGTTAAGCTTAATTCAGTAAACTGTTTAAACAATATAGGGTGAGGTAACTTAAATGATTGAGAGTTGGGATGAATACTCTGCAATTAATAGAGCACTTAGTAATTTAATTAATAAAGTTAGTGCTATAAAGGAGATAAAAGTAGCCTTAGAGCATATAATTAGTGCAGGTGGGAAAAGAACAAGACCGATTATAGCCCTTCTTAGTGGAAAGTTGTGTGGTGGTTGTATAAATGATGTAATGAATCTTGCTCTTGCAGTTGAATTAATTCATACTGCGAGCTTAGCTCACGATGATGTTATAGATAGGGGTGTTACTAGGAGAAATGTTGAAACTTTACACGTTAAATATGATGTTACAACTGCAATACTTGTTGGTGATTGGTTAATTTCGAAATCGATAGAACTTGTTTCAAGTTATGGAGAGGATGTGATAAAAAATTTTGCTGAAGTAGGTATGTTAATGGCTGAAGGTGAAATACTTGACGTTTATAGCATCAAAAAACAGAATTTCGGGGAGAAAGATTATTTTAAGTGTATAAAATACAAGACGGCATCACTCTTTGCTTTTAGTGCTGAAAGTGCATGTAAGATAGTTGGGGGAAGTAAGAGTGAAGTAAAAAATATGTATGAGTATGGGAATAACTTGGGTATAGCCTATCAACTTGTTGATGATTTAAAGGAATTCTTAGAGTTGTATGATGATAAAAGTTCTGAGTTTGAATCGAAAACTTTACCAATGATTTATGAGGAGAAATATGGTTTTGAAGAAGCTGTAGCTAAAACATTGGAACACATCAAAAATTATAGTAAAAGAAGTGTGAAAGCATTGTCAAATTTTGAAGATTGTGAAAGTAAAAACAAATTGCTTAAAATGGTCGATTACATGACAAGGTTGCTTCTTGTGACGTGTAAAAAAGATACAGTAGCTAAGTTGCTCGAATCTTTCTAAAAAAGTTGTTAATTTTTATAATTTAGAATAGAAACAAATCATAAAATGTTAAAACTCCTCAGTTTTTGTACTATATTATGCGAACAATATTTTGGGATGAAGATGAAAAATGCATTAAACTAATAGACCAAACTAAGTTGCCAGATAAACTGGAAGTTTTGTGTTGTAAAAACGTTGAAACCCTTGCTGATGCCATTAAAAGACTTGCTATTAGAGGAGCACCAGCTTTAGAAGCTGCTGGGGCTTATGGTGTTGCTTTAGCTTGTTTTGAAAGAGACTTTTTGGATGTAGAAGACTTCAAAAAACACGTTGAAATTAGAGCTAAACAATTAGCTTCAACTAGGCCTACTGCTGTAAATTTGTTCTATGGAATAGATAGAGTGCTTAAAATAATTTTAAATGCGAAAGATGTTGATGAAGCTAAAAACTTAGCATTGAAGGAAGCTGAAAAAATAGCTGAGGAAGATATAATGAGAAACAAAGCTATGGGGAAGCATGGTGCCAGATTACTTAAGGATGGGGATGTTGTATTGACTTACTGCAATACTGGTAGATTAGCTACTGTAGATTGGGGCACTGCGTTGGGAGTTATAAGAAGTGCAGTTGAGGAAGGAAAGAAAATCAGTGTAGTTGCATGTGAAACCCGCCCATTGAATCAGGGTTCCCGTCTTACGTGCTGGGAGCTAATGCAAGATAATATTGATGTAACTCTAATAACAGATTCTATGGCAGGTTACGTTATGAGAAAGAAAAAAATAGACTGTGTGATTGTTGGGGCAGATAGAATAGTTAAAGATGCTGTATTTAATAAAATAGGCACATATTCTATTGCAATTTTAGCAAAGGAGCATGGAATACCATTTTATGTTGCAGCTCCATCTACAACATTTGATTGGAATAAATGCGAAGAAGATGTAGTTGTTGAGGAGAGAAGTAGAGAAGAGTTAATATATTGTAACATAAAATGCATGAAGACACTAATAGCACCAGAAAATGTAAGAGTTTACAATCCTGCTTTCGACGCAACTCCATTAAAGTACGTTTCTGCTTTTATTACAGAAAAAGGCATTATTAGGCCGCCATATTCAGAGAATGTTAAAAAAATTTTAGAAATATAAAAATTATTTCCAGGTATCCATACATTTATTTACTTTGCTTGATAATTCAAGGTCAAAAAGCGCTATAGTAGGTAATAACCAAGAAATCCAAAATCTTGGCTTTCTATCTTTATTCTCCCCAAAATAGGCTAATGCAATTCTACCAAATCCCGCATCTTTTTCTATACTCTTAGCTTTTCTAAGAAACTTTAGTACCTCTCCCGGTAGCTCCTCATATGGTAGCGGTTTACCTTCATCTCCTCTTTTTTTGATGAACTCTGTTGTAGTTCCGACATTTCTGATACTTTCAAGTAAATTGGAGTATCTGTTCTTTTTGAAGAGAGCTACAAGCAAAGAAGCTGCTGGAACTCTTAGAATTTCATTATTTCCTTCTTCCTCCCATAGTTCCGCAACTAAGTATGCTCTGCCCTCCTCCATTTCTATGTTTGCGAATATTTTTTGCTTAGATGTTAATTTTGATACGACTTTTTCTACTTCGTACTCCACTCCATTCTCTACGTACTTTTCTCCTACTTTTCTCGCTTTTTCTGAAGTAAAATACTTCTTTTCCCCACCCATTTTTCCGTAAAGTAAGTCAAATCCCCAACTCTTTAAAGACTTTAATTTGAATTCTCTAGCCTTTTCAGGTTGACCGTATGTTTCAAATACTAATGTATTCAAAGCTTGAATTTCTCTCAGCTCTCTTAGACTCATATATATCACCTCAATGGGAGAAAGGTATTTTATTGTTGGATGAATATAATAATTGCGGTAAAAAGTATCGAAGAGCTCGAAGATATTTCGAAAAAATAAAATTAAAGTTAAACTGTATTTTTGCTTTATTTTTTGAAGTAATTTAATAGATAAGCTTTTCAAATATTTTTCACTAATAATTATTAAAAAAATTATTTCGAAATACTTATATAGATTCATGTCAGTATTAAGAATGATTCTGAAAGGAGGTGAATTAATGCCGAAGTTAAACATTCCGCCACCACATGGTGGAGAGTTGGTTAATAGAGTTATAGAAAAGAGAGACTACGCTGAGAGCATGGCTGCTGGTGCAATAGAATTTGACTTAAAACCAACGACATTGCCTGATGGAACACCAATAAGGCATGTATATAGAGAGATTATGTCTGTTTGTTATGGTTTCTTTAGCCCTGTTGAAGGTTCAATGACTTCTGCAGATTTGGAAGGTGTGTTGAAAGAAAGAAGACTTGAAAATGGTTGGGTATTTCCGTATCCTATTCTGCTTGATGTGAGCGATGAAGATTTGAAAGCTTTAGATGTTAAAGAAGGGGACAGGCTCCTATTAAAATTGAAAGGTCAACCCTTCGCAGTAATGGATGTTGAGGAGATATACAAGATAAACCCAGAAGAAGTTGCAACTAGGACTTTTGGTACTCCTGAAGACAACCCAGAAGTTGTTAGAGAACCATTTAACGAGAAACATCCGGGTTATATGATTTACAAGATGATGAACAGTAATGTAATTGCTGGAAAATGGACGATAATTAACCCACCAAAGTTCAGGGAACCATACGACAGATTCTGGTTACCACCAGCTGAGTGCAGAACCGTTATAAAGTATGTTAAGAAATGGAGAACTTGCATCGCACATCAGACGAGAAACGTTCCTCACACTGGACATGAAGCTCTTATGAAGAATGCTGCTTACACTGGAGACATTGAACCATGCCACGGAATCTTAGTTAACGCAATTATAGGTGCAAAGAGAAGAGGTGACTATCCAAACGAAGCTATACTTGAGGGTCATGAGGCTGTCAACAAGTATGGATATATTAAACCTTCAAGACACATGGTAACTTTCACTCTCTGGGACATGAGATACGGTAACCCAATCGAATCACTGTTGCACGGAATAATCAGGCAGAACATGGGTTGCACCCACCACATGTTTGGTAGAGACCACGCTGCAGTAGGTGAATACTACGACAAGTACGCAACTCAGATACTCTGGAGCAAGGGAATTCCGAGCTTTGGATTTGAAGCTCCACCAAACGAAGTAGAGAAAGGTCTTAAAATAATACCGCAGAACATGGCTGAGTTCTGGTATTGCCCAGTATGTGGAGAGATCGCTTACAGTGAGAACTGTGGACACGTAGATAAGAAGCAGAAGTTCAGCGGTTCATTCTTAAGAGGTATGGTTGCAGAGGGAGTTATGCCACCAAAAGTTGTAATGAGGCCAGAAGTTTACAAAGCAATAGTCAAATGGTGGAAAGTATTCAACTACCCATTCGTGAACAAGAAGTACTTGGAGAACCTAAATGCAAACTTGGAGGTTAACTTAGAACCAATGGAAATTCCAAAGGCCTAAGGGGAGGTGGTAAAAATGGTTCATTACATTGGTGTTATATTGGATGAAAGCAGATATGAACAAATCAAGGGAACACCTATCGAGGAGAAAGTACAGAGCATATTTGGTGGAGCTTTAAAGATGCTTGTAGTAGAAGTTCCTGAGGACAAGAGCGAGCAGATATTGAAAGCATTTGACAGAGCAAGAATTGACTCAAGAGGATTTATAGAAGATGTTCCAGTAGCATTTAGAAGGGCTGTTTTCGAGGAAATAGTGAAAAACAAGTCCTTAGACATAATAGACAAAGTTCTTGAAAGATTGCCTGAAATTCAGGAGCTTGCAAAGAAGGAAGATGAATATATACCTCCACCGGAAATAGAGTAAAGGTCAAAAAAGGTAAAGTTTTTAAATTTTTTAGTTATTTTATCAGTTGGTGAATGAGCCCCAAAGATCTAATTGGGGTTAGAAAGGTTGTAAATTGGTTGAAGAATAGTTTAAAAAATTTGAATATATGGAGGTGGGTATATGCCGAGCTATGTAAATCCGGACAAGTGCGATGGTTGTAAGGCTTTGGATAAGACTGCTTGCCAGTACATTTGTCCCAACGACTTGATGAAACTAAATGAGGAATTAAACAAAGCATACAACCAGGAACCAGACATGTGCTGGGAATGCTACAGCTGTGTTAAAATCTGCCCACAGGGCGCTATTGAAATGAGAGGTTACGCAGACTTCGTACCTCTTGGTGCTAGCTGTACACCAATGAGAGGTACAGATGCAATTATGTGGACTGTAAAATTCAGAAATGGTAAAATCTTGAGGTTCAAATTCCCGATAAGAACGACCCCATGGGGTTCAATACAGCCATTTGAGGGTATGCCTGAGCCAAGCACTGATGGGCTAAAAGACCAGCTTCTCTGTGGTGAACCTGCAATTCTTGAGGTAGATTCTCTGCCAACACTCAAGAAATAAAGGAGGTGTGTTAAATGGTAGATGTTAAGACGGTTGAAACAGACATTTTGATACTTGGTGGTGGTTTTTCTGGATGTGGTGCAGCTTATGAAGCTGCATATTGGGCTAAAGCTGCTGGCCTTAAAGTAACTCTTGTAGAAAAAGCTGCAATTGAAAGAAGTGGAGCAGTAGCTCAGGGACTTTCTGCTATAAACACTTACATGGGAATGTCTGGTAAAGTAATCTTTGGTCAGCACACTCCTGAGGAGTTCGTTAAATATGTAACAAACGACATGATGGGTATTGCAAGAGAAGACTTGGTTTACGACATTGCAAGACACGTTGATGGAACTGTTCACCTCTTCGAGAAATGGGGTCTTCCAATCTGGAAAGAAGGAGACAAGTACGTAAGAGAAGGTCCATGGCAGATAATGATCCATGGTGAATCATACAAACCAATCATTGCTGAAGCTACAAAAATGGCAATTGGAGAGGAGAACATCTATGAGAGAGTTTTCATAACCCACTTGCTCATGGACAAGAACAACCCGAAGAGAGTAGCTGGAGCTGTAGGTTTCAGTGTTAGAAAGGATGAGTTCTACGTATTCAAAGCTAAGGCTGTTATAATAGCTACCGGTGGAGCTACAATGCTCTTCAGACCAAGAAGCACCGGTGAAGGTCTTGGAAGAACTTGGTATGCTATATTCGACACTGGTAGTGGTTATGCGATGGCTATCTGGGCTGGTGCTGAGCTAACTCAGATGGAGCACAGATTCATACCGCTCAGATTCAAAGATGGTTATGGACCAGTCGGTGCTTGGTTCTTACTCTTCAAATCAACTGCAACTAACTGCTATGGAGAAGAATACATAAAGAACAAAGAAACAATTGCTCAGTATGAGCCTTACGCTTCTGCAACTCCAACACCAACTCCACTCAGAAACCACCAGGCTCTTGAAGAGCTTGTGAACGGTAGAGGTCCAATATACATGAGAACTGACATTGCAATTAAGAAGTTGCAGGAAGAAGGTAAGGACCTCAAGAAGTTAATCAACGAAGCTTGGGAAGACTTCCTTGACATGACTGTTTCTCAGGCTCTGCTCTGGGCTGCACAGAACATTGAGCCAGAAAAGAAGCCATCCGAAATATACCCAGCAGAACCATACATCATGGGTTCACACTCCGGCTGTTCTGGTATCTGGGTAGCTGGACCTGAGGACATAATGCCAGATGAATACAAGCAGACATTCCCGTTCAACGGTGCTTACAACAGAATGACAACTATCGAAGGTTTATTTGCAATCGGTGACAACGCAGGAGCTTCAGCCCACAAGTTCTCAAGCGGTTCATTCACTGAAGGTAGGCTTGCAGGTAAGGCTGCTGTAAGATATGTAGTCGAGCAGAACCCGAACCCAGAAATCGACGAGGCAAAAGTAGAAGAGCTCAAGGAACTCGTGTACAAGCCATTCAAGATATACGAGGAGGGTAAGGGAGCTTCAACAAGAGATGACGTTAACCCGAACTACATACTACCAAAGCAGGGATTGTTCAGACTCCAGAAGATAATGGACGAATACGCTGCAGGTGCTACTACTTGGTATAGAACAAACGAGAAGATGCTCGAAAGAGGTCTCGAATTACTCCAGATGCTCAAAGAGGACTGCCAGAAGCTTGCTGCAAGAGACCTCCACGAGCTACTCAGAGCTTGGGAGTTAATCCACAGAATATGGACCGCTGAGGCACACATCAGACACATGCTCTTCAGACAAGAGACAAGATGGCCTGGCTACTACTACAGAGTTGACTATCCGAAGATCGATGACGAAAACTGGAAGTGCTTCGTTAACAGCACTTACGACGCTGAAAAGGGCGAGTGGAACATATTCAAGAGACCCTACATCCAGCTCGTGCAGTAATTCTATTTTTAAATATTTTTTATTTATTCTTGTTAAAGAATTGCTATTTAAGTTGTTGCTTTTCTAATTTCGGAAAAGCTAAAATTTAACTTATTCTATTAGCATCCTTTGTTTGACCATACTATAACAATGAAGTATTATTTAGAAACTTGATAGGTTTCGATTGATTTATAAACAAATAGTACAATTTCTTGCAAAGAAATTCATGGAGGTGTACTATGACTGAGAAAGCTGGCGGATGCATTCTTGTAATCGGAGGAGGGATATCCGGGCTCACTGCTGCAATAGAAGCTGCAGAAGCAGGATACAACGTCTATTTGGTAGAGAAGAGGCCATACCTTGGAGGTAGAGTTTCGCAACTTTGGAGGTATTTTCCAAAGCTTTGCCCACCTTACTGCGGATTGGAAATTTTGTTTAAGAGACTGAAAAACTTACCCAACTTAAAGTATTTTGTTAATGCAGAAGTCGAGAAAGTATCTGGAGAACCCGGAAACTTCGACGTAACAGTAAAAATAAACCCAAGATACGTAACCGACGCATGCACAGCATGCGGAGAGTGCGTTAAAGTATGCCCTTCTGAGAGGCCTGATGAATTCAACTA
>JALSLC010000024.1 GCA_026988525.1 Archaeoglobaceae archaeon
ATCTCAAAACAAAGAAAATATAAAATATAACTTTAATCAATAATATTAATCAATTTTAAGATGAGCGACTCGCTGATTAAGTTCGTATTGCTGGTATCTCTTATTTTACAGCTTGTTTTTTGGAAATGTTGGATTTTAGAAGGAATCTGAAATACAGAGTAACTAAATATTATATTAGACACTTTTTCCAAAAAAGGGTTATGAATGATGAAAATGGGGAAGTATATGAAACAAATGAGCTTAAGTCGGTATTAGAAAAAGTTTCTAACAAAATGATATCTGTTAGAAACATACGCATAGCTATGACGTTCCAATTCTGGCTTGTAGTAATGGCTGGATACTACATTTTAGTAGCTCCTCTAAGAAATCCGCCAATTTGGATGACTGCAGTTTATTGGTCATTTGGTTTAATTGTATTTATTGCTACGTCCAGAAGAATTTGGAAGAAAATAGAAATTTTGACACTCGAAAAACGTAATGTAAGAACTGACATAGGAATAACTATTTCGTGGATAATAGCCTCTATATTGGGGTGGTTTATAGTTCCGCATTTAATCGAAGGAAACTTCTTTCAAAAATTGGCAGTAGCTCTACTAAGCTTCATATCTCTTGCAGTTTTTGGAATGATATTAGTTCTGTTGGTTACAACTAAAAAATTTGCAAAGGAGATGGTTCCTGCAGTTTTAGCCCCAACAATGATAATACCCCTTGTACACCTTATTGAGAATCCAATATACTTTGCAGGAATGGGTATTGTTTTTGGATACAGTTTAACTGTTTTGATGTACTTGTATTCAGCGCTTAAGGTGTCTGAAAATGATCAAGGAATTGACTAAAAGTGTTCTTAGAAATCCCATAAGACTTGGAATAATGATTTATCTTTTAACAAGAGAGAAAGCTTTATTTAAAGAAATTCAAAATGTTTTAGAATTAACTCCTGGAAATCTGGATTCTCATTTAAAAATTCTTGAAAAAGAGGGATTAATAAAACTAAAAAAAGTAATAGCAGATAGGCCTAGGACCTTAATAGTTTTAACAGATAAGGGTATAAAAGAAACTAAAAGATATTTAAAGTTGCTTGAAGATTTGATTAAACTTCAATAACTTCTCCAATTTCAACTATTTTACAATTAATTCCTTCTTTTTCAAGTTTTTCTTTCAATCCTTTTGCATTTTTTCTTTTTTCAGGTTTTTCTGGATTATAGTGGATTGGTATAACTAATTTTGGTTTGAGCCTCTTCATTTCTGATACGTACTCATCATAAAAGTCTGGGAAACAGGCAGTAAATACAACATCTGCTTTAACATCTGGGAACTTTGATGAATCCCCTGTATGTAAGATACCCTTGTATAAATAGCTAACAGACTCCTTTGCCTTCCAACACCAGCTTTCTAGAACTTCTACTTCATCTATTTCCATTCCGGGCTTAACTTCAATACCTTCAATATTGTATTCCTCTAAAGTAGCTTTGGGAGCCAGTAGCTTATCGTATCTAATTTCTTTCAATTTTTCTGGATCTATATGATCAGAGTGCTCGTGAGTGACTAAAACTAAATCAAACTTGCCTTCTGGTTTTAGCACATAGTTTGGGTCAATTAAAATCATTTTCTCTGCTGAAATTTCAACACATGAATTCCCAAGCCATCTTATTTTCATGATTTTAAAATTAAATGCGTCATTCTTAATACTTTCTGATACAGATGGATTCACTTCATAAATTTTATCAAAAATTAATCAATATTATGAAAATTTTAGAAGAATATAAAATTAATTATTCATAAAGTAATAAAAAGATTTTTATTTCAAACTACTAACTCTCTAACCGGTGGTCGAATATGAGTTACTTCGATGAAGTAGCACCAAACGCGAAAAAAGTAGCAATATATGGAAAAGGTGGAATTGGCAAATCTACAACATGTCAAAATACAGCCGCTGCTTTGGCTTACTATTTCAAGAAGAAGGTAATGATTCACGGTTGCGATCCAAAAGCTGATGCTACAAGAATGATCTTACACGGTAAGCCTCAGGAGACGATAATGGATGTTATGAGAGAAGAAGGAGAGGATGCAGTAACCTTAGATAGGGTTAGAAAGGAAGGTTTCTGTGGAATACTATGTGTTGAAAGTGGTGGTCCAGAACCGGGAGTAGGATGTGCTGGTAGAGGTGTAATAACTGCAGTGCAGAAAATGGTAGAACTTGGTGGTTATCCTGACGATCTCGATGTATTATTCTTTGATGTGCTTGGAGATGTTGTCTGTGGTGGTTTCGCAATGCCATTGAGAGATGGTCTGGCTAAGGAGATATACATAGTTGCGAGTGGAGAGATGATGGCGATCTACGCCGCTAACAACATCAGCAGGGGTATTTTGAAATATGCCGAGCAGTCGGGTGTTAGATTGGGTGGAATAATATGCAACTCCAGAAAAGTAGATAGAGAGAAAGAACTGATAGAAGAGTTCTGCGATGCACTTGGAACTAAAATGATACATTTTGTTCCAAGAGATAATATTGTACAGATAGCAGAGTTCAACAAAATGACTGTAGTTGAATATGATCCAAATTGTAATCAAGCTCAGGAATATAAGAAGTTAGCAAAGAAGATCTTAGAAAACGATGAATTAACGATTCCAAAACCCCTCTCAATGGATGAACTTGAAAAGTTGTGTAATAAGTATGGAATTACTGGCTAATTTTTATTTTGCTTAGGTTGATGATTATGAAACTCGTAAAGGCTATTATTAGGCCAGAAAAGGTGGATGATGTAATAGATGCATTAAACAGTCAGGGATTTCCAGCTTTTACGAAGATAGATGTGGTTGGGAGGGGAAAGCAAGGTGGGTTAAAAGTGGGCGAATTTTACTACGACGAACTACCAAAAGTAATGATACTCATAGCTGTTAACGATGAAGATTTAGAGAAAGTGGTAGATTTAGTGAAAAACTCAGCTTATACTGGAAATTATGGTGATGGAAAGATATTCATCCAACCAATTGAGGAGGCGTACACAATTAGGACTGGTGAGAGGGGGATTTAGTTGAAGGAAATATTAGCAATAATAAGACCGAATAAAGTATCAAAAACTGCAAAAGCTTTAGAAGCTGTTGGTTTTCCTGCTTTAACAGTTGTCAAATGTTTTGGAAGAGGAAAACAAAAAGGATACATTGAGGCTTCTTTGCCTGATAATAAAGAAAAAATAATCGAAGAAGGTGAAAAACAGGGGCTGTATATGAAATACATACCTAAAAGATTGTTGTCCATAGTTGTAAATGATGAAGATGTAAATCTTGTAGTTGGAATAATAATGAAAGTTAATAGGACTGGAAACATTGGTGATGGAAAAATCTTCGTTTTGCCCGTAGAAGATGCTATTAGAGTTAGGACTGGTGAAGTTGGGATAAATGCAATATAAGGAGGTGAAATATTTGCCTTTTATTTTATTAAATTGTAATGAATGCATTCCGGAGAGGATGAAGCACATATACGCCTACGATCCTGAAGAGGAGATAGTTCCGCTCTGCAATTCCAACACGGTTCCGGGAGATTTGACGGAAAGAGGTTGCGCTTTTGCTGGAGCGAGGGGTGTGGTAGGAGGGCCCATAAAGGACGTAATTCAGATGGTTCATGGCCCTATAGGTTGTGCGTTCTACACTTGGGGAACGAGGAGAAATTTAAGCGACAACGACCTTCACAGGCGTTACTGCTTCTCCACGGACATGCAGGAAACAGACGTTGTTTACGGGGGAGAAAAGAAGCTATACAAGGCTTGTGTTGAGGCTAACGAGGAGTTTCCAGATGCAGCAAAGGGTATAATAATCTACACCACCTGCCCCACCGCTCTGATAGGAGATAACGTCGAAGCTGTAGCTAAGAAGGTGGAGGATGAGATAAAGAAGCCGGTCGTGGCAATAAACAGTCCGGGATACGCTGGAGTGAGCCAGTCTAAGGGTCATCATGTATTCAACATAACCTTCTACAGATACATAAAAAAGGCGAGAGAGAAGTTTCCGGAGAAGTGCCTGAAGGAGGAGGAAAAGACACCCTACGATGTCGCGATAATCGGAGAGTATAACATGGACTGGGATGTCGCTGTGTGGGTTCCGTTGCTTGAAAAGATGGGTTGCAGGGTAGTTGCGATATTCACCGGCAACTCTTCGATGGACGACCTCTTCAAGCTGCCGGATGTGAAGCTGAACATCGTTCTCTGCCAGAGATCGGCGGAATACATAGCGGAGATGATTCAAGATGGGTTCAACGTTCCTTTCATAAGAGTCAGCATGTTTGGAATTACCGAAACGACTGAGTCCTTATATAAAATTGCTGAAACTTTGAACATTCCAAAGGAGAGGGTGGACGAGATAGTAGAGGAGGAGATGGAGGCAATAAGGCCACAGCTTGAATTCTACAGGGAGAAGTTCGAAGGTGTGACTTGCTTATGCTACGTCGGAGCTCCAAGAACCTGGCACTGGGTTATGGCGATGAAGGACTTGGGTATAGATTATGTAGTTGCGTGCACGACTTTTGGGCATGAAGAAGATTACGAAAAGATAAACAAAAATCTGAAGAGAGCTGGATTAAAAGGTGTTATCGTTATAGATGCACCCAACGAGCTGGAGCTTGAGGAAGCTATAAAGACGTTTCAGCCAGATTTCATGCTTACGGGGCTTAAGGAGAGGTATCTGTTCAGGAAGTATGGAGTTCCGACGATAAACTCCCACTCATACGAGAGAGGGCCTTACGTGGCATACAGAGGCTTCATCAACTTCGCCAGAGACATCTACAAGGCTGTTTTCCACCCGATATGGAATACTCTAAAAGAGGGTGAGAAGAAGTTCGAACCGTTCAAGGGTGGTTGAGATGGGAGAAATCTGCTACGTTCAAAAGCAGAGGGCGGTAACCATAAATCCCAACAAGATCTGCCAGCCAATTGGAGCGATGTGGGCTACGCTGGGGGTTCACAGAGGCATTCCTTTCGTTCAAGGCTCTCAGGGTTGTTGCACATACGTGAGATACACCTTCAACAGACACTTCAGGGAGCCGGTAACCATAGCGGTCGCTTCATTCCACGAACACGCCGCAGTCTATGGAGGAATGAAGAACTTGGTCGAGGGAGTATTCAATTTGGTAGCGAGATACGATCCCGATTTGATAGCGGTGATAACTACATGTTCCTCGGAAACGATAGGGGACGACATAGAGGCTTTCATAAGGGCCGCAAAGAAGAAGATAGCCAAGGAGTTGGGAGAGGAGAAGGCTCAACTGCCAGTTATTCCTGTTCACTGCCCCTCATACGTCGGGAGTCACGTTACTGGCTATGACAACGCTTCGAAGGCGTTCTTGGGATATTTAGCTAAGAAGGACGAGGACAGTGAGAAGTTGATAAACGTCATTCCCGGTTTCGGCGTGAATCCGGGGGACATAGAGGAGATAAAGAGAATCCTGAGCATGTTCGGACTGAAGGAGAAGAAGGATTACTCAATTCTTTTCGACATAAGCGAAACCCTCTACCAGCCTCTGAGAGAGCCCATTAAGGAACTTCCCTACTACCCGAAGGGTGGAACTCTCGTAGAGGAGTTCGTCGATGCCGCTAACGCAAAGGCGACCTTCGCACTATGCCAACACGCCGGAGGGAGTGGGGCTTTGTATTTGAAGAACAGGTTCGGAGTGGAAGCTTACTTCGGACTGCCTATAGGCATAAAGAACACGGACGACTTCATAATCAATTTGGCGAAGGTTACGGGCTTGGAAATTCCCGACAGGCTTTTGGATGAGAGAGGGAGGCTGATAGACGCGATAGTTGATACCGTCCACTACACCAAAGATGTGAGAGTTGGTATATTCGGGGATCCTGACTTCGTCATAGCCATAACGAGGTTCTGTTGCGAAATGGGGCTTAGGCCCGTAGTTGTAAACACTCAGACGCCTTCGAAGGTTTACAGACAGGAGATGGAGAAGATAGCCAAGGAGTTCGACGTGAGCTTCGAAGTTCAGTTCTCCGACCTCTGGGACTTCGAGAAGTCGGTTAAGGAGAAGGGCGTCGATCTGTTAATCGGACATCCGAGGGGTGGAGCCAAGCTTGCTGAGGAGCTCGAAATAGGCTTAGTTAGAATTGGATTTCCGATATATGATAGGGTGGGATACTTCAGGTGGCCGATAGTAGGTTACATGGGTAGTTTGAGATTGTTCGACGAGATTGTGAACACGATACTCGACACGCGCATACCTTGGGATCAGAAGCAGCAGTGAGGTGGTGGTATATGAGGATTGTAAAGGTTAGGTTTTACGACAGACTCGGAAGAATAGCTGAGAATGGGAATTTCGCATACATAACGTTCCACTTGGGAGAGGACATAAAGCCCAAAGAAGGAGATCTGCTCGTTCAGGTTACGAACTTAAAGGGGATACCGATTATAGTTGCAAAATTTGTTAAAGGAGAATTTCTTTCAGCATTTAGAAAACCGATGGATTTAAAAAGTTTGGACGATCTAAAAAAATTCAATGTTCCTGAGGATTTAATTGAAGAAATTAGAAGAACATGTAGAGAAAAGGGAGTGGAGTGGGTATGATATATATGGAGCTTGACCCCAAGTACCAGGAACTTAGAGTTCTATTTGAAAAGGCAATATCCTCGCATAGAAAATCGCATTTTCTCAATGCATACATAAAATTTTTTGAAAAATTATCAGAATTCTGCGAGTGGGCGAAGAAGTATGGAGTAAGTGAGGAGGAATTATTTAAATATTTTCCTGACGTAGAGTATATGGTTGAAAAAGTAAAAAGCAGATATGATGAATTTATATCTTAAAATTTTTTATACAATTATATTTTGCTTATAACCGCAATTAGGACATTTGTTTCCATCGAGATTTATTTCTCTTACATAAAACCCCTCTCTCGATATTAGTAAAGCCCCGCAGTTGGGACAGTAAGTATTCTCAAATTTGTGGCCCCAAACATTACCTACGTAAACGTACTCAAGACCTGTTTTGTATGCGATATCTACAGCCATTTCTATCTTTTCTATGGGTGTTGGTGGTAAATCGAGCATTTGAAAATCTGGATGAAATCTAGTGAAGTGAACTGGAATTCTTTTGTCAAGTTGGTAAACCCATTCTGCAAATGCAGAAATTTCTTCTCTGCTATCATTTAGTGTGGGTATAATTAGATAAGTTAATTCAAGAAAGATACCTTTTTCGTACATATATCCTATGGAGTTCAAAACTTCTTCAAGCTTGGCTTTACAGATTTTTCTATAAAATTCTTCATTGAAAGCTTTAACGTCAACATTTGCAGCATCCAATACTCCCTCTTCAACAAACTGATCTAAAGCATATTCACTCATATATCCATTGGTTACGTAAACAACGTAACCGCCCTTCTTTTTTATCTCAATACTTGAATCAAGTGTAAATTCATGCCATATTGCTGGTTCGTTGTAAGTCCAAGCAACACCATCGGCCCCACTCTGAACAAAAGCTTCTACAACATCATCCACACTCATTTCTCTGCATGGATAATTAATGTCGGCAAAAGCTATTGAGTAATTTTGACAGTGTTTACATCTAAAGTTACAACTAACACTTCCAAATGATAGAGCTTTTGTTGCTGGCATAAAGTTGTGAAAAGGCTTCTTTTCTATTGGATCCAAAGCTACGGATGAGACTAATCCATAATTGTAAGCGTAAAGCTTTCCATTTTCATTTTTTCTAACCCTGCATATACCCCAATTTCCATTTTCCAACTTGCATTTATGCCTACAAGTCAAACATTCAACTTTCCCGTTTAGTTTCCTATAGAGGTAAGATTCTACTTTCATTTTTATCACCTGTAAAGTAATACTTTACTTCCAACTTTAACTCCAACGTGTCTTGCTATAACGGGACATTTAACTAACAACAAGTAAAAAATACCTCTAAACTCACTTAATCCCTCGTAATTTCCTTGCCCCTTGGATATTGTTACATCATGTTCGTCTATCCAACTTTTAACTTCGGGAGAGTTTCTCTCAACCCCCACTTCTCCGTTGGAAATGAATCTATACTCTTCTACCACATCATCCATTCCTACTTGTTTTGCATCCTCTATCGTTGCATCGTTTATTATTGGTCCTGCTTTTAATACAAGAGTTACTTTAATAGGAAAATATTCTTTTATCGTTTCAATTAATATTTTGTCGAATACGATCTCTCCAGCATTATCTGCAAAGTAGAGCAGTTTTTTACACTTTTCAAGTTTTCTCCTTAATTTATCGTAGTGATCAATTTCTAATTCTTCTTCCGCAATTCTTTTAACAAAGTTGAATAAGTCAAAATCCTCAACTTTTTCTTTATCTATAGCTCCAAAGTCCACAATATTTCCGGCTATTGCCACTTTAACAGCTGTTTTTAAAGAATTCTCACTTTTTTCAACCAATTTTTTAATTTCACCATAAATCTCCATAGCCAATTCGTTGCTTCTCTTTTTAACTTCAGCGTATGGATCTCCACAATATTTTCTGACGAGAGCGTGGACGATGTGAGCTAATTCAGGAGGTGTTTTATCCCATTTTTCCTCAAGAAGATTTAGCATAACTTCTCTAAGTACTTTTTCTTGAATTTCTTCACTTAGATTACAAAATCGAGAAGCTTTCAAAGCTTGTCTAATGAAACAAGGTATGCACTCGAGGTTCAACTTCATAATAAAAATTCGTATTTCAACATAATATTAAGGTTATTCTATGCCAAAATCAAGTAGTGAAACTTTCTTTCTTCTTAAAATTTCACCTATTTTCTTAAAATCCTCTTCAAGATCCTCTTTTAATTGCGGCTTATAAAGTGCAGCAGCCGGATGGTAAGTTGGCAATATATAAACGACTCTGTTCCATACTCTAACTTTTTTTACGTTTCCTCTTTCTCTACTTATACCTCTAAAAGGTATGTCAAATAGGTCAAATATAAAGGATGTAGAATGCCTACCGAGACAAACTATTACCTTGGGCTTTATGACATTTAACTGTCTTAGCAAGTAAGGGCTGCAAGCCTCAATTTCTTCAGGTTTTGGATCTCTATTGTTTGGTGGTCTGCATTTTAAGACATTTCCTATGAAAACGTCTTCCCTCCTTAACCCTATTTTTTTTAGTAGCTCATTTAGAAGTTTTCCAGCATTGCCTACAAACGGTCTTCCTTGTTTATCTTCTTCTTTTCCGGGAGCTTCCCCTATAAAGAAAACTTCTGCATTTTCATTGCCTTCTCCGGGTACATAATTTGTTTTTACTTTCCAAAGATTACATTTTTTGCATTTTTTTATATCTCTTTCTATATCTTTAAGTCTCTCTTCAACTTCGCTAAATACTTTCATTTTACTCACTCCAAAACTTTTTTGTTCTTATATAATTTTTTTCAGCTTCAAGTAGAGTTTTAAAAAATTCTTCGTCACTTCTATAGTATCGAGAAAGAACTCTTACAGCTACTTCAACTCCAATACCGTAGGTATTTAATGCATAAATTGCTTTAGACCCATAACTCATAACTAAATTTGCTATTTTTAATAGTTTTTCCTTAGAGAAATCCTTTAAATTTCTCCTTGAATTTAAACAGGCTATTAATCTTGATCCACACTTTATACATTTTAACTCACTACTTACAGCATTTTTTACAGTCATTCTGAGAGTACATCCACAGTTAATGCAATGTAAAATACACAATTCTTTCTCGATTCTATTTTTAAAAACATGTAAAATTGCTGAATTTGGTTTAGATGGTATAAGCAAATCAAAAGTTTGATCTTTTGCCACTTTTGAAATTTCACTCAATTCTGTTTCTACAACGTCTATTTCTTCAAACAACTTACCAAGTATTGAAGTTAAATTATCAATATCAAATTTTTCAGTAAACATTTCTCTTACAGCTTCTTTGTAAACTGGAGTATCCTTAAGATTTATTGCAAATTTTTTTAAATTCATCCTAGTTATATCAGCATTTTTACTCAATATTCCAAATTTTCTTGCTGTTGAAACTATTTTCCATTGAAAAAGTTTTGTATCAAGCATTGATCTCTCAGCTAACCACATTATACCTTCTTTTCCACTCTCAATAGCTAATTTTTTGAGGTTTTTAAGAGTGTCTATAACTTCACTTGTAGTGGATGGATAAATTTTAATTCTGTATGGATCTATCTCTACCGAAACACTCGTCCCCCTTCTTACAGCTATTAATGTTGCTAAAATTCTGCCTAAGGTCTCATTAACGTTATGACCAAAACAAGCATTTACTACTACACCATCACCTTTCTCAACTGTGATAACTTTGTTTGATGGTACAATCTCTGTTTTATCTATTATATTTACTACTTCTTCACACGCTTTTTTGTTTGTTTTAAATCTTTTAGATAACAATTCTACTGTTTTTTCTTTACCAAACACTCTTATCATCTTTTTTATGCTATCTCTCAATTCTCCAACTTTAACTGCTACTTCATAAGGGACAGGAATCTCTTCCCCAACCCAGCTTGGTATTTCACCTTCAGCACTTACGGGTTCAACTTTAATTTTTTCTTTAGTTTTTTCACCTACATCAACAATTCTCCATAACTCACCTTTCATTGCAAAAACTTCTCCTTTAAAAGTTGTGACAAAAATTTCATCGAGAGAACCTATTATCTTTCCAGATACTATATCTAAAACGTCGTATCTTTTTTCATCTGGAATCATTGAAACATTATCGTAGAAGTAAGATCTTGTCTTCTTTTTAACATATATCGTGAAGTTAAGGTTTGAATCCGTTAAATCTATTTTTGAATCTACCCATATAATTCCGTGTTTTTTTAAGAAGTTACAAACTTCAAGAAATTCCTCTTTTCTTAATTTTCTAAATGGATAAGACCTTTTAACAATTCTAAAAACTTTATGTGCTTCAATTTTTTTATATTCAAGAGCCATTCCTACTATTTGATTTGCAAGAGTATCAAGACTCTTCTCATGACATACTTCGTTCTCTATTTCTCCTTTTATAGCCATATCTGAGATTATCCAAGATTCCAGTATATCATCAAAGCTTTGAACTAAAATATATCCCTTGGAAGTTTTATCTCTTTTATGGCCACTCCTACCCACTCTCTGTATGAGTTTTGAAACCTGTCTTGGACTGCTGTATTGAACTACTAAATCAATATGTCCAATATCTATTCCAAGCTCCATAGATGACGTGCAAACTAGAATTTTTATTTCTCTATTTAAAAACTTTTTTTCAGCTTCAAGTCTTGCTTCTTTTGAAAGAGAGCCGTGATGCACTTCAACCGATGTCAATTTTCTTAACTTTAAAGCTAAAGCCTCTGCAGTCTGCCTTGTATTTGTAAACAACAATACAGAATTTTTTTTTGTAAGATTTGAAATAAATCTGAGATGAGAAGCTATTTCAACATCTACAAACAGTTTTTCAGCAAGTTTTTCGTCTTCATCTATTAACTCAGGTTTAACAACTTTTAAACTGTAATTTTTATTGTTACTGCTTACTACTACTTCAAATTCACTTTCTCCGGCAAAGAACTTTGATATTTGCTCAACATTTTTTACAGTTGCAGAAAGACATATAGTCTGAAAGTTTGCAATCTCCTTTAACCTCTCCACAGCAACAGAGAGTTGAACGCCTCTTTTACTTTGAAAGAGTTCATGCACTTCATCAATTATAACAAATTTAACGTTTTTAATCCAATTTCTTAAATTTTTTCCAAGGAATAAAATTTGAAAAGTTTCAGGCGTTGTAACAAGTATATCTGGTGCATTTTTTGATTGTTTAACTCTCTCCATTTTTGATGTATCGCCATGCCTTACTGCTACTCTCAATCCAACCAAAGAAGATAGCTTTTTTATTCTCCTTAACATGTCTCTATTCAAAGCTCTGAGTGGAGTTATGTATATTATAGAGATTGGCTTAAAATTTCTTTTTAAAACTAAATTCAAAGCTGGAATTATGGCTGCCTCAGTTTTTCCACTGCCTGTGGGGGCTACAATTAAGCAGTTTTTTTCTTCCTCAATATACCTTAAACTGTTAAGCTGGATATCGTTTAACTCGTTTATGCCGTACTCTTTTATAGCTTTTCTAAGTTTTTCGATTAACATTTTTACTGAATTAAAGCAGTTTTGCTGTATAATCCATTGCTCTTTTTAGTTTTTCTAATGCTTTTTCTTTTAATTTAGTTATTTCATCTTCACTTGCACTTTCTACTTCAATATATCCTTCCTCAGACGCTTTTTTGATTATATTATCTCCGAGCTTGCTTCTTGTTATTAGCAATGTACCTTTTTTGGTTATAGCTCTACCAGCAGATATATCCGCAAAAACTCCAGTGTAGTCAGGGCATAAAAGACAACCGTGTTGTATGTGGTTAAGTACGATATCTACAGGTACTTTTATCTCTCCATCTGAGTGTATAATAACTAAATAATCTTTATCAATGTCAATATTTTTTACATCTTCAGGAGATATTTTATATTCTCTTATTAGTTTTACAAAACCATCAGTTATAAAAGTGCCCATGCAAAATAGACTTATAATTACATAAATTTTATTTGCAAAATCACTCTCTACGAGTGGAAAAGTTTTCATGTGTCTTAAAAACTGTGCTTGGCAGGGTAATCCAACGAAAGCTATCTTATTTAAATTGGACGAAGTGAGCATGTCCTTAAGCTTCATAGTATATGGTACAACACTCCAGCAATTTCCTACAGTATTTAAAAGTTCATCTCTTGTCTTTATAAGCAAGATTTTACCTAAGATACCTTTGACTTTCCTTGCAGTTACAACACCATCCACCTTTTTATTTTCCAGCATATATAAAAGAATTGACGTGACAACTCCAGCATTCTCAACTTTTTTTGGTTTAGCTACGTAGATACCCTCAACACTTCCAATCGGGTTTTCTAAATTTACATCATGAAACATATCAATCACCTAAGTATGTTTTGTGTAAACTTGGGACATCTAACTATACACGTTCCACACCTTATACATTTTTCTACAATTAAGTCAGGTACACCATCAACTAACTGCAGAGCTTCTGTTGGGCAGGATAGAGTGCAAGCACCACATCCCACACATAAGCCCGTTAATACAACATCATCTATAAGGTCAAATCCACTTAACTTTTGGTATTTTGTTAAAGCTTTAAACAATTCAAGAAAACGTCCACCTTTTTTCTCTATACAATTAAGAAAATTGATTATTGTTCTTGATGCTGGGGGACATCCCGGTATTGAGTAATCAATATCAACAACCTTGCCAATAGATGCAAATCTACAGTTTTGTCCTTTTGAGTAAAGAAAGATTCCTCCAACACTTGCACAGGAACCGTATGCAACAAGAATTTTTGAATTTTCTCTAACCTTTTTTAATAAATCTATTTTTTCTGAACTAACAAGACTTACTGGACCCGAAACTATTGCAAAATCGAATTCACGATCTAAGTTTAAGTTGCCCAAGTAAGATATATAAAGATCATACTTTTTTTCAAGCTTTGGATAACTGTTCATAATGCTTGCTATGCATCCTTCACAACCTCCAAGATCTAAAACCAATATACTTGGCATGGCCCATCACCTAAGTGTATATGCTGAATAACATGGAATACACGGATCATAAATTCTTGGTATGACTTCTGCAAATCTTACTTCAATATTTTGTGTAGCTTTTTCAATAACTGGAACTAAAAACATTGTGGGAAGTATTATAGTGTAGTTTTCAATTCTTCCACTTTCATTTAAGACGACTTTGTGAACTAATATGCCTCTCGGTGCCTCAAAAACACTAACACCTTTCCCCGATCTATATATCATTATTTTAGTTTGACATGGCTCTCCCAGCTCTAATTTTTCCAGTAACTCATAGATTCTTTTGTAAGACAATTCTATCTCTAATAATCTTGCCTCCTGCAAACCCCACAGACTGTCGTTATTATACTCATAGTACTCTGCAAGTCTTGCTCTTGGGCCAGTTTCAACAACGTTATCTTCGTACAAAGCCAAGGTTAGAGGTGTAAATTCAACATCTGGCAAATCATCGTGAAAATCACTATATTTGATTAATTTTATTTTATCTACAGATATACTGTATTTATCACCATAAAATAGGTCAGACCCCAAGAATTTTGGTTTAAATTTTATAGTTCTTAGGTAATCGTAAGTCTCATTCAAGCAATTTATTAGTTCTTTTCTGTATTCTGCGTATTTATCTCTAAGGTTTCCTATGTTTTCTATAATTTTTGAAAGAATTTTTTCATTTGGTATTTTTTCTACTCCACCTATGGTTATATACGACGGATGGGTACTACTACCACCGAGCTTAGTCATAATGCTGTGAGTTTCGTTTAGAATATCTAATGTACTTTTTAGAACGTATGCTTGCTTTGACTCTTCAACAAAATCTGGTATAGCCATAACTAAATGCATTAAATGGCTTTGAACCCTATTTACCAAACCCAATATTTCTCTCATGTATCTACCGTTCATTGGTGGTGTTATTCCCATTGCATCCTCTATTGCCTCTGCAGAAGCTATGCCGTGTGCAGCGTGACAAATGCCACATATCCTCATAAGTGCGTACAATGCAAATATAGGGTTCTTACCCTTGACAATATTATCAAAACCTCTAAACGGATAGTTTGTCAAGAAAAAAGCTTTCTCCACTTTATTAGATTTACAATACATCAAAAACTTAACTTCACCACACACTCTTTGCAAGTCTAAGGTTATCTTTTTTAAGTCCAATTCCATAATCATCATTTATTACTCTCTCGCTATAAATTATTTATCCAACTACTGGTTTGTAGGTTAATTATTAAATCATGCCAAAAACTTTTTTTAAATTTTGTATAAGTTATATCATGCTACAAAGACAAACAGTTTCTGTATTTCTTTTGGTAAGCTTACTAATTTCAGTGTTTGCAGTTAACGTTTCTTCTGCTCAATTTGTAAATGAAAGAGTTGTAAAAATACAGGCAGTTGCAGTAAAAACCGGAGAAAAACCAGAAGGTGCAGTAATAAACATAACTGTGATTGTAACGCCCGGAGATGGAAAAGTGTTCGTATCTACATCCCCTTATACTGAAATAGATATGCAGGGTAGCGCGCAACTTGCAGCCCTTACTGCATGTGATTTGCTCGGAGTTGACTATATGAAACATGATTTCTTTTACATAATTCAGGCTAATGCACCTATTGTTGGTGGTCCTTCTGCTGGAGGAGTTATGTGTATAGCAACCATAGCAGCACTCAAGAACCTTTCAATAAAAAGAGATGTTTTTATGACTGGAATGATATACCCAGATGGATTTATAGGGCCAGTAGGTGGAATACCCTATAAACTTGAGGCTGCAGCTGAGCATGGGGCTAAGTACTTCTTAATTCCAGCTGGACAGAGGATAGTTTATGAGAGAGAGGTAAAAGTTGTAAAGAATGGTCCATTCATATTTGAATCAACTGTAATAAAACCTGTGGATGTTGTAGAACTCGGTAAAAAATTGGGTGTAAAAGTTATTGAAGTAGAGACTGTTAATCAAGCTTTGAAGTATTACACGGGTTACGAACTTAAGCAAAAGAATGCTACAGTCAATTTATCTAAGTACTCCAACATATTGAAAAAGCTTGCTGATAAAATGAAAAATGAAGCTGAGAATTTATATGAAATAGTCAGTCAGTTTTCTTCAGATGAAATTAGTGTCGTAAACAACGAAATGAAACTGGCAGAAAAAAACTATAAAGAAGGTAAATACTACACAGCAACAAGTTACTGGTTTGCAGCAATGATAAACATGAGATACATACAATATAAACATACATTAACTAATGAAAAAGCTCTGGAAAATGAGTTCAGTAGAGTACAGAGAGATATAAACAACATGGCTAATTATCTGAGATCTATAAAGTCAGTTGGTCTTGAAAGTTTTCAACTATTCGGTGCTGCAGAGGAAAGAGTTACTATAGCTCAAAACTACCTTGACAAAGCAAAAAGCTCCCCGGATATAGATACTGCTTTATGGGACTTAGCTTATGCGAGAGAAAGAGTAGAAAGTGCAAGACTTTGGCTTTCTCTTTTATCAAGTATTAGAGAGGATATACCTCTTAACAAACAGGAGCTAAGGAGAAGAGCTCAGCTATATTTAAGTCAGGCTGAATCCCTTATAGTATATGCAAGCACCATTTACGGGCAGAAGGACTTATTGGACATGGCTCAGCAAGATGTTGCAAATGGAAGAATTCAGTTAGATGAAGGTCTTTATTGTGGTGCTGCTTTATCTGCTATAAACGCAATAACAAAGGCAAGTTTAAGCATTGAATTAATAGGCTTAACAAATTCCCCTACCAGTCAAGAACTGTTACAGGAAAAAATTAATGCTTCTAAAAAAGATGCTCAAATTGCAATTGCTCAGCTGGAGAAACATGTAACTCCAGTATTGCCAGTTGCATACTATGAGTTTGCCGAAACGAGTAAAAACCCAATAACTAAGTTGGCTTACTTTAAATTATCTGAAAGAATTGCAAAACTAATAGGTGTCTTAGCAAGAATACACGAACACAGCAAACTTGTAAAAGTGAAGCATCTCCCTGTACCATCTTTTGAAGAGTCTTCAAAAGGAATAAATGTAAACACAAGAATTCCGGGATTTACAGCTGTAATAGCTATAATTGCCTTAGTTGTTGCTTTGAAAAAGAGAAGAATATTTTAATTTCATTTCGTTTTTTTAAAACAGTTACTTATTAAGGATTTAAAATTAATTGAAATCTCGAAAATTTTAAGTTTAATGTTTCTACTGCCGGAATGTGAAGGTAGTGGTAGTTGGAAGTGGTACAGCTGGAGCAGAATTTCTTAGACATTACAAGGGAGAAGTTACTGTAGTTTCTCCAACTAAATACTTATTCTGTCAAGCACTTTTTCCATCCTACGTTGCCGGAAAAATAGAGGAAGATGAACTAAAAGTGGATCTACAACCATTTTTTGAACATAGGGGAATTATATTTAGAAAATGTAAAGTAGAATTTGTAAAACAGAAGTGTAAAACTTTGTTTTCAAAAGTGAAAACAGTTAGAGGAATAGGTTACGACATATGTATAATTGCGATAGGTGGAACTAATGGTGTTTATGTTGAAGGTGTAGAAAAAACTCTATCAATAAATGACTTTGAATCCGCGAAAATTGCAAGAAAAAGAATTGAAAAAGCAAAAGATGTTGTAGTAGTTGGCTCAGGTATGAGCGGGGTAGAAGTAGCTTACGAAATTTCTGATTTTTGTAATGTTACTTTAATTGAAGCTGAAAAGAGAGTGTTACCCAACATGTGTGAAAAAGCATCTAAGTACGTTAAAAAACTGCTTGAAAACGCGGGAGTTGATATTTTAACTTCTTGTAAAGTTGAAAAAATTTCAGATACAATAATGACATCTTGCGGAGAGATTGAATTTGATGAAGTTTTATGGTGTACGGGTATAGTAGGAAAACGCTTAGCTGGATTGAAGTATGGCAAATACGGAATTTTGGTAAACTCATCTTTAAAGGCAGGAGAGAATATTTTTGTTATAGGAGATGCAGCAGAAGTAAAAAGTAAAAATGGAATAGCAACCAAAACTGCCTTAGAGGCGGAGAGACAGGCAAAGTTCGTTGCAAAAGCTATTAAAAAAGATATTAAAAATTTAGAGTATAAGCCATTTTCTACAATCGAAAATCCCTTCTCTATAATTACCTTAGGTAACAGAGCTATACTCGTAAGAGGAAATACAGTAATTTCAGGTGATATAGTACACAAGCTTAAAAATTACGTTGTAAGAAGATTTTTGAAAAATTTTGAAGTTTAATCAAAAACAATATATTCTTGAAATACTTGTTTTTGAGTATGAAAGTAGAAATTCCAGATGAGTTGTACGCAAAGTTAGAAGAGAGAGTGAAAGAAACTGAATTCGGTTCTGTAGATGAGTACGTGCGCTATATTTTACAGGAAGTACTTGCCAGCCTTGAGGAGGATGAAGAAGAAGTATTTAGCGAGGAGGAAGAAGAAAAAGTTAAAGAAAGGCTTAGAGCTCTTGGTTACTTAGACTAAATTTTTTTTAGAGGTTTTGCAACTAAAACGGACCCGCTTCCAGTAATTGTGAATATATCCGTTTGATTTGGAACAAAAACAGTTTTGAACTCTCCAATTTTTATACTTTCTCCGTAAGCTGACAGCTCAGCGTAGCCTTCAACACAGCTGACGTACATGTAAGCATCATTCTTTATTTCTCTCGTTATTTCTTTGGAGAGCCTTATTAATCTTACTTCAAAATTTTCTCCCGTAAGTTTTGAGGCATCCCTTTTAAGTATTGATGGATTACACTTTCTGAAATCTATTACTTCAATTGCTTTATCGAGATGTAGTTCTCTCCCTCTACCATAATCATAAACTCTATAAGTTATATCAGAGCAAGTAGAAACTTCGTAAATTAAACCTCTGCATATTGCATGAACGGTTTTTGGCGGAATAAGATAAGAATCATACTTACTACAGGAAACTTTGTTTAGTAACTCTTCAACTTTTAGCTCTTCTACAGCCTTCAAAAATTCTTCTTTGCTTAAGTCTCTTGAGAAACCTATCATCATTTCTGCATTACTTAAAGCAACCCATGCTTCTTCCTTGCCTCTATCTTTTTCACCAAGCCTTTTTGCATCCTCGTCAGATGGATGAACTTGTACACTAAGCTTGTCTCCAGCGTCTATAAATTTAATTAACAAAGGATCGTAACCACCGGAAATACTACTAAAAATGTCGCTCATTTTTACAGTTTCACCCTTATAACTGACTATTGATGGATTCTTAGGGTGAGGAGATAGTTCCCATGATTCACCAGCTCCCGGAATACCTTTTAGTTTAGAAAGATAATTTCCAGCCCAAGGTTTTTCTACAACATTTTCTTCTACTTGAACTACAAAGTGTTCCATGTACTATGTTTTTTCGCAAGTATTATTTAACAATAATCTATACCTACTAAAGTGAAGTACGTTTATGGTCCCGTACCTTCAAGAAGACTTGGCAAATCACTGGGTGTTAACTTAACTCCTTTTAAAACTTGCAGTTACTCTTGTATCTATTGTCAGCTTGGCAGAACTACTTTTAAAACTGTGGAAAGAAAGAGTTTTTTCAAAAAAGAAGAAATACTTGAAGAAATAAGTAAATCTCTTAAATCTAATCCAGATTACGTAACTTTTGCTGGAGAAGGAGAACCCACTCTTAATTCAGATTTAGGATGGATTCTTGAGAGAATAAACCACGATACTGCAGTAATAACGAACTCTTCTTTACTCTGGAGGAAAGACGTTAGAGAAGATTTAATGCAAGCTGACGCATGCTTACCATCTATTGATGCAGTTACTGAAAAAACTTTTAAGAGAATTAACAGATCTCATCCATCCTTAGAAATAGAAAAAGTGTTAGATGGGTTAAAAGAATTCTGTGATGAATTTGATGGCACAATTATGCTGGAAATTATGATTGTCAAAGGATACAATGATGAAGAGGTGGAAAAAATAGCTGAAGTAGTTGGAGAGATAAAGAAAGATAAAGTGCATATATTGACACCTATAAGACCCCCAGCATCAAAAATAGAGGGTGTTGATGCAAGAAAAATGATCGAAATCCTGAGTATTTTTGATGCATACAAGATTCCTGTAGAGATAGTAGATTTTTTGGAAAGTAATGATTTTGACTTTAGCTCTTTTTCCAGTTTGAAGGATGCAATAAAAATAATGAGAAGACATCCAATGAGAGAAGAACAAGTAAAAAAGTTAGCTGAGCATTTTGAAGTTAGTTTAAAGGAGATAGAGGAGATAAACGGAATATTCTACAAGAAATTTAAAGGAAAAAAGTACTATTACTATTTGTAACCGCAACACTTATTTCTACTATACTTGAAAGAAAGTACAATGGATGATTTAAGAAAAAAATTCATACAAACTTATAACTTCATAAATTCCAATCTTCACTTTGGGGAGAGAACTTTTTATTCAACCAAATCTTACAACCCTCTAATTCTCTTCTGCATGTTTTCTGCTATATTGAGAAAGAACGTTTTAATTTTTGGTGATTATGGTAGCGGTAAGACGACTTCTTGCGAAAGAATTGCATCTTTAATGTCTTGCCTGCCTCTTGAATTTATACAAGCTTCTACTATACACTCTCACCCAGAACAAACTGAAGAAAAAATAAAAGCTACCTTAGACTTAGGAATACTTGAAAAAAAGGGAATTGAGGTCGTTAGATGGAAGATAACTCCTTTTTCACCTGTGACAATAATTGATGAAATAAATCGGCTCCCTGCTGGAAAACAGAACATCATTTTGAATGAGGTAGATAGGGGCATATGGTCATATAGGGGTTCAACTTTGTTTTTGAGGAAGAAACCGCTTTTTGCAACTATAAACTACGGTGATGAGGGTACAGCCAAACTAATTCCACCCCTCTTAGATAGATTTGATATAGCTGTAGAAACAGGGAAAATGAGTGTTGTTATGAAGAGAAAATTAAGAAAGGGTATTAAAGACGAGTTTTTGAGAGATCCAAAATTAGCTGAAGAAATTATAGAAAATATAATTGAAATCAACAGTAAAGAAGCTGAAAAATACGTTAGAGATGTGACAGAAAAATTCTCTTTAAAACTTAGTAATAAGCTTGGATTTGATGTTTTAACTCCTGATGAGCAGGAAAAAATAGAAAAAGAAATACTGAGTTTGAATACAAGTCAGGATGTAGAATTATTTCTTGATTACTTTTCCCAAGAAGTTTACTGTCAAATGACAACAAAAAAAGATTTTACAAGGTGTGATGGTTGTCACTACTCAAGTTTTGCATGTTCAGATATTGGTGTCTTCTCAGGTAGAGCTGAGTTAAGCTCTCTTGTTTTTGCAAAAGCAATTGCATGGATTGAGGAAAGTGAATGTGAATTTAACCATTTAAAAGCTGTACTTCCATACTGTTTGTGGCATAGATGCAATTTAAACTCCAGCAGAGCCTTAGAAGTAAGGGACATAGAAAAGATGGAGTGTGATGAAATATTCGCACTAAAAGATGTGATATGTGATGTGGAGAGAAGGTGGGAAGAACATAGAGAGTTCCAGCTAATAGCGTATAGAGCCCTTGTAGATGGCAATATGGAATTACTGGAGGAAATCTGTGAAAAAGTATCTCATCCCCTCTTTAAATCATTGTTGGAGGTCGCTTTAAATGAAACGTAAGTTAATAGTTATCTTGGTGTTATCCGTTACATTACTTGGTTGTTTAAACAATACTCACCCAAACAATACTCACATTGCGAGTAGTAACAATATGAGTGTAGCAAACATCTTACCAAATAAGATAATGGGAATGGAAAAATTTGTAGCCCTTAAAGGTAAACTTGCCCTCGAATTTGTGAAAAAATCACACATAGGCCCCATAAAATATGTAAAAGATATAGCTCTCGTTCACTATATCGGCAACAATAGCATGATGATTGTTTGGATTACTGAATACCCATCAGCAAAAATTGCAGAAAACCAAACTTTGTTGATGGTTAAAGGAATGAGAAAATACGGGAATGTTTGGAGTCTCGTTAATAGAACGAGCCTTGATAACCTTAGAGCATACTATATACCTGAGAAAAACCACTACTTTTTCTGCATAGGAAAGTATATGATATACTTAATTCCAATTAACATGAGTAAAATGCAAATAGATAAATTTACTGAAGTTATCGTACGCTCTATAGAAAATCACTAATTTTTTTCTGTTCTGGCAAGAAACTTAATGCTTTTTTGATTTTAAAGCCCATTTTTTTCAAATCTTTTAATGAGTACCCTCTCTCCATAAGTTTTGCGGCTTTAAATCCTATACCGGGTATTTCCAAAAAATTATTGATTCCAAACTCCTTAGCTACAAGAAGTTTTGGATCTTCTTTAAACCTTTCTCCGGCAACAGCTTCAAGCTTTCTTATATCATATCCATACTTTCTAACTAGCCAATCCGCTCTATATAAATTGATAATTCTGCTTCTTTTCTCGTTTTCTTTATTTTCATAAGGTGTTCCTTTTAAAGCTCTGAAAGGTGAGAAGTATATTCTTTTTACACCAAAACTGTACCATTTTTTCATAAAGCTTAGTATATCCTTATCTGTTTCTCCAAGTCCTACAACTATTTGGGTTGTGTGAGAAATATTTTTAGCATATTTGGCTATCCATCTTTCTCTCCTTAGAATATCGTATTTGCTTTTAACACTACAAACTTCGGATAACATTTTTTCATCTGCAACTTCTGCGTTTATACTAATTCTATTTGCTATTTCTGTAGCTCTTTTTATTTGATCCTTGTTGGCTCCTGGAATTATTTTTAAATGTATATATCCAGAGAACTCTTTTCTTATTAGTTCTCCAGCCTCAATAATATCGTTCATAACTTTTTCAACATCTCCGTATATGCCAGAACTTATAAAAACGGAATCAGCCAATCCTTTCTTATATAACGATAAAAAAACTTTAGAAAATTCCTCTGGAGTTATTGTATCTTTACCGTGCCACGGATTGTAACAATACTTACAATCAAATTGACATTTACTGGACAAAAGACACTTAAAAAGTTTTAAACTTCCGGATCGATAAACTAATTTAGAATAACTACAATTTTCGTGACAAACATCAAATCTGCTTAAAGTTGTTAATCTGAAAATTTTCTTCATATTTCCAAGTAATGTTCTTCAAGATTATGCATATCTTCAGTTCTACCTTCTTTAACTATTTTTCCTTTAACAAGGATATAAGCTCTTTCTGCTATTTTAAATGCTAAATGAACGTTTTGTTCAACTATCATTACGGGAATACCCATTTTTTTTATTTTGAGAATAGTATCCCCAATTGCATTTACAACTATTGGTGCTAAACCGATAGACGGCTCATCGAGTATTAAAAGCTTGGGTTTTTGCATCAAAGCTCTGGCTATTGCAACCATTTGTTGTTCCCCACCACTCATCGTTTTTACAATCTGTTTTCTCCTCTCTTTTAATTTTGGAAAGAGTTCATAAACAACGTCGAGCATATCTTCTTCTCCTGCAATTATTAGATTATCCTCAACACTCATAGAAGGAAAAAGTCTCCTGCCTTCTGGACATACTGATATACCTAACTTGACTCTTTCATGAGTTTTCATTTTTTGAATTTGCTTTCCCATAAAGAGTATTTCACCTTCACTTCTAACAAGGCCAAATATTGCTTTTATTAGTGTAGTTTTTCCAGCCCCATTTGGCCCCAATATTGCAACACCCTCATTACCTACTTTTAAATTTATACCGCTTAGAACTTCTGAATCGTAATATGCTCTGAGGTTTTTTATCTCTAAAATTGGTTTATTCAACACCATTACCTCCAAGATAAGCTTCGATAACAGTTTTATCTTTTATTACTTCTTCTGGCAAACCTTCGAATATGAGTTTACCGTAGTTTAGTACTATAACCCTATCTACAACGTTAAACAGCTCTTTAAGTTTGTGTTCTATTATTACAAGAGGTATTCCACACCCTTTCAGAGACAGTATTACTCTTTCGAGTTCTTTACTCTCTATGCTACTCAATCCTGAAAAAGGTTCATCTAACATTAACATTTTAGGTTTTGTTGAAAGAGCTAAGGCTATACTTAATCTTCTTAGTTCACCATGTGAGAGATTTTGAGCTTTCTCATATCTTTTGTTGTGCAAACCCACTGCTTTAAGTTCTTCTATTCCTCCTCCAGCAGTTAATACGTTCTCTTCAACACTCATTTGTCTGAAAACTTTTATTAATTGAAAAGTTCTGACTAAACCTTTTTTGACGAGGTAGCTCGGTTTTTTGCCTGATATTTTTTCCCCTCTAAATAAAACTTCACCCCTATCGGGTTTTGTAAATCCTGAGATTATATTGAATAGTGTAGTTTTTCCAGCCCCATTTGGCCCAATTATTCCAAGACACTCATCTTTATTTACTTTAAAGCTGACTCCACTAAGAGCTCTCAGCTCTCCAAACTTCTTTTCTACATCTATCACCTTAAGCATGTTACCACCGCGAACATTATTTGGCAGAGTGTCACTATATATCAGAATACTTAAATATTGCTTTAAAATCCCCCAAACATGCGTAAAGTTTGGTTGATACTTTTAATGGTCATGGTGGGTTCAGTAGTGATGGGATGTGCAAACAAGAAAGCTACAAACAATACAATTAAGATAGGTGTAATTGGACCTATGCAAACAAAATACGGTATAGCGATGGTTCATGCCGCAAAATTAGCTGCAGAAGAGATAAATAAAGAAGGGGGCATTCTCGGTAAAAAAATTGAAATAGTTACAGCTGATACAAAAATGGATCCTAACACTGGTATTGTTGCTTTTAGAAGACTTGCGGATGAATGTAATGTAATAGTTGGTGGATTTTCAAGCGGTGTTTGTCTTTCAATGCAAAAGGTAATGGCAGAGAAAAAAATACTTTGGCTTGGTGATTCAGCTACTCCAAGATTAACTCAAAAAGTGTCAGACAACTACAATTTATACAAGTACTATTTCAGAGTTATAGGTACAAATGCTTCCACATTTCCTTTGGATATGGTTGCTATGCTCAACTATTTGAATGAAAATGGCATTCACATAAAAAGAGTTGCAATAATAAGGGATAACGCTCTATGGACGGATGATGTAATGAAAGTTTTGAAACCTCTGTTAGAGAAGAACGGATATACCATAGTTATGGATGAAAAAGTAAACAGAGGTCAGACAGACTTCACAACTCTACTTTTAAAAGCAAAGCAGGAAAAAGCTGATGTAATAATGCCTATAATAGCACACGTTAGAGGAGCTCCATTAGTTAAAGAATGGAAGAGATTAAAGCTTGGAATACCCATCGCTGGACATGACCTCTCTGCAATAGATCCCGATTACTGGAATGCAACAGGTGGAGCTTGTAACGGTGAACTATATACTGCAGATGGTGGGGGAGTGCCGTATCCAATAAACGCAAAAATGGCTCACTTCTTGAAAGCATACAAGGAGAAGTACCATACACTCCCAGAGGCTTTTGATGCGTATGGTGTCTATGATGCAATATATCTATACAAGCAGGCTGTTGAAGATGCAGCAAAAGCTGGAGAAAAAAATCCATTTGACTCAAATGTTCTCGTCAAGTACTTGGAGAAGTACAACACAAAACATCCATTCGAAGGTGTTAGAGGTAAAATTGCTTTTACAAAGTACCATGATCTTGTCTGGGGCAACGAATTTGTGAGGAATTGGATTTGTCAGTGGCAGAATGGTAAGCAAGTTGTAGTATATCCAAACGTTTCATGGATAAAGACAGGTAAACTAATAACATCTTGGAAACATTAATTCTTATTTTTTAGGTGTCTTAAATGAGTTTCGTTGAAATAGTGATACTTGGAACTGTAATTGGTGGTGTTTGGGCTCTTGTGGCATCTGGATTTAGTTTAGTATTTGGAGTTTCAAGAATTCTTAACTTTGCTCATGGTACGTACTTTGCACTTGGAGCTTATTTCTCTCTGGTTTTTTATACTGTTTTTAGTACATTTTTACCTCCTTATTTATCCTTGTTAATTTCTACTTTTTTTGCAGTAATTTTAACCGGTATTACGGGAGTTTTAGTTTATTTATTAACAGTCAAACCCATAAGAAACTATGAAGTGATGGTAATTCTTGTAACGCTTGCAGTAGCCTTATTTATAAAGGAAATACTGCTTATGTTTTTTAGTGATGTATCTATATCCATTCCACCTTACATTTCGGGTTGTACGTACATTTTTGGAATACCCATAACGTATTCAAGAGTTTTGGCTTTATCAATAGCTATAATTTCGATAATAGCATTAGATGTATTCACCAATAAGACAAAGTTGGGTAAAGAAATAATAGCCACATCTCAGGACTTAGAGGCAGCAATGCTTGTTGGAATTGATGTAGAGAAGATATTTGTTATAGTTATGTTTATTTCATCAATTCTTGCTGCAATTGCGGGAATTTTGTATGCTCAAATATATGCAGTAAATCCAATGACAGCTTTGAGAGTTTTGATATATGCATTTGCTATTGTAATTTTGGGAGGTCTTGGTAGTGTTAGAGGTAGCATTTTAGCAGCTTTTATTATTGGGTATATGCAAGTTGCAGTTTCAACTCTCTTAGCATCAGAATGGGCCGAAATTGTAGCAATGGTAGCCATAATAGTAATTCTGATAGTCAGGCCTAAGGGGCTAATGGGGGTGGAGTGATGAAAAAAGAAGCTATAATCATTGCATTGCTCTTTTTACTTCTCCCAACTGTTGTTAGAGGTGATATACTATACATGTTAGGGTTAGCTTTTATATTTGTCGTTTACTGCGTTAGCTGGGATATAATTGCTGGATATACTGGTCAAACAAACTTAGGGCATACAGTTTTCATAGGAATTGGCGCATACACAACCGCACTTTTAAATTCCACAAGAATTCCGCACCCTAATTTACCTATATTTGTTACGATAATTGCTGGTGGCTTTGTGGCGATGTTATTTGGCTTATTTATAGGTTGTGTGTGTTTAAGATTAAAGGAGTACTATCTTGCATTGGTTACTGCAATTCTGCCATTAATATTTATTCAATTGACAAACATATACTCAGGAATTTTTGGTGGTTATGAAGGTTTTTCAATTCCTTTTTCAAAAGCACTACCGGGAGGAGTTATAGGAAACTATTACATTTCTCTAATTTTTTGTTTTTCCTCCATATATTTAACGTACTTACTTGTAAACAGTAGGCTTGGTTTGAAATTAAAGGCAATAAGAGATGATGAAGAGTTGGCAGAAGCTGTAGGTATTGATGTCGTGAAATATAAGCTAATAGCGTTTTGTATTAGCGCATTTTTTGCTGGTATGGCTGGTGCTTTAGCTGTTCATTATAAATTAACTGTGGGTGTTGATTACTTTGGCATACCATTAATGCTTGAAATTATACTGGGTGTAATAGCTGGAGGATTGGGTACTCTCTACGGCGGAGCTATTGGAGGCTTTCTAATATTTACAGCGAAAAATTGGATTTTAATTCAGATTTCTTCCTACTTAAGTACAATTTTGCCTTTTAGAGTTTCAGATGAGTTAATACTGTACGCAATTCTAATAATTCTCGTTGTCCGCTTTCCGCGTGGGATTATCTATGAACTGTATACCAAACTTAAACTCCATTAATAGAGTTAATGCAACATATAACCATGCAAGTTGAATACAGAGAGGAGCAAGATTTGTCGTCAAACCTTACAAATTTTGCGTTTGCTTTTTTAAAAGTATTTAAAGTCTCTTCTTCAAAATTTCCTTTTGGAAAAGCCCCTATACAGATTGTGTTTGCAGTAACAACATGTTTACAGAATTTATCTTTTTCTCCATTTTCACTTAAAACAACTACTTTTCCTTTAAGTACATCTTCAAGTTTATAGTTTAAAATTTCAAGTAGAACTTTTCCATTTATTTCAATTTTTCCAGTTTTAAACAGTTTTTCCATCAATCCTCTAAATCTTTCGTAAGTTCGTGGCAATCTCGTATTTTTATTTACCCAAATAATCTTATCAGCAATTGTATGAACAAAGATTTCGTCAAACAATTGAGAATCCAAAGCTAAAAGTAAACACCTATGTATAATATCTGGTCTTCCCCTCTTTTCAGCATTTCTAAGCTTTCTTATTGCTCTGTAATGCAAGTAATCTTCAAGTAGCATTTCTTCGATCTTTTTTCTTCTAATTCTTGAAGATTTAATTACATCAACATGGTGGTGTATTGTTTTAGGTATTAACTCAAGAGAAGAATCAACAAAAATCAATCTCACGATATATTTTGGTCAATTCTGCAAATAAAGTTTTCTGTAGTTTATTGAGAAAAATTTATAATATCTATTGAACAAAAAATAATTAGAAAACTATTATGGAGGTGATAATGATGGAAGTTATTGCAAAACCAAAAGGTGGAAACATAGACAAAATGGCTGAAAAAGTATTTATGGAAAGTATAAATATACTTGGTGGATTGAAAAAACTCGTTCAATATAGAAATCTTACTTGGTTACCTTCTCTCGCTGAAGCTGCTTACGTTGTGGTTTTAAAGAATGAAGCTGCAAAAACTTACAAAGAAATAGCTGAAATACTTGGAATTACGGAAACTACAGCAAGAAACATTGCTACAGCTGATGAAGAGAAAGTTATAGAGTACATAGAAGGAGAATTGGAAGAAAGACCTAAGGAGCACATAGCTGGAGGTATTGCAAAACTTGCATACAAAAAATTAAAGGAGAGTGGAAAATTGTATGAAGGAGATGAAGTTGTAATAGGTGGTGAAGAAATAGAAGTTTTAGACATTGACTGGGCAGTACACGTTTTAGCAAAAATAAAGGGTGTAGATTTCCCAGCCAATAAGGATGTTTTGGAGGAGAGGCTTAAAGGAATGGTTATAAAAGGTAAGAGAATAGAAGATATACTCGAAAAATTAGAGTATCCAATCAAAAGTCCAGCTGAATTGCTACATGGAATAAAAGTTAATCTTGAATCTTAATTTTTAAATTAATTTTAATTATTGTTTTACTTTTAATAGGGGAATATAAAATTTAGTAAGGTGATACAAATTATCACACTAAATAATGCAAAACTTTTTAATTCCATATACCTATTAAAGAAGACATGTCGGAATTACTGGTTTATCTAAATGGAGAATTTGTTCCAGAGAGTGAAGCAAAGATAAGCGTTTTTGATCACGGATTTTTATATGGAGATGGTGTTTTCGAAGGGATAAGAGCTTACAATGGTAAAGTTTTCAAGTTAGATGAACACTTGGATAGAATGTACGATTGTGCAAAAGTTATAAAACTTAAAATACCTTTGAGCAAGGAAGAATTCAAAGAAGCTATTTTGGAAACTTTGCGTAAAAATAATTTGAGAGATGCATACATAAGGCCTATAGTTACAAGAGGTATAGGAGATTTGGGTTTAAATCCTGATATATGTACCAATTCTAACGTTATTATAATAACAAAACCTTGGGGTGCTATGTATGGCAATCTTTATGAGAAGGGTTTAAAGGCTATTACGGTTACGATTAGAAGAAATGCAATTGATTCTTTGCCACCTAACATAAAGTCATTAAACTATCTGAACAACATTTTAGCTAAAATTGAGGCTAATGCAAAAGGAGGAGATGAAGCCATATTTTTAGATCACAATGGGTATGTTAGTGAGGGTAGTGGAGACAATGTATTTATTGTAAAAAATGGTGTTGTCTATACACCTCCAACACTAAACAACTTAAGAGGTATAACAAGAGCAGTTACAATAGAAATCATAGAAAGATTGGGTATTCCTTTTAAAGAGGTAAATTTAGGTTTATTTGATTTGTACTCTGCTGATGAAATGTTTGTAACTGGAACTGCTGCGGAGATATGTCCTATAACCATTATAGACGGTAGAATTATTGGTAATGGTAAGCCGGGTGAAATAACGAAAAAACTTATGCAGGAATTTAGGAAAATAGTGGATAATGAAGGTACACCAATATACGATTAAAATTTTTATAAATATTTTTAATATCTATTCAACTCTACAACCCAATAATGTGGAAAATAACAATAGCTTAAACATCAAGACAAAATTAATTTAACTATTTTTTAAACATTGTTCTCATGAAAAGAAAGACTGCTGGATGGGTTATATGGACCGCGAACCTTGACAAAAAGTTAAGCAAAAAAGAAGGTAGAAAAATACCCAAGAAACTCGCTTCCCCCAGAGTTAGATTACAAGAGTTAATAGAAGCTTGCTCATCCTTAAATCTTAGATTTATAGCAGAGGAAAAAAAGTATCCAAGATGCTGGTGGATGGAAGGTGGGAGAGTTATTGTTGAAAAAACTAAACCCAAGCCCGTTCTTATGAGAGAAATTGCCAAAAAAATTAAAGAAATTAGAAAGGAAAAAGAAGAAAGGAGGAAAAGAAAGTAAATGCTGTATGCTTTTTTGCTGTCTGGAGAAAATCCTGAACTCGCAAGAGCTGAAATAGAGTACTTACTATCACTGACTAATCCAAAAAAGTTTGGAAGAGTTTTAGTTTACTCTGGGGAAGTTAATAATTTGAAAAGATTAGCTCTAACAAAAGAAGTTGTTAAAGTTTATTCTATCTGCAAACTTGAAGATTTAAAAGATATTTTTGATAGCTTAGCAGAATATATGTTGCTAATCGGAAAAACATGCTGTGTTAGAGTAAAATACTTTTCACCCGGATCTATGGTTTTGGGCGATGCAAATATAAAATCTGAAAGTAAAATAAATAAAATAAATAATACAGAACTTGAAAAAGAACTTGGAGCTATATTATGGAGAAAAGGTGTAAAAATTAGCGTTTCCAAACCAGAAAACATTATAAGAGTTTACATCTTTCCAGATTCAACCGTTATTGTAGGATTACTCGTTTTTAAACTAAATACCAAAGAATATTCTGAGAGACATCCTGAAAAAAGACCTTTTTTTAGGCCGGGAGTTATGCTTCCCAAACTCTGCAGAGCTATTGTTAACATAGCTTTGAGAGCAGGCTCATTACTTGATCCAATGTGTGGAACGGGAGGATTTTTAATAGAAGCTTATCTATCAGGATTGAACGCATGCGGTGTTGAACTGTATCCTGAAATAGCAAGAGGTTGTAAAATCAATCTTGATTTTCTAAAAATTAATGCAGAAGTTCTATGTGGAAACGCTTTGAACCTACCTTTTAAGGATGAAAGTTTTAACGCTATAGCAACTGACTTTCCATATTTTCAATCTTCAAAAAGTGTTTTTGATTGTGAAACCATATATTCAAAGGCTCCTGAGGAGTTTTATAGAGTATTAAAACCGAATAGTAGAGCTGTAGTAGTTACAAATAGGGACATGGATTTTTCACCGTTAAAGATTATCGACATATACCGAATTAAAGTTCACAGTAGTTTAATTAGAAGAATTTACGTACTTGAAAAATCGTGAATAAACGTTTAAAACCGTAAACATTAAACACCCTTTTAAGCTGTGCTAACTCTTGTTGGAGGTGACAGATTGAAGGAAGAAAGTATGATAAGCTTATATAAAGAATTTATCAATATAAATAATTTAGAAGATAAGAAAAAAAGAAAAGAAGAACTAAAAAAATTTTTTGATAAATTAAATAAAACAAACTTGCCTGAGAACTTCAACTGGGTAACTGATGTTTTTGAAGGAATACACGTTAAAGAGAGAGGTGAGAAAAAAGCTTTAATTTGGTATGACATGGATCTTGATGTTAGAAAAGAATTCTGCTACAAAGATTTGAAGAAAGAGTACGACAAACTTCTTAGTTTTTTGAGAGATAATGGAATTAAAAAGGGAAATGGATTATATATAATGCTTCCAACTATTCCTGAAACTTGGATATCTATATTTGCATCTCTTAAAGGCGGGTTTGTTGCAGTGCCTACAGCTACAACTATGGTAGAAAGAGAGTTAGAATATAGATTTAATGTTTATCCCCCGAATGCTATAATAGCTGATGAAAGTTCTGCAAAAGTAATTGATAGAGCTCTTGAAAAGAGCAAAGAAAATCCATTAAAAATTGTTGTAGGAGAAAGAAATGGATGGATTAGTTATGAGGATATAGATGGCGGTAAAGCTGAAGGAGAAAAAACAAAGATAAATGATATTGTTTTCAACTTTTTTACATCTGGAACTACTGGTTTACCAAAAATGGTGGGCCATACAGCAATAAGTTATCCTCTTGGACATTTATCCACAGCATACATGATAGGTATCAATACAGATGATATACACACTAATTTAAGTGCGCCTGGGTGGGCTAAGTTTGCTTGGAGCTCCTTTTTTGCACCGTTTATTATGGGTGCAACAGTTTTTGGAGTAAACTATAGAAAATTTGTACCAGACATGTATTTAGAAGTCATTTCAGAAAATTCAATAAATACTTTCTGCGCACCACCCACTGCTTGGAGAATATTTATGTTGCAAAAGCTTAACAACTACGATTTCTCGTCCCTTAGAGAAGTTATGAGTGCTGGTGAACCTCTTAATCCCGAAATAATAAACACTTGGAAAAAATATACTGGAACAATAATTAGAGATTTTTATGGGCAGACTGAAAGCACAGCTATGATAGGCAACCCTCCATGGGTAAAAGAAGTATTACCCGGATCTTTTGGTTTTCCCGGATACATGCATGACATTGCTTTAGTAGATGATGAAAGAAACTTGATAGAAAAACCGGGTGAAGTTGGACAGATCGTAGTTAGATTAGATAGATGGAGACCTATTGGTTTGTTTTCTGGATACATTGGTGACGAAGAAAAAACAAAAATGGTATTTAGAAACAATATGTACTATACTGGAGATAAAGCTTACTTTGATGAGAAGGGCTACTGGTGGTTTGTTGGGAGGGCTGATGATGTTATAAAAACTTCAGACTACAGGGTTGGTCCGTTTGAGGTAGAAAGTGCATTGATAGAACATCCTGCAGTTGCAGAAGCCGCAGTTATTGGAAGTCCTGACCCAATAAGATGGCAAGTAGTAAAAGCTTTTATAGTGCTAAAACCGGGATACGAGCCAAGTGATGAGCTTGCAGTAGATATTTTTGAACACTGTTCAAAAAATCTTGCTAAATACAAGATACCAAGAATAATAGAGTTTGTTCAAGAACTACCAAAAACGATAAGTGGGAAAATAAAGAGGAATGAGCTAAGGAGGATAGAAGAGAATAGAAGAAAAGAAGGTATAAAAGGGGAGTATGAGTACTTTTATTCAGAATTAAAAGAAAAATATAAGAAAAAATAGTTTACTAATTTTTTAATCATTCAGCATATATTGCCGGTTTTCCGGGCATAGAAGTTTTTCTTTTATCCTCAGGAACTTTATTTTCTTCAAGTGATATTTTTACACCTAACTCTCTTTCAAGAAATTCTTTGTTCTCTTCTATAATCTTTCTTTCATTGAGTTCAACTATTTCTTTTTCTTTTAATACCTTTTTAACAAAGTTTGAGATTTCTTTGCCCATTTTTCTCCACTTTTCATCTTTCATCAATTCTTTCATTGCATTTTTGAAGTTTCCAGCTTTCAGAGCAATTTTTGCAACCTCAGTTTTCCACTCTTCTGCGGGAGCTATATAAACTGATTTTGCATCAACAAACTTTAAAACTTCTTTTATGTCGTTTATTAGAGCTTTTATATATTCTTCTGCTACTTCTGCAATTCTATCAACTTTACTTTCATCGTAAGTTGGATATTTCTCCAAGCTAATGAAACTGTTATGCTTCCAGTGCCATATCTCTTCGCATATATGAGGTATAAACGGAGTTAGTAGTTTTAACCATTCATCAAAGATTATTTGTGGATTTTTACCACCCCTTCTTAAGTACCATTTTACGTCATTCATAACTTCAAAGAATGCTGAATTCACGGCCCTTCTTGTTTGTAAGTTTTCCATAGCCTCTCTCGTATCTTTTATTGCTTTTTGTATTCTGCTTATTAACCACCTATCCAAGTAAGATTCGTTTTTCACATCTCTTATATAGTATTCATTCATGAGAGCGTAAAATTTTCTAAGATTTGTTGCTAAGCTTTCAACATCTTTTCTTCTCCAATCTGCATCGTTATCGTATTCTGCAGCGTGCAATATATACATCCTTGTGACATCAGCTCCAAATTCTTCTACTGCTTTTTTCATTGTTAGTAGTGGGCCCTTGCTTTTACTCATCTTCTTTCCTTCCAAGCTAACGTAACCATTTACTGCTATTGCTTTTGGCCATAAGTCTGGTGGAAATATTGCTACATGATGAAAGAGAAAGAAAAGCAGGTGGTTAGCCACTAAATCCTTACCACTACTTCTTAAATCTACTGGATACCAGTATCTAAACTCTTCTCTAACTTTTTCTATTAATTCGGTATCTAAGGATGAAATCTTAGCTACATCCTCTAAATTGCCCTTTCCAAGAAATATGTAGTCCAGCAATTCTGGTTTTATATTTTCAGCCTTTATTTTTCCATTGTTGATAAACTTTGCAAGAATGTAGTAACACATGTAAATCGTTGAATCTGATAAACTCTCTATCAACCACTCTTTATCCCAAGGTATTCTTGTACCTAATCCTTTTCTTCTTGCACACGCCTTATCTTTCAACCACTCAATTTTGTTTCTAAATTCATTTTTATAGTAATCAGGAATAATTTTCATTCTCTCAAGGAGTTCTAGAACTCTTTCTTTCCAATCCGGTCTTGAATAATTTAAAAACCACTGATCTCTTACTATTTTAACCACACACTTAGCACCGCACCTACAAATAACGGGTTTTTCACTGAATTCATAAAAAATATCTCCAATTCCAAGCTCTATTAAATCTCTTTGGAGTACATCTTTAACTTTTGATACGGGCATTCCGGGGTAGAGTGTATTATCTAAGAGTATACCTTTATGGAATTCTTTTCTATATACTATTTTTGTTGCTTTATCAAGAAGATCACTTTCTTTTTGACTTTTTATGTTTAGTTCTTCTGAAATTTCTTTTGCAGGAATTTTGTAATTTTCACCTTCAATTTTTATTAAGGTTATAGGTTCAACATTAGCAATCTCTAAATCTTTTTTTAATTCTTCAAGAGCTATGTAGTCGTATGGAGCATGAGCTGGGACACTCATAACAACACCAGTTGCATTGTCAGTATCTACAAACTCTGCTGGAAGTATAGGTACTACTACCAATCTTAAAGATGGATTAAATTGTTTTATAAGTTCTTCAACTATAATTTCTAAGTTTTCTACAATCTTGGCTATTCTCTCCTTTCTATCCGCCAAATTACATACTTCTTTTAATAAGTTCTCAATTTTAGAATTTTTGAGACTTTTTACCAGCTCTTCAGCGAGCATTCCTACGAGAACAGGATTTACTACAAGTTTTCCAATTAGTTCTTTTCCTTTAAATTCTTTTATTAATTTAACACTTTTTTCCTGATGAACTAATTTTTCTGCTGCTTCTTTACTTAGAACCCATTTCTCACCATTCACATCTGCAAGAACGTACACACCATTCGGGTTTACCCATAAGTTAGTAACACCAAATACTGTTTCAGGTCTCAGCGTTGCACATGGAAAAACAATTAGACCATCTTCAAAACTGTAAAGTTTGATTACGGTAAAATCGACTATTGTTGCATTTTCTCCCTTCATTAAATCGTGATCTTCAACAGGGTTTTCATCATTTGGACAATATCTCACTGGATGTGAACCTTTAACAACCAGATTCTTCTCTTTGAGCTTCCAGTACTGCCATTCTATGAACTTTTGGTAGGGTTCATCCATAGTAGTAAAAACTCTTCTCCAATCTATGGAATATCCTATGGATTTTAGAGCTTTTGTAGCTTCTTTTGAGAAGTAATCTACTATCTTTTCTGGTGTATCAAGTTTGAGTAAATCCTCTAATGGGACGTCATGATATGTTGTATATACTCTTATTGTTTCTGGATCTTTCTTTGCTATCCTCTCTGCTAATCCGATAATTGGTGTACCTGTAACGTGATAACCCATTGGGAACAGAACGTTGTACCCATTCATTCTCATATATCTCGCTATAGCATCTCCAATAGTTAGAGTTCTAGTGTGCCCGGCATGTAAATTTCCATTTAAGTATGGATAAGGTATAGTAATGAAGAATTTTGGTCTTTCGTCAGGTTCAGCTTCAAAAATTCTATTCTTACTCCATTCTTCCTGCCACTTTCTCTCTATTGATTGAAAATCTATCATGTTCTAAGAATTTCATGAAGGCTTTAAAAAGTTTGAGCAAATCAGTAACTCCAGTTAATATCCCAGACAATATTAGTATGGGCTTCAGCTAACTCTCTTCCATCTTTAAGTACTTGAATAACTACAAGCATTCGATCCCCCTTTTTTGGAACGCTTTTAGGACTTTTAAATCCAATATATGCTATTATTTTTCCTTGCTTGGTTAGAGGGAGATATGTAGAAGGTGTAACTCTCAAGCCCAACTCTTTCATACTTTTAACACCACTCATGTCGTAAGCATACAAAATTATGCCAGTCATAGGTGTGTTGTACCATGGATACAGTGTAGGAGCTTTATTTTTTGAAATTAAAGTAGCTTTTGCGTACTCTATTTTTAGAATATGTTTGTTTCCAGCAATATAATGATCAAAACAAACTTCTATTGCAGGTAGCTTCTTTTCATGCATTACGCAACCTGAAAAAGTTAGTGATACAATCACTCCAAGAATTAACAAGATCTTTATGTATTTCATTGATAAAACTTAATTTAGAGATACTTAAAAATCTTGCTAATTTAGTATGCTTTTATAGTGACTTTTAACTCTAAACATGATTATACCATCCTTTTCAAACATATCTAAGGCTCCTCTCTCACATAAATCGCTTAAATGCCCCCTAATTGGAGGCATTATTACTAAGTTTGCTCTTATACCTTTAAAGTTATATTTTTTAGCGAAGTGCGAGAAAATTTCGCATTCTGCTACTTCTTCTCTCTCTTTAACAAATTCATATATCTCCCTATCTACTTTTTCAAGCATTTTTAAATTGTATTTCATTATTTTTATACCCTCTTTTTTATTATCAATGATATCACAATGTCCAAGAACAAGAACATCCCAATCTAAGTCCTTCACAGCATTTATACTTTCAGCCATTAAACGTGGATCTACATAGTAAAGTATTCCAAACTTCTCCCAGCACTTAGGACTATGAATAGCATCACCCACAACAAAGATTGAATCTATTAAATAGGCCGTATGTCCCGGCGTATGCCCTGGCATTTTTATAGATATTTCCATTTCATCTGAAAAGTAATCAACTTTAACACCCCTTCCAAGGAAGTAGGGTGTTACAACTTTCTCAGGTAGTTTTGCCCAGCTATACATACCCCTCCAGTTTATTTCAGGGTTTTCAACGAAAGGTAACTCTGACCTTGGAGCCAATATCTTAGCTTTATTTTTTAGCATAAATGCATCTCCAAAATGGTCTGCATGTCCATGCGTTATCAAAACTTGATTTACATTCTCGTACACATTTTTTCCAACATTTGGATCGATTACTATGCCAAGTTTTTTGAAAATTGTTGTATTAACTTCAAATCTTCCAGAATAAACTATAAAATTTTCGCATTCATACTTCATTATTCGGATACCGAAACCAACGTTTATAAAACTTGCTATCGTTATTTGTCGAAATAAGCGACAGACCGAGGGTTTTATAAACTGTTTGAATAACATGTATATAAGCGGGGGTTGCCGAGCCAGGCCAAAGGCGGGAGACTCAAGATCTCCTCCCGTAGGGGTCCGTGGGTTCAAATCCCACCCCCCGCACTAAGTTTTTAAAGGTTAAAATACAGAAATTATTATAATGACTAATCAACTAAGGTTGTTGGCAATCAAAGAATACCTTGATGATTCAGATGATAAATCTGATAAAGAAAGTGAAGAACTGTCCGCTTCCAATGCTTTAGTTCACATAATAGTGGGAATTATAGCAATGTTACTTTCTTATATAGTCTTTTATATTACACCTTACATTAAACTATCGTTTTTTGGATTTATCTCTGGTTTGCTTTCTTACCTTTTGTTAGTAACAGATATAGCATTCTTCATAGTTGGGTTTTTTACATTACTACAGGGCTTACTGGAGATGGGTGTAGCTATATTTTTGGCTTTGTTCGATCGTAAATCGTAACTTTATTTTTTTGATAATACAATAGCAATCTCAAGAAATTGTAAATATTTAGCATTAGTTCTATTAACAGCTATGAAACCTTAGGAGATATTAATAAAAATAGCAAATGTATTAAGAAGAAAGTAAATTTATTTCACAAATAGAATTTTATTCTAATGACTCTTAGCCCCTTCATGTATCAGCAATACGAATTGCTAAAACACCCGTGTTACAACAATTGCTCACACGCTAAGTACTCCAGAATTCACCTTCCAGTTGCCAAGAGATGCAATATACAGTGCAACTACTGTAGCAGAAAGTTTAGTAAAAAGGGCAATGTACCGGGGACGTGTGAAAGAATCATTTCTCCAAGAGAAGTAGAATCTTATCTGGAAAGAATTATAGAGAAAATTCCTGAAGAAACGACTACTCTCGGTATATCTGGTCCGGGTGAACCTTTATTTAACAAAGAGACTTTTGAGACTTTGAAAATTGTTAGAGAAAAGTATCCCAATTTGTACAGGTGCGTAGCAACAAATGGATTACTCCTTGAAGATGTAATAGACAAGTTGCTGGAGTGCGATGTAACTCACGTAACTGTGACTTTAAACACAATATATCCAAAGACAGCATCCAAGATATACTCATGGGTAAACTATGGTAAAATATACTATGGGCTGGAAGCAGGAGAAGTAATTGTTGAAAAGCAGATAAATGGTATAATCGAGGCATCTAAAGCTGGATTACTTATAAAGATAAACACAGTATATATCCCCGGAATAAATGATAGAGAAGTGGTTGATGTTGCAAAAGTAGTTTCAAACTATGCGTACATAATGAATATAATGCCTCTAATACCTAATGGTAAATTCTCTAACCTTAGAATGCCGACTGTAGAGGAAATTGAAAATGCCAGAAATGCTGCTTCTCGGTATATTAGGCAGTTCTACCACTGCAAGCTGTGTAGGGCTGATGCATATGGTGTCCCTGGAAAGTTGTTTTGAAACTAAGGCTGGAGATTTTACCGAGAGGGGCTGCTCTCTTCTTGGTTGTAGAGTTGTTGTTTGTGGACAAGTAAAGAATGTTGTTCATTTAGTTCATTCACCCATAGGCTGTGCTTATTATTCTTGGGATTACAGAATGGATACAAAGGGATACTGTTTTACTACAGATATGAATGAAATAGACATAGTTTTTGGGGGAGAAAATAAATTACTAAAAGCTGTACTTTTAGCTATAGAAGAATTTAGTCCGGATGCAGTTTTTATTTACGAAACTTGTAGCACCAGTATCATAGGGGATGACATCCAAGCTGTAGCGAAAAAAGCGAGTGATTTAACTGGAATACCAGTCATAGCATTTAACTGTGCTGGGTTTAGAGGTAAAAGTCAGAATTTCGGACATAGAATTGCAAATCTTGGACTGTTTAATATCATCTTAGATGGGGAAAGGAAAGAAATGGTAAATACGGTTAATTTGATAGGTGACTTTAATAAAAAAGATTCAGAAATACTTGAAAGACTGTTTGGAGAAATAGGTATAAAAGTTATTTGTACATTTACAGCTAATGCTACTATAGATAAAATTAGAGATATGAAAAATGCTGAACTAAACATTGTTATGTGTAGTAAAAGCTCTATATTTTTAGCGGAGTTGATGGAGGAAAAGTATGGAATACCTTACGTAGAATTAAACTTTTTTGGTTTAGACAACTGCTGTAAATCTTTATATAAAATATCAGAATATTTCAATAATTTAAATGTTGAAGAGGTAATACACGAAAATATGAGTTGGATTAAAATGAAGATTGATAAATATAAAAATATTTTGGAAGATAAAAGAGTATTTATATGTCATGGGGCTCAAAGAGCCATATACTGGATAAAACCATTCGAAGAGCTTGGAATGAAAGTTGTTGGAATAGCCACTCATTTTGGAGGAGAAATACCAAACTTTGATGGATTGGTAGTAGATAACTTAAGCAGCGATGAGCTTGAAAAAATACTTGAAAAAGTTAGGCCAGATATCGTCGTATCTGATGATAAAATAAGACATTTAGTGCATAAAATGTCTATACCATTTTTTAATGGTAGAGGTCAGAATAGAGGATACTCAGGATTCGAAGGTTTCCTCAACTTTGCTAAAGATGTGGGTGAAACTTTAAATGCTAAATTGTGGTACTTGGCAAGAGATTTCGGAGGTTTTAACGTATGATAGATGTGTTTTGTAACAATTTACCTTTAAAAGTTAATCCTCCTAAGATGTGCCAACTTACAGGAGTTGTGCTTGCGACACTTGGTATAAATGGAGCTATACCGCTTATACACGGATCTCAAGGATGTTCAAATTTTGTAAAACACCTAATGTCCAAGCACTTTAAAGAACCTATGGATATTGCTACAACTGCTTTAAACGAGAAAGTAATTGCAGCTGGTGGAGAGAAAAGATTGCTTAATGCTATAAAAAATTTAAGAGACAGGTTGGATCCAGAATTGATAGTGGTTATGACAACTTGTCTTACTGAAACAATAGGTGATAACTTAGGCGTAGTTAAGGATTGCGTTGTTGTTAGAACTCCGTCTTACTCTGGAACACATGTTGAAGGTTATGACAGTGCAATAAAGGAAATTATAAAGTTTTTAGCTGATGATTGTATTGAAAGAAAGAACAGTATTAATGTTATAAGTGGTTTTGTAAATCCCGCTGATGTTAGAGAGTTGAAAAAAATTTTAACTTTAATGGGTGTTGAGCACACCATACTGACAGATTTAACATCCTTAGATATGCCCATATTAAAAAAGAGAAGGAGTGATACTACAGTTGAAAAAATAAGAGAGTCTGTAAATGCTATTGCCACTTTTAGTTTTGGAAAGGAAGGAAAAAGTGGAGGAGAGTATCTTGAAAAATTTGGAGTAAATAATTTAAATCTTAGATTTCCTATTGGTATAATCAATACAGATAGATTTTTACTTAAGGTTTCTGAAATTACGGGAGCTGAAATATCGGATAAAGTAGTTGAAGAAAGGAATTATGCTCTTGATGGAATGGTTGATGTTAGTCACGTTTTAAGGGGGAAAAAAGTAGCTATATTCGGCGATGTGGATAAAGTTATTGCCCTCTCAGAATTTGCATTTGAAGTTGGTATGAAAGTAAAGGCAGTTCTAATTCCAGTAAAGTGCGAACGCTTTGTAAACGAAATGGAATACATAGCTGTTAAAAATAATTCTAAGATTGCTGTTTTTGAGAACTCCGATCTATACACATTACATAAGTTTTTGAGAGATAATCCTGTCGATGTTTTAATAGGGGATTATAGAGGAAGATATATAGCTGAAAAAGAGAAAATACCTCTCTTAAGAGTGGGTTTTCCTGTGTGCGATAGATTCGGATATCATAGAAAGCCTATTTTTTGCTACGCTGGAGCTTTGAGGATGGCCGAAGAAATGGCAAACTTAATTGTTGGGAAATACTATGGGTAATTTTTAAAATATATTAAGAAAGATTATGAATGTTTAATCAGAAAATTCTTTTTTTCGTAAATAAATTTTTATGCTGAATTTATATCTTCAAGTGTATGGTATTCTACGACACAACACTGAGGGATGGAGAACAAACACCAGGAGTTAGCTTTACACCAGAGCAAAAACTTGAAATCGCAATAGCCTTAGATGAAATAGGGATACAAGAAATAGAAGCAGGATTTCCTGTTGTCTCTAACAGAGAATTCAAGGCCGTTAAAGAGATAGCCAACCAATCTTTAAATGCAAGAGTGTTCGCCTTTTGTCGAGCTAAAATAGGGGATGTAAATACTGCTTTAAAATGCGATGTTGATGGAATAGTTGTAGCTACTTCCTTAAGTGAAAGGCATTTAAAGTACAAACTTAAGAGGTCATTTGAAGCCGTTTTTAGAGAGGCTATAGATGTTCTTGAATATGCAAAAGATCACGTTTTTGTTTCTTTTACAACAGAAGATGCCACGAGAATACCTTTGAGTAAGCTTGTGGATATATATAGTGCTGCACTCGAATTTGCTGACAGAGTGCACATCTCAGATACCGTTGGTATTGCTACAACTGAGTTGATTGAATGTTACGTTCCAGCCATAAAGTCCTTAGGAGGAGAGGTGTTGTGTCACCTTCATAACGACTTTGGAATGGCTACTGCTAATAGTATTAGAGCTGTAATATGTGGTGCAGATAGGGTAGCTGTTACAGTTAATGGAATTGGTGAGAGGTGTGGAAACGCCTGCTTGCAGGAAGTAGCTACAGCACTCGAAATACTATACGGCGTAGATACTGGATTAAAGTTGGATAAAATGTGTGAAATAGCTAAACTTGTGGAAAAGTACTCAGGAATTCCTGTTCATCCAATTTCACCAGTTATAGGTGAAAATGCTTTTACCCATGAAAGTGGTATGCATGTAGCAGGAATCTTAGAAAATCCAGAAACCTACGAACCATATCCTCCTGAAATGGTCGGTCAGAAAAGAAAGATTGTACTTGGAAAGCACTCTGGGAGAAAGAGCATAGTTTACAAGATGAGTGAAATTAATACTGAAAACAATGGAAACTACAGTATAGATGAAATTTTGAAGATAGTAAAAGAAATTCATGAAAGAGGTTATTCTGTTACAGATAAAGTTTTTAGAACTATTTGTGAAAATATTGGAAATTGAGGTGGTTTAATGGAGAAAAAGCTGGTATTACTCTTAGTTGTATTGTTGAGTTGTGTTTTATTGGGTTGTACTCAAAAACAACAGGAAAAAACACTCCATGTTTATTCTGGAGCTGGTATGAGGAAACCAATGGATAAGATTGCCAAAATGTTTGAAAAGGAATACGGTGTTAAAGTTCTATGCGATTACGCTGGTAGTGGTTATCTACTTGCAAAAATTGAATCAACTAAGAGTGGTGATATATTTGTTCCAGGAGATTATATTTACGTTAAAAAACTAATTGAAAAGGGTGATATTATTAAGTATAAGAATCTATCCAAGCATATTCCAGTTATCGTTGTTCCAAAAGGAAATCCTAAACATATAACATGCTTAGAGGATTTAGCAAAGCCGGGAGTTAAGTTAGCCATAGGAGATAGAAACATAGCAATTGGAATAGCAATGAATAAGATCCTCGACAAAGCAAACAAGTATAATCCCGGAATAAAAGAGAAGATATTGAAGAATGTTGTTGTAAAGGGTGCTACTGTAAAGCAAGTTCTATTTTATGTATTGGAAGGGCAAGTAGATGCAGGGGTTATATGGAAAGCTGATGCTTTAGAAAATAAGAACAAGCTTGAGATAATACCAATAAATGAAAGTTACAACGTAATAAAAACAATACCTATAGCTATTCTAAAGTTCACAAAAGATAAGAAATTAGCAAACGAGTTCTATAACTTTACATTGACCAAGGGTAGGCGCGTATTTGAAGAATATGGATTTACGTTAATATGAGGCGAGTTTTTCTTGTATTTTTTATTTTAATGATACTGTCAGTAATACTGTCCATAGCTAGTAATATAACACCCTCAGTAATCACCAAAGCTCTAAATTCCAAAGAAGTGCAGTTTGCAGTATTTTTAAGTCTAAAATCAGCTTTAGTTGCTACAATATTAGCACTAATAGTTGGTGTTCCCACAGCATACACTCTCGCTCGATCGAATTTTGCATTAAAAGAGCTGGTAGATAGTCTTGTAGATTTACCAGTTGTATTACCTCCACTAATCAGCGGTTTCGGTCTTCTACTGTTTTTTGGAGACACACCTATAGGGAAGTTTATTTCAAGTTATATCAACGTAATTTTTACGCCATTAGGCATAATAGTGGCTCAATTTTTTATAGCCACTCCGTTTGTAATTAGAACTGTTAGAGCTGTTTTTGAAAACATAGACCCGAAGTATGAACTTGTTGCTATGAATCTCGGAGCATCAAAAACTGAATGCTTTTTCAACATAGTTTTACCTATGGCAAGAAAAGGTATTTTAGCGGGGGCCATTCTTGCTTGGGCGAGATGTATGGGTGAATTTGGTGCAACTCTTATGCTTGCAGGGGCTACAAGAATGAGAACAGAAACACTACCGATAGCAGTCTATCTAAATATTTCTATTGGAAATATCAATTTAGCTCTTGCAATATCTTTGATTATGTTAACAATTGCTGTACTAACAATAGCTTCAATAAAAATTATAGTTGGTGGGTTTAATGTTGGAAATATTAGGGGTTAAGAAAAAGTTAGAGTACTTTGATTTACAAGTAGATAACCTGAAAATAAATAGTGGTGAGTATTTTATTTTTCTTGGATTGAGTGGCGCCGGAAAAACAACACTATTAGAAATAATAGCAGGTTTTAGAAAACCAGATTTTGGTAAAATAATCTTAAACGGAGAAGATATAACTAATAAACCTGTGAATGAAAGAAAAATCTCAATTTGTAATGAATATCTCTTTCCACATATGAACGTTTACGACAATATAGCTTATGGCATAAGAAAAAAGAAAGATAAAAAAAGAAAAGTTATTGAGTTGGCAGAAATGCTTGGAATAGAAAATTTACTTGACAGAAAAATAGACACTCTTAGCGCAGGAGAGAGACAGAGGGTTGCTATAGCAAGAGCTTTAGCAGTAGAACCTGAAGTAATTTTGCTTGATGAACCCCTTAACTCTTTGGATAGGCTAACTCACGAATCGCTAATGGTAGAACTTAGGAAGTTGAATGAGAATACTAATACTACATTTATACATGTAACTCACGATTTTATAGAAGCTATAGCTTTGGCAGATAGAATAGCTATAATAAGAAGAGGAAAAATAGAACAATGTGAAGAAGTTGAAAAAATATTAAAAAATCCAAAAAATGAATTTGTTGCAAAATTTGTCGGTGTAAAAAATCTATTAGATGGAGTTATTTATAGAAAGAACAGTAGTTATGTGCTTGATTGTGGATTAAAATTGAGAGTTAATACAGAATATGAAGGCAAAGTGAGAGTTGGTATAAGGCCTGAAAATATAATGATTATATCAAGCGAGAATTGTAGATTCGTGAAAGATAATATATTTGAGGCTGAAGTAGTTGATATAATTCCCCTTACACTTTCTACTACACAGGTTGTTTTGAATGTTGACGGAGTAGAATTAGTGGCTGAAACTGTAAAATCAAAAATTTTGAGAATGGGGTTGAAAAAAGGTAGTAAAGTAAAAATTAGTATAACTGACGTAAGCATAATAAAAGCTTCATAAAATTTAATATTTTTTATACATAATATTTATTTAGTATTCTATTCTCAATAATACCATGTTTAAGTTATTGTATCCGGGGGATGAAAAGGGGTCTTCTGTATCTCTAATAATGACTGAAAAACATATTGTTGTAGTAGATACTTCATCCAGCAAAGTTAGAGAGATTCTACTCAGAAATTTAGAAAACGCTGGAATAGATGCAAAAGATGTTGATGTTGTTATAAACACGCACTTACACCCAAGACATATGGGCAATAACGATTTATTTCCAAAAGCAGAGATTTTTGCTTCACCACATGAATTCGTAAGAAATATTGACAACTGTTTAGTTTACGATGAGGAGACAATATTTAGAAATGTCAAAGAATTGGAGGATAAAGAACTATCCATCATTAACACTCCTGGTCATACATGGGGTAGCATATCTGTTATTTACGATGAATATGTTGTTGTAGGCGATGCTATACCAACGAGAAATTTGAAAGTGGATAACTGCGTTGATGACATTTCGGCAAGAAGTAGTATAAATAGAATAATTAGATTAAAGAAAAAAATAGTTACTGGTCATGACGGTATTTTACTACCTGAGGAATTGAATATATTATTCTAAAACATTAAACATTACTTGAGTTGCTGTTTTCAATTTTCTTCTAATTTTGCCCATTTCATAGGTTTCAAGAACTAATACTCCATTAACAAACCTATCAAATCCAAAAGCCCTCTTTATGAAATCTGCGTGTTTTTTGTTTCTTATGTAAACAAGAGTTTTACCACCAATATCACACATTTCGAGAAGTATTGGTATTGGAAAATCTTTTAATTCATCATCATTCAAATAAGAGGCTATAAATTCGAGTTCTTTTCTTTCTATGATATATTCATTTCCATCCTTGGCTTTTATAGTAGGGTACTCTTCCTTAAGCATATCCAATAAATATCTACTATTTCTTGGCAGATGTTTGTTTACAGCTGATATTAAAGTTGTAATAGCTATGTCAATTTTATCAACTTCGTTTTTATTACCATTCAAACTCATAAAACATCACCTTACTAACTTTATTTTTATTTCTCCAGTTTTTAATCCGGCGTCTTTAGCACTACCTTCTCTAATACACAACTCTAAGGTTGAAAAACTTCCTATTATTGCAAATGGTTCCTTAATATCTACATCTGTAATTCTATTCACCATTGGAAAGTAAATTCCTTTTACTTCTATACCTACAACATCTTGCAACACTTCAGATTTAAGATTTGTTATTGCATTACCAAATCTGTCATTGAATACTATTCTGCATTTGACTTTATCATTTTTGACTTTAAAATTGAATAGATCAATTTTTGTTATTTCATCTTCTTCAATCTCACATCCAAATTTTTCTATTTTCCCAGCTGATGCTATAGCAGAGGCTGGAGCAAATATATCTCTACCATGAAATGTAGTAGAGAGAGTTACATTTTTGTTTGTGTGTGTTCTAATGCACTCTTTTAAAAAATCGAATACATTATCTTTTACTTCTAAAATTTTTACTATTTCTGCTTCTTTTGCCGCTGGGTATAAAATTCCGTTATCTGGTCCTACAAATATGGAGTTTTTACAAACTACGACTATTGCTTTTCTCTCACTACCAACTGTAGGATCAACTACTGCACAGTGCACCGCTTTTATATACTTCCAAGAATTGAAGAGTAAGAATGCGCCGTGATATACATTAAATGGTTCAACTTCGTGACTAATGTCTATTATTGTTGCTTCATGCTTTAAACACTTTAAACAAGATTTAATTGCACATTTGACTACTCCGGGATAATAATCTCCAAAATCAGTTATAAGGGTTATAGTATTAAAAGTCATCATTTTAATCAATACTTTTAGTTATACTTACCATTTTTCCCAGTGAGTTAATTCTTCAATTGGATATCTGCTTCTTCTTTCTGGTTTTTCGTCTGGCCAACCTATTGGTACTATAGCTATAGGTCTAACGTACTCTGGTAAATTCAATATGTAAGAAATGGCTGTTTCATAAAAAGCTCCAACCCATACTGCACCAAGACCGAGAGCGTGCGCTGCAAGTAAAATATTTTCTACAGCAGCTGTTGCATCTTGCTCAGCGTATAATTTTCCTCTATCACCGTATATTCTTACACTCCTAGGATAGTTTGCACATACGACTATTACCACAGGAGCAGAAGCAATAAACATTTGTTCTAGTGCTGCTTTAGCTATTTTTTTCTTCGTTTCTGGATTTTTTATGACTACAAAATCTCTTGCCTGTAAATTTCCAGCTGAAGGAGCGGCATTTCCAGCTTTAAGCAATTCTAAAATCAATTCATCAGGAACGGGGTCTGGTTTGTACTTCCTAATGGATACTCTTTCGTATATCAGCCTGAGACATTCCCTAAGTTCCATGTGATATGCTTGGGCTTATTCAAAGTTATATTTTTTCTTTCATTTCTGTGGTTAGTTTGAGGTAGCACTCTAATTTTTCAACTTTGATGTTTAAAAAAATTAGATAATGATAAGAAACTTATTTGTAGTTTTTTGTTATCTTGATTTAATTTTTTGTTTTTTGGGGTCTGATTTTAACACTCTTTGTAATGGTGGCTGTCGTCTTCGTTATCAGGCTTTCAATCCCTTAAAGGTCTGATTTTAACAAAATGGGAGTTATTGAAGATATTATAAAAAAGAAATACTTTCAATCCCATCAAGGTCTGATTTTAACACTACAACCGCCCGGTAAGACCACCGAAATACCTCCCCACTTTCAATCCCATCAAGGTCTGATTTTAACGTTTAATACAGGTGGAACTACAGAATCTTCAACCATACTTTCAATCCCATCAAGGTCTGATTTTAACGAAGAAATAGACAACCTGTATCAAAGGTCTGTCAAGCTTTCAATCCCATCAAGGTCTGATTTTAACAGATTAGGACGGGGTTCCCATCCCCATCCTCATCCACTTTCAATCCCATCAAGGTCTGATTTTAACTCGCCAGCCTGAAGGCAGATGCACGCAGGAAAGACTTCTTTCAATCCCATCAAGGTCTGATTTTAACCTGATAGAGTCAAAATAGTGAGTGCCTGCTTCAAGTGTATGTACTTTCAATCCCATCAAGGTCTGATTTTAACTCGTTAGTATGGAATTTTTCCCAAAACATTATCAAACAAGTCTTTCAATCCCATCAAGGTCTGATTTTAACTCGTTAG
>JALSLC010000025.1 GCA_026988525.1 Archaeoglobaceae archaeon
CCTTGCTTAGCAAATCCGTGGATCCTCTCGAAACAGGGATCGAGTCCGATGCGGAAACGATGATCTTCGCTTTCGATCCTTTTATAGCATCCAACACACTTTCGGGTAACTCGTGAGCGTAAACGAATATTGCGTCACTTCTCTCGATATCTTCAACGTGATCTTCACAGGAAGAAGAGTTTACGGCTATAAAATTAAATTTCCACCTATCTGACTCCTCCTTCAGCACTTCCTTCAAGACGGGAAGCATCGTAGCCCCGTAGCCTATTATGAAGCACAATCGCATAAAATTTTTGACTTTTATTGGCATTTAAGTGTTATCTTCTATAGAGTTTATGTGCTGAATTGGCAGAAAAAATCACACAATCAAAAACGTTTATATTCAATCCTCGAAACCGATCCGTATGAAACTTGCACCCCTTCTACTCATCCTGCTTTTAGTTCCGGTTCATGCGTTAAACGTGAACGTCCCGTCAAACGTCGGAGTCAATGAGAAGTTCAACATCACCGTAAAGCTGAACGGATCTTCCGTCGTCGGCTTGGCCTTAGAACTTCCGAACGGGTTGGAATTCGTCAACAGTTCCGTTCCCTACAAGATTTCGGATAACACCGTTGCCCTCGCGATCGTGAACGGATCTTATGCTATCTGCACGCTTAAAGCTTTGAAGTGCGGCCGATACGAACTTAAAATAAGGTGGAGCGACTTTCTGAGCGGGAAAAACGGAACGTTGGTCAGATGGATTTACGTTTCGCCTAAACCGTCCCTAACCCCAACAGAAACAGTCACCCCAACCGCAACTCCCACTCGATACATGCCGACGCCAACGCCCACGACACCGGTTACTCCAACCAAAAAGACTCCGGGTTTCGAATTCATGGTTGCAATTTTAGCGATGCTAATTGCGCTGAGGAGGTGGTAGCGTGAGGAGAATAATTCTCGTCTTAGCTCTGCTGATATTCAGCGTGAGTCTGGCAAACGCGTCTTACATGGATCTGTTTAAGGACGGCAGGATAACCAAAGCCGAGCTTACCAATGCAGTCCTGAACTACATGCTCCACAAATCTAACTTGAGCTTCGAAGACGTTTGCGACGCATCCTACGTTTACCTCTACTGGCACGGAAAACCTAAGACTATCGTAGATTCCGCGAACGATACCATAACGATTTACAGACCCGTTAAGAGGATAGTAGCGTTGTCAGTCGATTCTGCGGAAGCTCTGGCGATACTCGGTGCTAAGGGGGAAGTAGTAGGGGTAAGCAAATACGTTAAGGAAGAAAAGAGGCATTTCCCCGTTCTGAGTAAGTTGCCTTCCGTCGGAAGTTGCTTTAGCCCAAATGTGGAGGCGATAGTCGAGTTGCATCCCGATATTGTAATAACTTACGTGAAGTGGCCGGATAAGAGCGAACTCGAAGACAAAATAAAGCTCGTGGATCCGAGCATAAAGGTGGTAAGGCTTGACTTCTACAAAGCCTCAACGCTAAGAGAAGAGATGGAGAAACTGGGCTATCTGCTCGATAAGGAAGAAAACGCAACCAAATACGTGAAGTGGTTCGACAAGTGGCTGAATTTCGTGAAGTCGAGGATTCCGGAAGAGAAGGTTAAAGTTTACACGTGCGGGAAACCCCTCAAAGCTTTCGGAGAGGGAACCGGCCTATACGATTTAACGGTCATGGCCGGAGGAGACAACGTTCTGAAGGGGAAGAAGGGATACTTCGACGTCGATCCGGAGCAGGTCGTCCTTTGGGCTCCACAAGTCATAGTAAGCTGGTGCTACGCGAAGGGATACAGTCCGGAAGCTAAGGAGATTATGAAAGAGAGGTTCCTGCAGATAGTGGAATTTCCGGGATGGGAGGACGTTCCGGCCGTGAAAAACGGAAGGGTTTACGTTATATCGTCGGACATAGGCTCTTCCCCAGCTCTACCGGTTGGGTTGGTGACTGTTGCGAAGTGGCTTTATCCGGAGAAGTTCAAGGATGTCGATCCCAAGGGGATCATGCAGGAATACGTAAGCGAATTCTTACACCTGAAGTTCAACGTGAGCGAAGGATGCTTCGCGTATCCGCAATAGAGGAATACGAAAAATATTCCTTGGGGAAGGTTTTGTTCATCCTAACAATTTTATTATTACTGATCTTAGCCGCCGGAATCGCCGTAACTTTGGGTTCGTATCCGATACCGTTCTTCAAGGTCTATTCGATCCTAATAGAGCATCCGAACAGCGTTGAAGGGAGGATCGTCTGGTTCCTAAGAGTTCCGAGGGTTCTTATGGCGATAATAGCCGGCTCCGCTTTGGCATGTGCAGGAGCCATGACCCAAGGGATTCTCAGAAATCCTCTTGCCACACCCTACACTTTGGGAATATCATCTGCCGCGGGCTTAGGAGCGGCGATTGCAATCCTCTATTTGGGAAGCTACGCTGTAATACCGAACGCCTTCGTATTTTCCCTAATACCGGTTTTCGTAATACTCGCGATAGCCAAGATGAGGGGAGCTACTCCAGAAACCATGATTCTGGCAGGAATAGCGATGCTCTACATATTCAGCGCTGTGACGACGCTTCTGATGTTCTTCGCGAATCCGGAAGATGTGAAGGAGATATACTTCTGGATCGTCGGCGATTTGGGAAAGGCCAGCTGGAAGGCTATTCTTCCAACCTTCGCATCCTTAGCGGTATGCTTCATCTTGCTCTTCTGGAAGACTTGGGACGTCAACGTGATTATGATAGCTGGCGATGAGACTGCGAAAAGCTTGGGTGTGAATCCGGAAAGACTCAGGATCTTCGTGATGCTCATCTCCTCATTCCTTACCGCATCCATAGTCAGCTTTACCGGAACGATAGGATTCGTATGCCTGGTAGCTCCGCATATATGCAGGATGATAATCGGCGGGGATTACAGATATCTCCTTCCAGCCTCAACCCTATTCGGCGGTTTGCTTTTGCTTACGTGCGACACGATAGCGAGGACGGTTATGGCTCCGATAGTTCTACCCGTAGGAGTCATAACGAACTGCTTGGGCGGGCCGATGTTCCTCTATCTCTTGCTTAGAAGGAGGCGGGAGTATTGGTGAGGATTAGAATCAGGGAGTTGGAGTTCGAATACAACAGCATTCCCGCGTTAAAGGGTATTTCGATCGACATAGGGGAGGAGTTCGTGGCGATAGTCGGCCCGAACGGGAGCGGAAAGACTACTCTGCTGAAGTGCATGTGCAAGATACTAAAGCCCAAGAAGGGCGTCGTCATGCTGAATGGTAGGGATATCAACGATTTGAGCCAGATGGAGATCGCCAAAAGGATCGGCTACGTCCCTCAAAACGTAAGCGGAACATTTCCGGCGAAGGTTTTCGAGGTAGTCTTGACTGGCAGAAGGCCATACATAGGATGGAAATGTAGCAGAAAAGATTTGGAAAAGGCTTCGGAAGTTCTGAGGGTTTTGGGATTGGAAGAATTGGCGATGAGGGATTTCGATACGCTGAGCGGGGGACAACAGCAGAAGGTTTTGATTGCGAGGGCTTTGGCTCAGGAGGTCGAAATATTGCTACTCGACGAGCCCACCGCAAATTTAGATCTGAAACATCAGCTCGAAGTCATGGAACTTCTGAAAAGTTTAACGAGAAAAGGTGTAACTGTTATTACTGCAATACACGACCTAAACTTAGCCTCGATGTTCGCGGACAGAATCGTTATGATGAGGGACGGCGAGATCTTCGCGATCGGAACGCCAAAAGATGTAGTAACCTCGGATAACGTCAGAGCCGTTTACGGTGTCGAGGTTAGAGTTCTGGAAGTGGATGGAAATCGCATAGTAGTTCCGCTGGCATAAACCTAACACAAAGATTTTTGTTTCGAAGTCAAGATAAATTGATCATGCGTTCTATGCTCATAATAGCTTGGAACTCCCAGCACATCCACCAAGCTGTGAAGGATCTGACCGAGGAAGCAATAAGTTTTAAAATAGATGTTTTAGACGTTCAGACTTTGAATAGAACGAACGAACTTCCAGATCTCTCGAAATACGATATAGTGGTGATCAATCAGATGGGGAGAGGAGATTGGGAAAAAGAAATCGTTGAAAAAGCTAAGGATAAGATTTTCATAGCGTTCAATTCGAGCGTTGACGAACATTCTAACGTATCGAAAAAAGATTACGAAACTCTGAAGAGATATCTGGCTTACGACGGATTGGAGAATCTGAAGAACTTCGTTAAGTTCTGCATGCGGTTAATAGATAAAAGTGTGAATGTCGAAGATCCAAAGCCGATGCCTTGGAACGGTATATACCATCCGAAGGGTGGACTGTTCGAAAATCTGAGGGATTATTTGAAGTGGTACGAGTTGAACTATAGCGATCTCGTAGGTTTGCTTTTCTATAGGGCGAGGTTTCTGTTCAGGAATACGGCTCACATCGACATGTTGATAGAGGAGCTTGAGAGAAGGGATATAGGTGTAATTCCAGTCTTTACGCTCACGTTTCCGGATAAGGATTTAGGAGCACCGGGAGTGGATGAAGCGATAAGGAAATACTTCTTCATGAACGATCGGCCTATCATATCCTTACTAATCTGGGGATTATACTTCAAGGTCTGCGACGACTTGAAAATCCTCAAGAAGTTGGACGTGCCCGTTATAAACGCTATAGAGATCTACGCAAAAAGTCCTGAGGAGTGGATGAAAGATCCGAAGGGATTAAATCCGGTCATGGTTTCGTTTGCGGTAGCTCTTCCGGAATTCAACGGTGTGATAAATCCGACGGTGTTTTCGGGTGAGATCCGAACTCAAACCGTTCTGAAGTCCGTTCCAATAGAGGAAAGAATTAGGAGAATCGTTGAGCAGGTGGAGAGATGGCTTAAGCTTAGGAGGATGAAGAATTCGGAAAAGAAGGTAGCAATAGTTCTGCACATCTCGGACATAGGCAATACCGAAGCTAACGTGGGAACCGCCTTAGGTTTGGATACGTTCGAAAGCGTTGTGGAAATACTCAGAGCTATGAAAAAGGCTGGCTATGACGTCAAAAACATACCCAAAGACGGAAGGGAACTTGCCAAGATGTTTTTAGAGAATAAACAGATGTGGGAGGGGATATGGAACTACAGTCCGAATTACGCTTTCAAGATTTCGAAGGAAATGTATGCAAGGTGGTTTGAGGAGTTGCCTGAAAGGATCAGAAAATCGATGCTCGAAACTTGGGGGGAATTCGATGATGTAGGGATTCCGGGAATTTCGTTCGGAAACGTCCTCGTAACTGTTCAGCCTCCAAGGGCTAAAACTTTCGATCCTGAGGAATTTCACAAGCTGATACACAATCCAACCTTACCTATCCCCCATTACTACTACGCATTCTACAGATTTCTCAATGAAAACTTCGATGCGGTAATTCATTTAGGTAAACACGGAAGCGTGGAGTGGTTACCCGGAAAGAGCGTAGGTTTGTCCGAAGAATGCTATCCGGACTTATGTCTGCGTAGCATCCCAAACGTTTACGTTTACATAGTCAACAACCCTGCAGAGGGAACTCAGGCGAAAAGGAGGGGGTATTCGACGATAATAGATCATCTCCCACCATCCATGAAGAGATCGAACCGCTACGAAGAACTCGAAATAGCCCTAAACGAATACTTCAAAGCTGAGGAGAGGGGGCTGAAAGAACAGAGGGAGATTGCAAAAAGGAGGATCATCGAGCTTGCGAAGAAGCTCAACTTCGAATTCAAGGATTTGGAGGATTTGCACACCAGGATAGTTGAGCAAAACGAATCCCTTTACTGCTACAGCCTCCACGTGTTCGGCAGGATAGATGAATCCACTCTTGATGACTTCGTGAATTCCATAGTCAAGCCCGAAAGGTTCGTGCTGAAGGAGATGGGTGTAGATTACGCCGAATACCTTAGAAATCCGTTTAAGGTCGTAAACGGATACACTTTAGGCGAGATCGTTAACTCGATCAGAGATGAGGACATTCCGGAATTCTTAAAGGATGCGATGGAAAAGGCAAAAGCCGAAATCGAAGAGATGCGAATGGAAGTAAGAAGGAGGATAATGAACATAAGGGAGATCGAAAATCTTTTGAGAGCCTTGGAGGGCAAATTTATCGAACCTGCCCCATCCGGAGATGTGACGAGAGGAAGGATGGAGGTTATACCCACTGGATTCAATTTCTATTCGGTGGATCCGAGAGCCATTCCGTCGAAGAGCGCTTGGGAAGTTGGAAAGAAGTTGGCCGAACAGCTGATCGATAAAATGATGAAGGAGAACGGGAAATATCCCGAAACGATAGCGTTCGTCGAATGGAGTAGCGATCCCATGAATACGGATGGAGAGCAGATAGCGCAGATTCTCTACCTATTGGGTGTCGAGCCCGTTTGGGAAGGGGATAGGGTGGTTGGGCTGAGCGTGATTCCGCTCGAAGACCTCAAAAGGCCGAGAATAGACGTGATAGTTAGAATAAGCGGTCTCTTCAGAGATACATTCATGAACCTCGTGGAACTTATAGATACAGCTGTTGCAAAGGTTGCGGGCTTGGACGAACCTCCTGATATGAACTACGTCAGAAAGCACTATCTCGAAGGCTTGAGACACAGGATTTTTGGAGATAAGCCCGGAGCATACGGGGCTGGTGTAAACCATGCTATAAACTCCTCACATTGGCAGAGCGAGGAAGAGCTTGCGGAGATATACATAAACTGGGGTTGCTACGCCTACGGAAAGGATGCGTTCGGTGTGGAAGCTAAGGAGGAATTTAAGCTCGGCCTTAAGAGAGTTGAGGCCGTCGTGAGAAATCATTACACCGACGAATGGGACATAACGGACGACGACTGTCCATACGCATTCCAAGGAGGTTTGGCGTTAACGGTGGAGAAGTTGACCGGAAAGAGACCGAAAGTTCTCATAGGGGATACGAGGAATCCAGAGTCAGCGAAGATTGTAGATGCAAAGGAGGAAATCGAGAGGGTTGTGAGAAAGACCCTACTGAACGACGACTGGATTGAGGGTATGAAGAGGCACGGATACAAGGGAGCTGGAGACATCATGAAGAAGATCGTAAACGTTTACGGATGGCAGGTAACGACGAAGGCCGTGAAGGATTGGATATTCGACGAGATCGCCGAGAGGTTCGTGCTCGATGATAATATGAGGGAGTGGTTTAAGGAGAACAACCCCTATGCCGTGGAAGAGATAGCGAGGAGACTGCTCGAGGCGTATAAGAGGGGACTGTGGAAGGCAAAAGATGAAACAATTGAGAAGCTTAAGGAAATATATGTAGATATTGATGGCTATCTCGAAGACGATAAATTAATTTTAAATATTTGATTTTAAACTTTAACATGTGGCTACGATAACTAAGGATTTAAAAAGATTGATTATGTTTATATTAATACTTTTGTCTATATCATTTTTATATTCGTTTGTATCAAATCTAAATTTTACAAATACCGGGTTGCCTGGAATAGTTGGAACTGGTGGATATAAAGGTAGTAGCAATCCTGTACACACAGTACCCTCAAGCTTTTCTCAATCAAACATGGCTAATTTAAGTGAAATGTCAAATTCAGCAAAAGTACCTATTTACTTTGTTGAAGGTCTAAACGACTACACTTATCTTATGAGGCTATATACTTCTGCCTTTTACGATGAAAAAACACATTCTTGGATAGAGGAAAAAACACAACCAAAAGAAATGTCGCCTCCCAGTTATTTTACAACTCGTTATAAAGTCACTCCAATTGTAGAATTCAAAAATCATATTCCAGTCTCTCAGAAAACAGTTTTTGTAACGATAAAGGCAAAATATTTTCCAGAAACTTCAACGTTCTATATAAAATCAGATAAAAAACCATACGTTGGTTATTCTCTTGCATCACCCCCAAGAGCTCTTTGGGCAGCAAAAGTACCAAAAGATAGTCCATACTTACAAGTAACTTGCCCCGGAAAAGATAGAATCAGAGCTTTGGCTTTGAAGGTAACAAAAGGTGCAAAAAATGATTATGAAAAAGCTGAAAAAATAGCTGAATTCCTTGAAACCAACTATACTTATGGCTTTACAACTTATTCTGGAGATCCCATATATGACTTTTTATTTGTGAAAAAAGTTGGAGTTTGTAAGCAGTTTGCTTCAGCTTTTGTAATGATGTGTAGATCGATTGGATTGCCTGCAAGAATGGTTTTTGGATACATGGCAAGACCCGAACCGTACAATCAAACTGTGTTTTCTTCTCAAGCACATGCGTGGGCAGAGGTGAAATTTAAAACAGGGTGGGTTGAATTTGATCCAACACCTTCCCAGAAAAAAATACCTACAGAATGTACAATAACAAACATTTCAAAGAAAATTTACGTTGGCGAAAATTTAAGTCTTAGCGGTATAGTAAAATCTGAAGATCCTAAGTTACAAAATTACGTTTCTGGTTATGTTGAAATATATCTCGCAAAAAACAAAAACGATAGAAAATCATACAAATTTTTGGGATTGTTTCCCGTAAAAGGTGGTATATTTCATGCAAGTATAAAAGTAAACAAAACAGGAAAATACAATGTTTTAGCACATTATACAGGTAGTTTTATGTTTTACGCTTCTTGGAGCGATCCTATTGTTGAAATTCTCGGAAAACCATACATAGAAACTAACATTGGTAGTAAAGTTTGTGCTGGAGTTTGTAAAATCAGAGGAAAAGTTGTTTATGCAAAACCAATAAACGGTACAATTTATTTGTTTGTTGATGGAAAAGAGTATAGAGAAAATTTTAACACAACTTTCTCTTTCCAAGTTTATTTATCTCCGGGAAAGCACAAGATAAAAATATTCTATCCCGGATCAAAAGAATACTTTATAAGTCCAGTTAGCTGGGAAAGGGAAGTTGAAGCGGGATACGTTAAAGTTATTTTTTCGAATACTACAGCGGTTGTAGGAGAATATTGGATATCAAATGTTACAGTTCTGTTTAATGGTAAAGCTATAGAAGAAACCGTATATCTTGGATATCCGTTTTACGTTAATGTAAGTCACTTCATAAAAGTTATGAGTCCTAAACAAGAAGGAATATACGCTGTAAACTATTCTGTTCTATCTCTTGGCTATAATAGTGTTTTGAGGTTGTATGTTAAATCACCAACTAAAATAAAAGCTGAAATAAATGGTAATACTCTGATTATTAGAGTTTTTGATAAAAATGGAAATATTGTAAAAGGAACTGTATATATCAATGGCAAGAAGTACTACGACCCCGGCACACTTAAAATAAAAGTAAAAAAAGATAAATTCGAAATATACTATGCGGGAGATGATATTCACTTTCCTTCAAAAATAGTGGTTACAAAACCTCTGCCAATTTGGATATACTTAATACCTTTACCTCTAATATTTTTATTGGCTTTAAAATTCAGGAAAAAGAGAACCCTTAGATTTGAATACATGCCTCCTCCAGTATGGTTGCCCGAAAATGAAATCTCAATAAAAGCTACGGGGGAAGGGTTGGTTAGATTGAGTTTAAATGGTGAAAAAGTTGGTTTTGGTAAGAATGAGTGCACTTTTAAAGGAAAACTACCTATAGGTACTCACGAACTTTTAGCTGAAGTTTTAAATGAAAAAGGAAAAGTTTTAGAAAAGAAAAGTATGAAAATTCACGTGCTACCTTTTAGAAGGGCAATAGCAAAAATTTTCGAAGATGTTTTAGAGTTGTGTAAAAATAAAGGTTTGGATGTACAAAGCACTACTGTTAGGGAGATAATGCAGTTTTTGAAAATTGAGGATGAATTAAAAAAAGAAATTCTGTCATTTTTTGAGCCTAAGAGATATGGGAAAGATTTTGGTAATAGGGAAGACTTAATCAAATTTTACGAATTGTGCAGAAGAGTTAGGAGGTGTCTTAGGTGATTTCAATACTAACTTTAACTCTAATATTTGCAGCAATTTATTGGATAGTAACTCATCAAACAGTTTACTTTGGTAAAGAGTTGGTGATAATTTCTACTGAAAACCTCGCAACTATATATATATTACTTTTAGCGGGAATACTGTCAAGAGGAAAACTGAAGTTTCTAAGACCATTTTTTGTTGCTTTAGCAATGTATCTGATTTCTAACTTGGTAATATTTAATCTACAAATGTACTATCCAATCTCAGTAAACAGAATATTTCTCTTCATTTTTTTGATTTCAATAGCGATAGTAGTTTCGGATTTGCCAAAAAGACACATTACTTCATTTATTGGATTTTTACTTACTGCTATATCCTTATATATGCTTTTAGTCCAATATAATTCAACTTTGGCAATAGCAATAGCAGCATTTCTCGTTTATTTAGGAATAACTGCATTGGCGTCTGGATTTGAAGGAATTATAGCGAAAGGTATCGCCTCTTCAAGAACTTATGTAGTATTAGCTTTAATAGGTCTTGCAATTCTCGAATTTGCAAGACCATATTTAAAAGGAGGATTGTTTGATTTTGCTGAATGGATTGTAGTAGCCCTTGCTGCTTTTTCAATTTTTAGAAATTTCAAGCCAGAGTACGATGAAAGATATCTAAGTGAACATGTTAGCAGTGTTTCAAAATTAATAGACGAGTTATCTATGAATCTCGATAGAGCTGCAGACTTATTTGTCAAAAAAGGTGAAAAATCTATGCTCGTAACTTACTTGGTAAAAATTCTATTGGATTCTGGATACAAAGAAAAGGAAATTGCATCTAAAATATTGCCTATAGTCAACCACTGTGATGAAAAAGTTTCAATTCTATCTTTTCCATGGGAAAGAGCTTTGATTGAGGGGAGAAATAGAAAGAAAAGAGAGAAAATTTTGAAAATAGTTATGAAATCTATTAAGGGAGGGGATAAAAATGAACGTTCGTGAATTTATGAGGTTGTGTGACAGCATAGTTAAAACAGTCTGTGATGTTTATGTGGGAGATAGTTTAATCGTTAAAAAAATGCTTGCAGCTTGTTTAAGTAATGGAAACGTTCTTTTTGAAGATTATCCGGGACTGGGTAAGACTCTCTTAGCAAAGGTCTTTGCGAAATCCATAGGCGCTGAATACAACAGAATTCAATTTACACCAGATTTACTCCCCGCAGATATAACTGGTACTAAGGTTTACAGAGGTGGGGAATTTGAGTTAATCAAAGGCCCAATTTTTACACATGTGTTACTGGCAGATGAAATAAATAGAAGTCCTCCAAAAACTCAATCAGCTTTACTTGAAGCGATGGAAGAAAAGCAAGTTACAATAGAGGGTGAAACACATACATTGGAATTACCGTTCTTCGTTATAGCCACTCAAAATCCGGTAGAGCAGGAGGGTACTTATCCATTACCTGAAGCTCAGCTTGATAGATTTATGTTAAGACTATGCCCGGGATATCCAAGTAGTGTAGAAGAGGAAATGGAAATTCTAAGTAGAAGAATTGAATGGATGAAAGATGATCCAACAGAAGATATATCTCCATGTGTAACTATTTCTGAATTTAGGGCAATGCAGGAATTTGTAGAATCATCAATTTACGTCAGTAAAAGTATATTGAGATATATATCTGAGCTTGTTAGGGCTACAAGAAAGCACGAATACGTAGATGTAGGTTCAAGTCCAAGAGGTGGTTTAGCTTTGCTTAAAGTAACAAGAGCTATAGCTGCGATGGATGGTAGAGATTATGTAGTTCCGGATGATGTTAAGCTCGTTGCAGTAGATGCTTTAGCTCACAGGATAATTCTAAAAGTTGAAAGAGCTGTAGAAGGAATTAGACCAGAAGTAGTTGTAGAGGATGTTCTCAAAGAAGTAGAGGTGCCAAAAGGTGATGAGGAAGGCAGGGGCTTCTCTCGTTAAACTCATAGTATATTTGGTACTATTCGGATTGTTCTTAACTTCCCCAGAACTAATAAAATTAGCTATAATTCCTGCAATACTTTTGGTATTGCCTTTTGGTGTTAAAGTTAGAGTATTAAAAGAAGAATGGGATGAAAAAACTATTGTAGGTGGAAATTTTTCAGTTAATATACTAATAGATGTTGTAGGATTAGGTGTTTTGAGAATTAGGCACGATTTACCTGAATTTTTTGAAGTTGAGAATGGATCAAATTTTGCTGAGTGCATTGTTATTGGGAGAAGAGTTGTTAAACTTAAATATACTGCTAAAGCTACTAAAAGGGGGATATACAAGCTAAAAGATTTAGAATACGAAGTAGAGAGTCTTTCAAAGACATTCGTTAAGAGAGGTGTAACAAACAGCTCTGTTACGGTAGAAGTAAAACACAGAATTCCAAAAATTAGAAAAATAAAAGAAGTAAGGGGTAGGGCAAAATCACCAATACCTGGAATAGATATAGCGAAAATAGGAGTTCCCGGTACAGATTTTAGAGAAATAAGAGAGTACTTGCCTGGGGACTCTATGAAATTTGTTAATTGGAAAGCTACTGCCAGAAGAAATAAATTAATGGTAAATCAATATGAAGTAGAGGGTAAAAAGGCTGTGTGGATTTTTCTCGATTCCAACCCATACATGTTACATGGTACAAGTGTAAAAAATTACCTTGAATCTGCAATAGAAGTTGCAAATGCTTTGGCATATTACTACACATTTAGGGGTCACAAGGTAGGATTATACATTGTAGGTGATGGTAGAATATTTCATCCGGATGTGGGTAGTAGGCAGTTTAGAAGAATTAGTAAAGCACTACTTGAAGTTGAGGGAGGTAGAGAAAGTTTTGAAGAAGCTGTAGAAAAATGTAAGAAATTTTTATTGCTTTACAAACCTCTGGTAGTTGTTATAACGAGAGTTGAAAGAGTAAAATTGGACAATTTAATTAAATTATCTAAGGTAATGCCAGTTCAGGTTATATCTCTAAAGGGATTGTATGAAGAAAGCTTTTCTGGAATTGTTATGGAGGCTGTAAGAAGGAGAGCTGTTACTTTACTTAGAAGTTGTGGTAACTGCGTTGAAGTGGATGTAAACAAATCGATAGTGTGGTGGTAAAATGAAGGAAAGTTGGAAACTAATAAGTCTTATATCGGCGGAAGTATCGTTTTTACTTACATTAATGACGTATTCATCCTCATCTCTCTCTTATATTGTGAATCCCTTGTTTTTACTACCTTTATCTATAGTACCTCTACTCAGATGGAACAAAAATCCATTTAGTTTTGAATTTTTGACGATTCTATTGGCAATATACATACCAGAGATATTTCCATCTACTCCACTTTACACGTCCTTTATAAATGCGATATACTTTGCTGGATTTGACAATGTAGCTAGGTATATCCATTCAATATTAGTTCCTCAACCTACACCTATATTACCTCTGGTTATAGCTTTATTCTGTTTTTCTCAAATGATAGAGAGAGAAAAAATACAGTACGTTGGAGTGGCTTTGTTATTATCTTTGACATCGTATCTTATATATCCGTTTTTGTTGCTATCTCTTAAATCCAGCTTTCTGTTGGCATTCTTGGCAGTTGGAATTTTGGCTATAGCGTGTTGGATGCTAAAATTGGATTAAAATTGAATTACTTTCTATACTATAGATTCGTATCCCATTCTTAAAGCTTTGAGATTAACATCTACAAGTTTTTGTGGAAAAACTCCGAATATAGCTTTTTCCATAGATTCTAAGCTTAAATAGTCACATAATCTGCAAAAAGCCCCAAGAACTACAACGTTTGAAGCTAAGACATTTCCAGCTTTGTTCGCAATCTCTCGTGCATTTAAAAAGTAGATTTTATCTGTTATACTTTCTATTACATTTTTTTCTGGATACTTTGCTTCACCTCTGCTTACTGAGGGAGGTGCTATTTTATCTTCACTAACTATTGCAATAGTTTCATCATTTATGTAGTTAGTATATCTAAGGATTTCAGACATTTCAAGAGAAATAACGTAATCTGCACGACCTTCAGGAATTAAGGGCGCATATACATTACCTATTCTTACATGCACTTCTACACTTCCACCTCTCTGTGCCATTCCATGAGTTTCAGCAGTAATTACATTTTTTCCTTCATACATTGCAGCTTTTGCAAGAATAGTTGCTGAAGTTAAAATTCCCTGACCACCAACACCAATGAGAAGAATGTTTAGTTTATCTTTTTGTTTGTCTTTCCGCATATTCTCTACGGGAGATAAAAAGGTTTTAAATTTTTGTTTTTTAGCTTTGTTTTTTAGCACAAAATATATACCCAACCTCTTCAATTAACCTTTGATGAGGGCTTATCCATTTAAAAGAGGTTACAAACCTACAGAGGAAAGACTAATTGAAATGATTGAAAAACATTTTGGGGAGTACGTTAAAGAGGGAGAATACTATATAGTTAGTTTTGGAGCTATAGAGGAATTGAGAATGAAACTTGAGGGCAAAAAATTGCTCGCAGAAACAAAGACAAATCCAAAGGCTCCAGAAGAAATTGCAGTAGAAACAATAAAAAAGTACAATAAATTTTTGCAAGACTTAACTGGTTATTCTGCAAAGGAAAGACAAAAATTGCTGAAAAAAGAGATAGAAAAATCATGAAGATACCAGAATCTCATCCTCGTTATAAATCTTTAATTACAAGAGAAATGCTGGTAGATGCTTTTAAAGAAGGAGTAGTAGTTCCAGAGGGTTTAATAGCTCATGGAAGAGGAGAAACTTTTGACTACATAATTGGGGAAGTAAGTAGAGATTTTGCAATAAAAGCAGAGGAAGCGGCAGTAGCTCTGATGCTTTTATCTAAGAATCCAGTAATTTCAGTAAATGGAAATGCTGCTGCTTTAGTCGCAAAACAACTTGCAGAACTTTCGGAGGTTTTAAATGTACCTCTTGAAGTTAATGTTTTTCACTGGAGCAAAGAAAGAGTAGAAAAAATTGCAAGATGGTTGAAAAGTAGGGGTTGTAAAAACGTTTTGTGGGCTGGCGATGCTGAGATAGATGGAATTGACCATTATAGAAGGATTGTGGACAGAAGAGGCATATTTATAGCTGATACTGTTATGGTTATGCTTGAAGATGGAGACAGATGTGAAATTTTAAAGAAAAATGGAAAAAAAGTAATAGCTATCGACTTGAATCCATTATCCAGAACTGCAAGAATGGCAGATATAACAATAGTTAATAACGTAGTTAGAGCAATCCCGGAGATGGTCGAAATGGCAAAAAGATTTGCCAATAAAGATAGAGAATTTTTACTAAAAACTGTTGAAAACTACGATAACAGAAGAATTTTAAAAGAATCCATAAATGCAATAATAGAATACTTGCAGAATTTTATTTAATACCTATTTTAATTGCATAATTGTGAATTGTGTAAGCTAAGTTTTTGATTATAGATAGATTTATTGAATAACCTTTCAGCTTTAAAAATATTAAAGCCAAGGATAGTGTAATTACTATGCCATTTCCAGATTTGCTGTTAAATCTAAATTTAGCTATTCTATAATTTTTCTTAGACGGATAAAACAATTCTACTCCTTCAGGATTGAGCATATCTGCAAAAATGTGAGTAATTACTCCAATTAAGACAGGTAATGCGAGATTGGGAAAAAGGGCTGAAGATATAACAAAACTTAATAAAGCAAACAAAATAGAGTGTGTAAAACCTCTATGTCTCAAGCCAAGTGTATGATCCATATCACTAACAATTCCAAAAAAAGAGGATGCTATTATTTGAGAGGGTGTTAAACCGACAAAAAAGGCTGTAGCTGCAGCAAAAAAAGCATGAGTCTTTCTAAGCAATAATTCACCTCCTATTCCATAGCTTTCTAAATAGCTTTCGATTGTTCTCTATAACTTTACAACTTGCTCCAGCAGCTAAGCAAATTTTAAGGGCAAAATCTGGACTAATTATATCAGAAGGAGAGTGTGTATCTGTATTGATTACAGCTATTTCAGAGTACTTAGCTACACTACCATTTCCAAGGCAATGTCCTTTTCTTGCAGATATTTCAAGATAAATTCCAGAACTTTTTGCTTTATCTGCAAGTTCAGGATCTAATATACCCGGATGAGCCAAAATATGTGCATTACTTTCTATTGCAGCTAAGTTTGTACCCTCCTTTACAGGTTCTACAAGAGTTTCACCATGCACGACAACTATCTCAGCTCCCTCACTTAATGCGAGTTCAACAGCCCTATCTATCAAAGAAGGTGGGATATGGGTAATTTCAACTCCTAAGAGTACCTTAATTTCGTAATCATCTCTTAAATCTTGGAGCTTTCTCAATTTATTTAGAATCCAAGAAATGTTTGTAAAATCAACATGATCCGTTATAGCAAATCCTGAAACACCTCTATCAGCCATTCTTCTAATCATCTCGGAAGGAATTAATTCACCATCGCTGAATATTGAATGAGTATGCAAGTCGTAGTACTCCATAAGCCTATTTTTAATGTGACAAAAGTTAAATATATTGGTGTTCTAAACCCTAATGTGACAGGTATAAGAAGGCTTGTTTTAGATGTTATGAAACCACACGAACCTGACAACGTGTTTTTAGCTTTAAAGTTGAGTGAAATAGAAAACGTTGACGGTGTTAATTTAAGTTTAATGGAGATTGACCAAAGTACTGAAACTTTGAAAATAACAATAGTTGGAGATAATATAAACTATAAAGAAGTGAAAAAGGTTATTGAAGATCTTGGTGCTGCAATACACAGTGTTGATGAAATAGTTGCTGGTAAGAAAATTATAGATGCTGTAAAAACTGAACAAGATTAAAGTTAAATAATCTAACTATCTTCATTTAGGCATGGGCAAGACCATAGCTGAAAAAATCTTCTCTCTTGCATCAGGTAAGGACGTTAAAGCTGGAGATTTTGTTCTTGCAAAAATAGATAAAGCAATGGTTCACGATATAACCGCACCACTCGCTATAAAAGCTTTAGAAAGAATTACTGGAGAAAGAAAAGTAAAGTATCCTGAAAGAGTTATAATGGCTTTTGACCACCAAGTCCCGGCTGATAGCATTAAAGCAGCAGAAACTCATAAGATGCTAAGGTTATTTGCAAAGGAGAATGGAATTTTAAATTACGATGTTAGAGAGGGAATAGCTCACCAAATAATGGTGGAAAAGGGGCATGCCTTACCCAACCAACTAATTGTTGGAGCGGATAGCCATACATGTATGTATGGTGCTTTAAGCTGTTTCTCTACTGGGATAGGTTCTACTGATATGGGTTTCGTTTTTGCTACGGGTAAGTTATGGTTCAAAGTTCCTGAAACTATTTACTTTGAAGTTAACGGCAAGCTTGAAAAGTATGTTTGCGGTAAAGACATCATATTAAAGTTAATTGGGATGGTTGGAGCTGATGGAGCAAACTACAAAGCTTGTGTGTATGGTGGAGACACAATAAGAAAAATAGGTATGAGTGACAGGTTTACAATGTGCAACATGGCTATAGAAATGGGAGGAAAAGCAGGAATAGTTGAATTTGATAGCATAACTGAGAAGTATCTTAAAGAAATTGGTATAAAAGAAATAAAAGAAGAAATACTAAAAACGGATGAAGATGCCAAGTTTGAAAAAGTTGAACTCGATGTAAGTGGAATGGAACCCCAAGTAGCTAAGCCACATAGAGTTGATAATGTGTGTGGTGTTTCAGAAGTGGAAGGTACTAAGGTAGATCAAGTTTTCATAGGCTCTTGCACTAATGGTAGGTATGAAGATCTTAAAGTTGCGGCTGAAATACTTAGAGGTGAAGAAGTAGCAAAAAATGTTAGGTTAATTGTTATACCTGCATCAAGAAGTATATACAAAAAAGCCCTTAAAGATGGGATAATTGACATATTCGTTGAAGCTGGTGCCTTAGTTGAGTTTCCTTGCTGTGGACCATGTATGGGGGGTAGCTTTGGATTGATAGCAAGCGGAGAAGTTAGTGTATCTACATCCAACAGAAACTTTGTTGGAAGACAAGGAAGTCCTGAAGGAAAGATATATTTAGTTTCTCCAGCCACTGCGGCTGCTACAGCTATATACGGTGAAATAACTGATCCAAGAAAAGTATGATAAGAGCAAATTTAAAAAACTTATATTGTGTAGTGTAATTTAATGCTTGATTTTTTAATTGAACAGGGTGTAGAACTTGCAAAAAGTGTAGATGCAAAAGCAGTAGTTGTTATCTCTAATAAAAATTTAAATGAAAAAATAATTGATGGAATTAATATAATTCCTGCACCAAGGAGATATACTACCCTAATAGAAAGTGTAATTTCATCACTTGAGGCAGTAAATATAGATGAGATGCTGGGAAAGGAACTTGCTGAAAAGATGCTTTTGTTATCTCAATCAAAAGATTACATATCCTTGGTACTCTACTTAAAGGGACTTGGATTGGATAGAAGAGCAGTGGCTGTTACATGTATAGATTCGCTTAAAAGTGTGCTACTTGTAGATCTCGAAAAAGGAAGAATAAATTCGGCATTAAAAGAGTGTGCTGAAAGAGTTGAACCAAGAGTAATAAAAGCACTACTAACTGTATCTCTTAGCATAGCACATAAAGGTAGAGAAGGCAAACCAATAGGAACAGCTTTTGTGATAGGGGATGTAGAAGAGGTTCTTAGGAGAAGTAGGCAATTAATAATAAATCCATACAAAGGTCATCCAGAATCTGTTAGAGATGTAAAAGACCCATCTAACTGGGAGAGTATTAGAGAATTTGCGCAGTTAGATGGTGTTTTTGTTGTAGATGAAAAGGGGTATATAGTTACAGCTGGAAGATACATAGAAGTTCAGGCAGGAGATGTAAAAATGAAGTCAGGCTTAGGTGGAAGACACCTTGCGTGTGCAGTAATATCAAGAGAAACTAACGCTATAGCTATAGTGGTATCTCAAAGTGGTGGAGATATAACTGTTTATAAAGATGGGGAAGAGATATTGTGCATACCAGCTTCAATACTTTGAAAGGAAAGAAATAAAATTAATTACTTTAAATTTTGTCTATGCAATTGAGATACAAAACGCCTGAAGTAATTACTTCGGTTGAAGGAGTAAAATGCTCAGGAGTTAGAATTAAGGGCGGAGGTCTTGGATTGGTTGTATGTGATGGCAAGGCTGCTGGAGTTTTCACAACCAATAAGTTTAAGGCAGCACCAGTGATAGTAACAGAAAATCATTTGAAAAAGGGCTACATAAAAGGTATAATTGTTAATAGCGGTAATGCAAACGCATATACTGGAGAGCAGGGTATTAAAAATGCTATAAAAATGGCTGAATTGCTTGCTGAAAAAATTGGATGTAGTAGGGAGGAGATAGTTGTATCATCTACTGGGGTTATTGGTGTTCAACTTGATATAAAGTGGATAGGATCTTTGTTTAACAGTGCTTATCCTCAAATTAATTCAAGTAGGGAAAACTCTTGGAAATTTGCAAAATCAATAACAACGACTGACTCTTTTACAAAACAGTGGGGTGTAAAAGTTGGAGATTGCGTGGTGGCTGGAGTTGCAAAAGGTGCTGGAATGATAGCTCCAAATATGGCAACTATGCTTGCTTACGTTTTTACAGATGCTAAAATTGATTGTGAAGGCATTATTAAAAAAGTAGTTAAAAAAACTTTTAACTCTATTACGGTTGATGGTGATACATCGACAAACGACTCTTTTATATTAGTTTCTACCGAAAAAAAAGAGTGTGATGAAAAAAAGATAGAAGAGGCTATAATGCATGTGTGTTCAGTTCTTGCAGAAATGATTGCTGCAGATGGTGAAGGAGCAAGCAAGTTAATGAGAGTTTTTGTTAGAGGTGCCAAAAATGATGTTGAAGCAGAAAAAGCTGCGAGAGCAGTAGCCTCTTCTATTCTTGTAAAAACAGCACTTTTTGGGTGTGACGCTAACTGGGGAAGAGTTATTGCAGCTCTTGGCTATTCGGATGTTGAAATAAATGAAAACTTGGATTTAGATATTGTTGGATGTAAATGGGATGCAGAAGATGCTTTTAGAGGTGGTAAAGGCTTTAAGGTTGAACTAATAAAAAATGGAAAAGATACTGGGAAAAGGAGCTTAGCATCAAAGTTAATGAGAGAAAATGAAGTAGTAGAATACCACATAGATTTAAAGGTGGGTAATGGTAAATCATGCATCGTTGGATGTGATTTAAACCACAACTACGTAAAAATAAATTCAGAATATACTACTTAAATTAGTTCAAAGTGTATTACAGTTACAAGATCTGCATCATCAATTTTTCCATATATTCTTTTTAGTGCTTTTATTAAATCTTCTTTGCTCTCGAATCCATCTTTTATTGCATCATCATCGTTTAATTCTTTAACTCTCTTAACAACAGCTTTTTTAACTCTTGCTTTTGCAAACGGTTTTGAAGAGGCAGTTAGGTAAACTATCTTTCCCATTTCATAACTCTTTATACCTTTCCTTATAGTGCTTTTCTTTCTACCTGAAAGTATTAAATCGACGTACTCTTCATCGAAGTTTATTGATTTCATGTTCAATGCATTGTTTGGATATATTTTAATTTTCTGCACACATTGCTTAAACTTAAATAACTTAGTAAGGTAGCTAAATACATGGAGCTTATAAAAAAGCTTTGCGATGCTCATGGGATAAGTGGTTACGAGGATGAAGTGAGAGAAATAATTAGATGTGAGGTAGAGAATTACTCAGATAAAGTATATACGGATAAAATGGGGAATATTATAGCTGTTAAGGAAGGAGAAGATAAAAAAGTAATGATTGCAGCACACATGGACGAAATTGGATTTATGGTAAAACATATTGAAGAACAAGGTTTTCTTAGAGTTACACCGATAGGTGGGTGGTTTTCTCAAACTGTTTTAAATCAAAGAGCGATTGTACATACTGATAAAGGCAAGATTGTTGGTGTTTTTGGGTGTAAGCCACCCCACATTATGAAGGAAGAGGAGAGAAAAAAAGTAATTAAAATTGAAGATATGTTTGTTGATATAGGTGCTGAATCAAGAGACGAAGCTAAGGACATGGGTGTGGAAATAGGATGTCCAATAACTATTGATAGAGAACTCGTTAAACTTGGTGAAAATAGAATTACTGGGAAAGCAATAGACGATAGAGTAGGTGTTGCCGCACTAATAGACGTTTTTAGAGAAGTAAAAACAGATGTCACTCTTTACGCTGTATTTACAGTTCAAGAAGAAGTTGGATTAAAGGGAGCTAGAACCTCCGCATTCTCTATAAATCCAGACATGGCTATAGCTTTGGATGTTTGTGTAGCAACAGATTTTCCCGGAGTAAATGCAAATCAGGAAATTAAACTTGGAAAGGGGCCTGCAATAACAGTAGTTGATGCTTCAGGAAGGGGCTTAATAGCTCATAAAAAAGTTTTGAAGTTGTTAAGAGAGACTGCGGAAAAATACGAAATACCCTATCAACTTGAAGTTGGAGAAGGTGGAACTACAGATGCAACAGCAATACATCTTACAAGGGAAGGAATTCCATCGGGCGTGTTAAGCATACCTGCAAGGTACATCCATACTCCGGTGGAGGTAATAGATCTTAGAGATTACAACAATACAGTGTCTCTACTTAAAAAAAGCTTGGAGAGATGTGAAAAGTACTTGTAAAAAGTGAAAGTACTTGTAAAAAATTACAAAACACAGTGAATAAATATGTGGTCTTTGTGATGTTTCAGTTTTCCAAACTTTACAATTTTTAAATTTTCTCCAATTTCCCTTAAAACGGATTCGTAAACTTCTTCTGGATCTATTGTTGAATCTATACTTCTTGCTTTAACCATTATTAGTGCATCCCCTCCTTTTTTTAGAAAGAAATCTATATTTTTCAAAAAAATCTCTACTTGGTTTTTCTGAGAAACGTCCTGATATATAAAATCCACTGGCTCGACTATTCCTGAATACTCCTCTGGTTTAGAGGCATCTTTTAGTAGAGGTATTATGTTTTTTCTCTCTTCTGCAAGCTCTATTAACTTCTTAAATGGTTTTGCAGAGTACTCTACAGCATATATTATCCCTTTATCTACAATGTCTGCTAAGTGACTTACTGTTGTACCGCTTGCTGCACCCAAGTAAAGACACTTCCAGTTTCTTTGTATATCTAAGGTATAGTCTAACAGCATGGATGCTAGTTTACTCCTTGATGGAATCCACTCTCTATACTCATTCCACTTTCTCTCTCCGTAGTGTGGTGGATACAAACTCTTTGTTAATATTTTAGTACCTTCTTTACTTTCAACGATAAATACGTTATGAATAATTTTCTTTTTTATTTCATTCATTTTTTCCCCTCATTATATTATAGTATCCTGTCCACTTGGCTCAGATTGAATATCAAATCCTATAAATCCTTCATGACACCACTTACATGATGTTGCTGCATGAACTGCTGCTTCATGGCAAGCCATGCAAACATCACCATGATACATTCTGCTATAGTTTGCAGTTTGATTTAACATGTTTTCGTGTCCTATTGCTATATACAAAGTGCTACCTCCTCCTCCACCGGGCAACCAGCCATAAGTGGCTATAACAGTGTAAGGATCGTAAGGTGTTCCATTTCCGTGGCAGGTAAGACACGATACCTTCTCAGCACAATGCACTTTAGTTGAATTAATTTCTATTGCTGCGGGGTATAAATTGTAAGTTGTATTGGCAGTAGGATTGTTAATAGCATAGCGATATAGATTGTGACATTCATCGCAGTAGCTGTTGTTTATCCAAGAGACGTTGAGAGTTGTTACACTCGTAGCCAATGCGTGGTATCTCGGATTGCCCCAGAGGTTTGTGGTATTCCATGCATTGTAAATCGGGGCATGAGTACCATTTATAAGCCCTAAATAAATATTTTCGTGGCAAGACGAACAATTTATTTTATTTAGTGGAATAAATTCGTGCATACCATTAAAGTTTGAGGGTGGGTTTATAGTTATGTTCGCATACCTCGTTCCATTTGGCGTAAAACTCGTAAAAGTATAGTAGTAGAGAGTATAGCTCAAATCATACTGATATTTAAACACCATATGCTTCGAAATGTTAGTGTGGCACATTAAACAAGCTAAGTTCTCGTCGCCTTTCTTTTCAAAGTAAGCTACCATCGCTTTATGTGCTGCAAAGTAGGGTATTGATGAGATAACAGTGACGTTGTGATTGTTAACAGTCTGAGTTACGTTAAAAGCTTTGGCTGGAGGAGCATGTACTAACTTCCCAAATCTGTTTACAACCCAAACACCATTACCTCCATGGCAGTCTAAGCAACTTGGAACGTAAGCTGCATGGGTTTGTATTCCGGGATGTGCACCAGTACTATTTATAACTGCAAATTTTATTCCAGTACCATTAAATCTATGGCAAGTTTCACAACTTAGATCGTAGTGTGGTGAGCTTGGATTGGAATACAACTCCTCCCATATATGGTAGTGACAAAGTTTACAGTATTCTGTCTGCCCATTTGCTGTTGTAACGTTAATAACACCTGTCGTAGGATTTGTTGAAAAGTTGTACATTGTGTGAGTTCCTACAAAAAGTGATGTGGAATGAGGAGAATAAATTAGGAACAATGCGGTAATAGCTATACCAATTAGTGTTAAAGCTAAGAGTTTTGTTGTCATGGTTTCACCTCCGTAATATTGGTGTAACCAAAACTATCAGATGTAACGTTAATGTACGACTCGTTTAAACCTGTTAATGAGTAATAGCCCAATATTACATGATCAGTAGATATGTTAATCCACTTATATACATGAAAGTTTATCGTGATGTTTACCTTCATGTGACAGGCTACACAAGCTTCAGTCGAGTCTCTGAGTGTATTATTTTTTATTGCATTTGCCACAAATGAGTTGTGAGCTGAACACATACCAGTAAACGTAAGATTGGAATATCTATAATTAGACTTTACACCAAAAGCAGTTATATTAAATGTACCAGCAAATGGGCCGGGCATAGAACTGTTTAAGGATGCATTTATTTGATGGCACAGCATACAAGCTACAGTTGTAGCAGCATGAGCTTGCTTTCCCGGTTGGTAGTCCGTTATTTTTCCGTTCTTCACTTCTGCGTAAGTTATACTCAAGTTCGCTCTATGGCAGGCGCAACCCATATTTTTGTGATAGCTATCTTTCAATTCTTCATAAACATCGGCATGACATTTCTGGCATGGGACTTGATTTCCATTCCCACTTATGTTGTACCACCAGTGCTGCCCGGCGAAAAGCGAAGCTGTTTGAGGCATTACAAGCATACCAACTGCAAAAATTACGATGGTTAGTAGTATAACTTTTGCAATATTGCTCATATCATCTCATCTTTTGTAACTCATCAAATTTAATTTTTTCTTGTTTATTCATGATTATAAAAACGATTTAATATCTTTCTTGTAGATGCACAGTTATGAAGGTTAAGGAAGCTCCAAAAACATCTGCTACTATAGTTGTTAGATCTGCATCTAATGCTAGGATAACTCAATCTAAAAATCCATTTCTCGAATTAATGAGAAGGCTATTTAGAAATGAGGAAATAGCTATGAAAGCAGTTAAATTTGTAACAATAATTGATGAAAGACAAAAGGCTGGAAAACCTTTGAAAGTGGAGGAATGGGAAAATTTATTGGAAGAGCTAAAAATGGTTAGATCATCGTTTTATTCAATGAGAAATAGGCTTATTGGGGCTGGAATGATAACAATAAGAAATGGAGAATATAGATTATCTGGTGTTTTTAGCAGAGATCTTGTAGATATGGCAAGATGGTGGTGGACTGTAATGCTTGGCTACGATCCAGAGACTTTGTGAGGTGATATTATTAGCTTTGAAAAACTTCTAATCAAAGCCAAGAAATCTGCTTTTGAAATGGATAAAAAGAACGAAATGAATCCTGAATTAATAAGATTAGCTAAAAAGTGTGGTTTACTAAACCCAAAAATAGAGAATTTACTAGACTTCTGTAAAATAGTTGAGGACATTGCAAAGGTAAATCAATCTTTTGCTCTATCAATAGTTGCAAACGCTATGACTTGTTTTGCTCTTGATTTATCTGATATTCAACCTGAGAACGAGCTTTCCAGTTTTTCTTTAACTGAGCCAACGTCCGGTAGCGACATCAAAAATTTAAAAACTTTTTACGATTTTAAGATAGTTAAAGGAGTAAAAACTCTTGTAACCAATGCCGAGATGGCAAAAAATTTTATGGTACTTGCTAAAACTGAAAAAGGAGAAGTTCTTTGTTTGTGTAAGCGTAAAAACAATTGTATTTCAGTAAGGAAGCTTGATACTACTGCTTTTAGGGGGAGCGGTATAGGTGTTGTAAAGTTTAATGTTGAACCAGAAATAGTTTTGAAAGATGGTATTAGACTATCACTTAACGTATTAAATTATTCCAGACCGGCATTTTCAGCTATAGCTCTGGGCATTTCTGAAAAATGTTTTGAAATAGCATTAAACTATGCAAAAAGAAGAAAGAGTTTCAATAAAAAATTAATAGAGCATCAAGCAGTAAAATTTGCACTTGCTGAATGTTTTGCTGAAATAGAGAGTCTCAAAAGTATGGTTTACAAAGCAAGCAAAAAACCAAACTCAGTTACATCAGCAGTTTGTAAGTTATTAGCAGCTAAAACCATAAAAAAAGTTGTAGATTGTACAATGCAAGTTCTTGGAGGTCACAGTCTTGTTAGAGGGGGATATGTAGAGAGAGCTTATAGGGATTGTAAAGCATTTGACATAGGTGAAGGAACAAATGAAGTTATGAAAATAATCATTTCAAAAACATTTTGAGCGAAAGGGATATATACTCACCAAAGTTATGCTTCAACTAAGCTCCGGTGGTGTAGCCCGGCCAATCATTCCGGCCTTTCGAGCCGGCGACCCGGGTTCAAATCCCGGCCGGAGCATAATCTTTTTCTTTGGAGGTGAATCAACTGGTTAAATCTGAAGAAAAGGCAGTAAAAATAATTAGAGCGGGAGGTATAATTTCTGCTGTTGAAGGAATAATTCTTGTTTTGTACTACATATTTAGAATTTCCAAAAGTCTCTGGTCTTCTCTACCAGCTCTACCAATCATTCCTATTTCAATTTGGATTTTTTGGACAAGTGATAAAATTGCTGAAATGGTAAAACTTGGAATGTACGAGGAGGCAAAAATTAAACTTTTACCGCCAATTGTCGCTTCTTTACTCTTAACGAGTAGAATTGGTGGAATTCTTTTGTTACTTGGGTACCTTATGATTTAAAAATTTATGATTTAAAAATATTTAAAATTACTTTATTTTAAAGTAAATCTTTTTATGAAAATATATTTAAAATAACACTTATTAAAATCGATTCTAAAAAGATTTGGACGAATATTCCGAGCAATCCAAAAGTTGTATAAAGAAAACCAGTATATCTAATTTTAGATAATAGCGGATAAATTACTGAATAAGTTAAATAATTTTCACGCCCAGTAGGATAGAGAAATCCTATAATAAAGGCAGGGATTGTAATTAGGTATTTCTTCCTTAAAACCATGGAATAAGCTGAAGTTACTGCTAAAGCAATTATTGTAGCTAAAATTAAAGACGATAAATTCATAAAAAATAAATTTTTGTTAATGTAAATTAAAGAGGAGAGAAAACAGAAAAACAATCCTAGAGCGAAGTAGTGTTTTGGTTTAAGTTTTAACTCATATAAAAGAAACGAGAATATTGATAAGCTAATACCACTCAAAATTAATTTCAAAATTAACTCGAACATACTTTGTTAATTAACTTTTAGTATTAATTATTTACCGGTATGGTTATTTAACTGAACTTCAAAAAACTAAGTATGAGATTTCCAGCTGTGGCAGGTTCGTTCTACCCTTCGAATCCAGAATCACTTATTGCAATGTTGGAAGAATTTATTAGAAGAAATCCACAAAGGGATATTATAGCTGGAGTTTCACCTCATGCTGGGTACATTTACTCCGGTAGAACTGCAGGAAAATTGTATTCAATAATTCCAGATGCTGAAACTTATGTTATACTTGGACCGAACCATACTGGGTATGGTTCAATGGTAGCTGTTTCAACGGATACTTGGGTAACTCCTCTTGGAGAAATTGAAACTGATAGGGAATTTATAGATGCTATGCCCGGAATAATAGTGGATAGGGATGAAATAGCTCATAAGTACGAGCATTCTATAGAAGTGCAATTACCCTTCCTACAATATATATGTGATGATTTTGAAATAGTTCCGATATGTATGGGTTTGCAGGATGAGGAAACTGCAAGGGATGTTGCCGAAGAAATTCTAATTGCTAAGGAAAGAACAGGAAGAGATATTGTAGTTATTGCTTCAAGTGATATGCATCATTACTTACCAGATAATATATGTAGGGATAGAGACTCAAAAGTTATAGATTCGATTCTTTCTATGGATGTGTCAAAGTTTTACTCAACGATAAATCGACTGCAGGCAAGCGTTTGTGGTGTAGGCCCCATAGCAGTGGCTATGCTTTACTCTCAGGGAGGTTATGCAGAACTAATAGACTACTCTACGAGTGGAGATGTAGCTGACAAAAGCCAAGTTGTAGGTTATGCGGCAATAGCTTTTAGAAAGTAGATATGACGGTTAGTTCTGCTCCGGGTAAAGTAATTATCTCTGGAGAACACTCAGTTGTCTATGGAAAGCATGCCATAGTAAGTGCTATTGATTTAAGGTGCTACGTTAACGTTGAAAAAGCTGATAGAGTAAAAATAGAGTCTGAACTTGGGAAAACAGGAATTGACTTCAAAACACATCCATACATTAGTTGGTGTATTAAATTGTTGGAAGAAAAAACAGGCAAGAATATAAGACCCCACATCAAAGTTAAAAGTCAAATACCTGTGGCATCTGGACTTGGAAGCTCTGCTGCTGTAACAGTAGCCACGATTTTTTCAATATGCAAGGAGTACGAAATAGATTTTGATTTAAAAGATGTGTACGAACTTTCAAAGGAAGTTGAAATTAAAGTTCAGGGGAAGGCTAGTGGGGTAGATTCTTTCGTATCTACTTATGGTAAGTCGTGGTTAATGCCTGAAAAAGAAGAAATCAATTTGGATTATATAGTTGGTATAGTTAATACTGGAGAGAGTAGTATTACTGCAGAAATGGTAAAAAAAGTTTGGAAATTGAAAGAAAAGTATCCTTCAGTGGTAAATAAGATATTCGATGTAATGGATGGGATTACCTTAGAGTTAAAAGATAGTTTAGTAAGAGGAGATAAAACAGCAATTTTTGATCTTTTTAGAATGAATCAAAGTATGCTAAAAGCTATTGGTGTTAGTACTGAAAAAATAGATGAAATTGTTTCAAAATTTGAAAAAATGGGTTATCCATCAAAACTTACTGGTGCTGGTGGTGGTGGTTGCGTAATAGCTATTTTTTTGTCTGATAAAATGAAGAAAAGTAATATAGACGGTATGCTTACAACTTCCCTTGGAGCTGAGGGGGTTAGAGAGGAGATAGTATGAGAGTTATACTCAAGCTTGGAGGAGCTATAATAACAGATAAAAGAGAGGGTTTGTTTGATAAAGCTGAATACAACACAATAAACAGATTAGCAGAAGAGATAGCTGAGGTTAAAGATGTTGAGCTAATTCTCGTTCATGGTGCAGGTTCTTTTGGGCACCCATATATAAAAAAATATGGATTAAGTCCAGAAGGTATTTCGAGAACACACTTAGCTTGTGAAAGATTGTGTACTATAATTTGTAATGCTCTTTTAGATAAAGGACTAAATCCAGCTCCGATTCATCCATTCTCCAGTTTTAAAATTGAAAACTGCAATATTAAATATGATCCCCAGATATTTGAGGAGCTAATGGAGGAATTTATACCAGTCACACACGGAGATGTTGTAAGAAAAGATTCGGAATGGTGTGTACTTTCTGGAGACGATATTGTAGTTGAACTTGCTAAAAAGCTTAAAGCTGATAGAGTTGGTTTTGCCACAAAAACACAAATATACTTTAGAGGACAGCCGGTAGAAGAGTTTCATCTTGAAAAATTGCATGAACTTGACTCTAAGGAAGATAACACTTCAGATGTGACTGGAGGCATGTTCGGAAAATTAAAAAAAGTAATGGAAATTGTGGATAGAGTGGAAGTATTTGTATTTAATGGTATGATAAACGGAAGTGTTTCATCTTTCCTTAGAGGGGCTGATGTTGGAACAAAAATACTGCCATGAAGGTGGGGAAATGAGTGAAACATCGAATAGAAAATTGGAGCATATAAAAATATGTCTCGAAAAGAAAGTGGAATCGAATTACACTGGATTTGAAGACGTTGAGCTTATCCATCATGCTCTACCAGAACTTGACTTTGAAAAAATAGATTTAGAAGTGGAATTTTTGGGTAATAAACTTTCTGCTCCATTTCTCATAGCTTCAATGACCGGCGGACATAGAGAAGTAACAGAGATAAATAAAAATCTAGCAATAGCAGTTGAAGAATTGGGTCTTGGAATGGGTGTTGGTAGTCAAAGAGCTGCAATAGAATGCCCAGAAAAAGATATAATCGAAAGTTTTATTATAGTTAGAGATTACGCACCTAACGCGTTTATTTATGCTAATATTGGTATAGCCCAAATAACAAAGGATATAGAGATTGCTGAAAAAGCTGTAGAAATGATCGATGCAAATGCATTGGCTGTTCATTTAAACTTCTTACAGGAGGCTATTCAACCTGAAGGAGATAAAAATGCGGAAGGATGTTTAAATGCTTTGGAAGAACTTTGTTCCACTTTAAAAGTTCCGGTAATAGTTAAGGAGACTGGAGCAGGCATATCAAAAAAGGTAGCTCAATTGGTAAAAGACGCTGGAGTGTCAGCAATAGATGTTGGGGGAAAGGGAGGTACAAGTTGGAGCGGGGTAGAAGTTTATAGAGCAGAAGGTGTATGGAAAGAAATTGGCAGGGATTTTTGGAATTGGGGTATTCCAACTGCATTTTGCATAGTTGATTGTAGGGATATACTACCCACGATTGCTACTGGTGGCATAAGAAACGGTATAGATGTTGCAAAAGCCTTAGCTTTGGGTGCAAAACTTGCCAGTTCAGCGCTACCTTTTTTAAAACCAGCTACAATATCTGCAGAAAAAGTTATAGAAAAACTTGAGTATTTTATTCTTGGACTTAAAGTAGCAATGTTTTTAACCTCATCTAAAACTGTCGAGGATTTGAAAGGAAAAATCTTTATCACTGGTAGGTTGAGGGAGTGGATATCTTCTAATGGGGGAAATAGTGATGCGTTCAGCGCTCATTGAGGAAGTTAAAAAAAGAAGTAAAATCATAAATAATGCTATAGAAGAGTTACTACCAGTTAAAAAACCAGATGGATTGTACAAAGCTGCAAGGCATTTAATAGATGCTGGTGGAAAAAGGCTTAGGCCTGTAATGTGTTTAATTTCTTCTGAGGCTATTGGGATTGATAGTAAAAGTGTTGTTAAAGCCGCTGTAGCAGTTGAAACTGTACACAATTTCACACTAATTCATGATGATATAATGGATAGAGATGAAATGAGAAGAGGTGTAAAAACAGTTCACACTGTTTATGGAGAGCCAACCGCAATCCTTGCGGGAGATACACTTTTTGCAAAAGCTTTTAGCATTTTGTCCGATAGTGAATTTAAAGCTGAAAATGTGGTTAAAGCTTGTAAAATGCTTGCAGATGTTTGTGTGGAAATATGTGAGGGACAATACATAGATATGAACTTTGAAAAAATGAATCTAAAAGAGGTAAATGAAGAAGATTATTTAGAAATGGTAAGGAAAAAAACTGCAGTACTTATTGCCTGTTCTTGTTCAATACCTGCTGTTTTAGCTGGAGAAACAAAATATTCAGAATATTTATGGAATTTTGGGGAATTGTGTGGTATAGGCTTTCAAATACACGATGATATACTTGACTTGATTGGCAAAGATAAAATTGGGAAAGACTGGGGTAGCGACCTTCTTGAGGGTAAAAAAACACTAATTGTTATAAGAGCAGCTAAGCTTGGAGTTGAAATACCTATTTTCGGTAAAGGAAAAGCAAAACCAGAGGAGATTAGTAAATCTGTAAAAATTCTTGAAGATTGTGGTGCTATAGACTACGCTAGAAACAAAGCAAAAAAGTATGTAGAAAAAGGGAAAAAAGAGTTAAAAAAACTTCCAGATAGTGAAGCGAGAAAATTACTTGAAAGTTTGGCGGATTACCTAATTTCAAGAGACCATTGATTAGATTTTTTCACATTCTGTCTATTAAGGCGTAAGCCAACAATGGTAGAATTACGGTCGCATCACCTTCTACAGTTACTTTTTTTGCCTTTTCTTTTATTTTACCCCAAGAAATAGCCTCCCTCGGCCTCGCACCAGATAAACTACCATCCCATTCAACAGCAGTTGTAATGTAAACTGCGAAGTCTAACCCCTCTTTAAATTGGTTCCACCATATAGTATGGTGTTTGCTTATACCTCCGCCTATTATAATGGCTCCAGTTTTTTCTGAAGAATAAACTATATCGCTTAATTCACACTCATCCTTTAAAACATCTATTGTAAAGTCTTTGTGTTGCTGATAAAAAATCCAGAGTTGACTTCCAAAGGCGCCGTCTGTTATTCCCGGAACAAAAATAGGTATTTTATTTTTATAACACCAATATACTATAGAACTTTCACTATTTTTTTCACCTTTTAGCCTTTTACCTACTTCCCATATAAGCTCCCTTGTTGATAGTCTTTTTTTATCTTTATATATGTCCTCAAGCATAGGTAAAATTTTTTCTTCAATAATTAGTCCATAACATTCGTTCGGTGTTAGAACATTTCCTATTCTATTTATTCCAAGTTTGTGCAATTCTGAATCATCCAATGAAAAAGATCCGTGATAGTAGTCTTTCCATATTCTAGCAAGATCATGATCTAAGGTACCGCAAGTAGTTATTATTACATCCACCAAGTTTCTCTTAACTAATTCCTTTAGAATGCCTCTAACTCCAGTAGATACTATTGCAGCTGGAAAAGATAGAAATACTGTCGTTTTCTCATCTTTTATCATTTCTTCTACAATATCTACTGCATCAGCGAGTTTTTTTGCTGTAAATCCTCCTACAGATGAAAACTGTTTTATTAGATCTGATATACTGGTATTTTCCTTTAAATCTAAATCTTTTACTGGTTTCATGTCTTTAAGCACCATATTTTCAGATTGTATCTTGGTTTATTTTAATTGTTCTTGTAGAATCCAAACATTTTTTAATGAAAAATGATAAAAATAAAACGTGTGTGAGTCTAAGGTTTTTTTAAAGGAAGGTGGAAAGGAAGAATTAGTGATGGAAGATGTAATAAGGATCGAAGTTTTGAAAGAAAAAATTAGGCTGTACGATATTTTTGGAGAATCCAAAGAAGTTAAAGGAAAAATAGTTCTAGTAGATATGAGTTCTCATAGGGTGGTGATTGAAGGTGGCGAAATGTAGAGGGAATAAAAAAAAGGGTAAAATAAAAGTTGCGATAAACGGATACGGTACCATAGGTAAAAGAGTTGCTGATGCAGTCAAATTACAAAAGGATATGAGCGTTGTAGGTGTTACTAAGACTAAACCAGATTTTGAAGCTAAAATGGCTGTTAAAAAGGGATATAAACTCTATGCAGCCATACCTGAGAGAGTAGAATTATTTGAAAAAGCGGGAATCAAAATAGAAGGTACCATAGATGATTTACTTGAGAAAGCAGATATTGTTATCGATTGCAGTCCCGGTAAAATTGGAGCTGAAAATAAAGAAAAATACGTGAAAGCAGGGGTTAAAGCTATTTTTCAGGGTGGAGAGAAAGCTAATGTTGCAGAAACATCATTTAACGCATTATCTTGCTACGATAAAGCTTTGGGAAAGAATTATGTCAGAGTGGTTAGCTGCAATACTACTGGTTTAACAAGGGTACTCTATCTAATTAAGGAAAACTTCGGGATAAAAAAAGTTAGAGCTACGATGATCAGGAGGGTAGTAGATCCAAAAGAAGATAAAAAAGGTCTCGTAAACGGAATTATGCCTAATCCGATTACTCTGCCTTCACACCATGGTCCAGATGTTCAAACGGTTCTTGATGTTGATATAACAACAGTAGCATTTAAAGTACCATCTACGCTAATGCACATTCACTCTATAAATGTAGTTCCAGAAAAAATTCCAGAAAGAGAAGATTTATTGGAGGTTTTAAGAAGTGAACCAAGAATTTTACTTTTAAAAGAGAATGATGGTTTCACTTCTACTGCCAAAATAATTGAGTGGGCAAGAGAAGTAAGAATGAGATACGATTTATATGAAAATTGTGTTTGGGAAGACAGTGTGTCTATTGTGGATGGAGAGATCTACCTGACACAAGCCATACATCAGGAAGCGATAGTTGTTCCTGAAAATATCGATGCAATAAGGGCTATGTTTGAACTTAAGAGTAGAGAAGAAAGTATGAAGCTAACAAACAACTCCTTGGGTATAGGTAAAATTAAAATTTAATTTTTAATTAACTTAACTAATTTTTATTTTTTATAATAATTTTTACTTCTAAAAATAGCTAATCTAAAAGTAGAAATTTAAAATATGATCAACAGTACCAGAAAAATAAAAATTCAAAAGCTAAACTTTCGCCCTATGAGGTTAGCAGTAATTGACGCTAAAAAATGTAAACCCAAGAGATGCAGTCTTGAATGCATTAAATATTGCCCCAAGGTTAGGACTGGCGCCGAGGTTATAAAGGTGAATGAAATTGCTACAATTTCAGAAGAGTTATGTGTGGGATGTGGTATTTGTGTAAAAAAATGTCCTTTTAAAGCTATATCTATTGTAAATTTACCTGAAAGATTGGAGGGTAAAGAAGTTCATAGATATGGAAAAAATGGTTTCGTTCTATACAATTTGCCCATTCCTAAAAAAGGATACGTTGTTGGATTACTTGGAGCCAATGGTACTGGGAAAACGACAGCCGTAAAAATTCTCTCTGGGCAAATAAGACCTAACTTGGGGAAAGATGAAGCAAGTTGGGATGAAATATTTGAAAGATTTTCAGGAACTGAGCTAATAGATTATTTAAAAGCTCTTGCGGATGGTAAAATTAGGACTGCAGTAAAACCACAGTATATTGAAGCAATACCTAAGGTTTACAGAGGGAAAGCAGAAGAATTGTTAAAGAGAGTAGATGAAATAGGTAAGGCTGATGAGTACGTTTCAAAACTTGGATTAGAAAACTCAATTAAGAAAGATGTTTCAGAGTTAAGTGGTGGAGAACTACAAAGACTTGCTATAGCCGCTTGTTTGCTTAAAGATGCAGATTTTTACTTTCTTGACGAAATAACATCTTATCTGGATATTTATCAAAGAATTGCTGCTGCAAAAGTAGTTAGAGAGGTAGCAGAGAAAAAACCAGTTTTAATTGTTGAACACGATATAGCCATTCTTGATTTACTGGCTGATTTAGTTCATATAAGTTACGGAGAACCGGGCGTTTATGGTATTATAACAAATCCAAAAAGTGTTAGAGTTGGTATAAATCAATACTTGAAAGGTTATTTACCTGAGGAGAATGTGCAGATTAGGGATAAGCCTATCGAATTCGATATGTTTCAACCAAGAGAGAGTGAATGTGAAAAAGTTCTTGTTGAGTATCCCAGTTTTACAAAAACTTATCCAAAGTTTAAACTTGAGGCTAGTAGTGGTGATATAAAAGTTGGAGAAGTACTCGGTATTGTTGGAGCTAATGCGACTGGTAAATCTACCTTCGTCAAAGTACTCGCGGGTGTGGATAAGGATGATGATGGTAGAGTTAAGTTAGAATTGAAGGTTTCATACAAACCACAGTATATCAAAGCTGATAGTCCTGCCAGAGTCATAGATTATCTCAGGGCAATAAATCCAGCTGTTGAAACTTCATACTACAAAACAGAATTCATCAAACCACTCAGAATAGATAGGATTATGGATAAAAGATTGAGTGAGTTGAGTGGTGGTGAGTTACAAAGAGTTGCTATAGTTGCATGTCTTTTAAGAGATGCTGATTTATACTTATTGGATGAGCCTTCAGCACACCTTGATGTTGAACAGAGAACTGAAGCTGCAAGAATGATTAGGAGATTTGCGATGAACATGGAAAAAAGTGTTTTAGTAGTAGATCATGACATATACCTAATAGACATGGTAAGCGATAGACTTCTCGTTTTTGAAGGAGATCCGGGAAAATTCGGAAAAGCGAGTAAACCCATGAATATGAGAGAGGGTATGAACAAGTTTTTGTCTAAATTGGAAATTACTTTTAGGAGAGATGAAGAAACAAAAAGACCAAGAATAAATAAGCCCGGCTCAAGACTGGACAGAGAACAGAAGGCTAAGGGCGAATACTACTATTACTTTTGAATTTTTATTATATAATCTTAAAATTTATAAAATTTATATTATTTGGATTCACGTTAATAGTATTAACTTAAAAATTAAAACGCAAAAATATTAAATTAACAAAAAATTATAAAAAATTAGCTTTCGTAACTATTTGCACAAGCCACGAATTCCATATCAATGTTTCCAGTATAGTTTCCAACAGGTAGGGGTACGGGTCTTTTTAATTCAAAAGAAACATCAATTTTACTCTTAGAGGGTATTTCAACAATTTCAATGTAATTGTTACTGAGTGCTTTTCCATTACAACTAAGGTATTCAGGTGAAAAAGATTCATTTTCGTTTACAAATCTATTTGCTTTAATAAGAAGTTTTAAACTCATTCCAACATTATCTGGATCAAGATTTTCAATTGTAACTTTTTTAGTTGAGGTTTCTCCTGGCGCTCCTTTACCAAAGTCTATTGACTCTGGTACTATGTTAACTCCAACAGCAGGATTTAAAAATAGACTTCCTACGGTCTTCTCGCTCTCCAATCCATGTGCATCAACTACTTTAATTTTTAGAATATATTTTCCATAATCCTTAGATTTAACGAGATATGAACCTTCACTTACAACTTTGCACTTTCCAACTTCAACTATTTTTAAATTCACAGTTTTTGTATCATTGGTGTTATAAATAATCGCATGTACAGAGGAAATGTCCTTACCACCATTCATATCATTAGCTTCTACTTTAAATATTATCTTTTCACCAGTAAATGCGAACATAACTTTACCTTTATGAGCAATTACCTGTACATTTTGTACTGTTGGTTTTACATTTTTTGATTCGCACGTTGAGTTCAAACTAACTTTTAAATTTGATTTTCCGGTAATACTTAGAGGTTTGGCATTTGTAGTCCCAACAGCTGAAATTAATACTAATATCAAAACCAAAGCACACTTCTTAGAGTGCATATTACAGTTATAATTTTTAGAATATTTAAATTCTATGTATTTAAAGAACTTATTTTAGATAATTATTATTTGTATTTAAAAATAAAAATTAGTATAATTAGATTATAACTGAGACTGGTATTGTTACAACACTCGCTGGATGTAATGCCCAAATGAAGTACATAATATAATATAGTGGCATCTCTGCATCGAAGCCAGTATATGCCATTGCTGGTGCCATTGAAATTACTATTGCTAATAAACTTGCCAATATTGGGAGTTTCAATTTCATGTCTTACACCTCCTTCAATTTTTAAAAGTATTATTTTTTATATTATATATATTTTTTGGTATTTAAAAAAATTATAACTTTCTCTTGAGAAGTAAAGCTAAAACTATTGCTATAAGGCAGTATATTGTAAAGAATCCGGGGATACTATTTCTAGCTTTTCCAACAGTTTTTATTTCGACACTAACTGGAAAAGCTATAGAAGTCTTTAAATATGAGCCTCCTTTTGAATTTGTGCCTATTTTTTCAAATTTAACAATTATACTACCGTTGTATGATCCAGCTTTTTTAATATTGAATGTTAAATTTACACTACTCTTAGCTCCTGCATTTAAGCTAAAATTATTCTTAGAGAATACAACATTTACATTCTCGCTATTGTTTATGTCTCCTTGGGGTTTTAGAGTTATTTTAACTGGATAATTGTTTGTGTTGTATATTCTTAAATCTACAGTAACTTTCTTGGGCAAATCACTTGCATTTACTTTAACTGCAATTTTTGGTGGGGTAATTGCACCTCCAAACCCGTAAACTGGGTGAATTAAAGCAATAAGTATAATTGCTAATATAAAATATATTTTTTTCATTACGTTCACCTCAAAAAATTAAAATTTAAAAAATTTAAATTCCTACAGCATATATTGTAGCAGATCCGGAGTACGTTCCACTTACAAGTGGTGATGGTACGTTTAAGTACATATCGAACATCAATGCATTACTTTGACCTGGCTTAAGGAAATCAAACAACGTTATTTGAGCAGAACTACTCATAGTTACATTGTAATCGTAAGTTATACCATTCGCCTGTATTATATGTGCTCTCATGTTACTTGCTGGTATTTGTCCTCCACCATTCTGATTTGTCAAATCTGTTGTGGAGATACCAACTATAACTTTTAGACCAACATTGTCCGGATCAGTATTATTCACGACTATTGGGCTTTCTTGAGCCATAACATTTGTATCTCCCGGATTAACGTTTCCGAACGTTATACTTGTTGTATTGGCATCTATACCTACTGCAGGATTTAAGAATATCTTTCCGACACAAATAGTGTTATCATCTGCTGCTAAGCTGTGTTCATCGGCAGCCATTATATAGATATAATACAATCCATATTGGTTACCAACAGTCCAATCCTTCTGAAATGTTAAGTTGTATTGGTCACCATCACCAACTGTTGAAGGGTTGTATCCTGCTTGTAGTATAATTTCATTTCCATTGCCAACATATGGGTAATCTGGATCTAAGACTACTTTAACATCTCCGTTGTCTAAGTCTCCTTCACCGTTTTGATCACTTACATTTATTTTGAAGTATACTCCTTCACCATAAAAGGCGTAAGGTACTGTTGCATTAGTTCTAATTAAACCTGGTGCTGCAAGTCCTCCAACTACTTCGTAAACTTTATAATTTTGTACTGTATATATTTGCATTACAAATGTGTTATTATGTATATAAGGTTCTACATTTTGTACTGTTGTTGTAACAGAAGTTTGTTGCTGTGTTACTGCACCAAAAACGGGCATACTAAGTAGAGATACTAGTACGCAAACCAAAATAAACACTTTTTTATCCATCGCTTAGCACCTCTAATACAACTAAATTTTTATTTAATTTAATTTTTTTGAATTAAATAAAATTAATATATTTATTTCTGAATATAAATTTCTACAAACAGTTTTTAAATATGGTTACCTATAATAATCAGTTTTAATAACTTTTTGTACATGCTGGGATACAAATATAACTAATGTTAATACTTTAAAATTAAAATAAATAATAAAAATGAAAAGTATAGCAGAATTAAATTAAAATAAAGCTAAGAAATTAAATATTCTTCATCTATGTGTAATAGCAAATTTACTAACTTTAGGCCCTTTTCTGTAATTGAATATTTATCATTAAATCTAATAATTAAACCATTGTTTTCAAGATAATTTAGAACTTCAAGACCTTTATTAAAATTAAGATTTGATCTTTTTATTATTTCTGTTTTACTCATATCTTTTTTAGTAAGTAACTCAAGAATTTCCTTCACTATTTCAATCCAACACCTTCTTAATCTCATAAAGATATATAAAAAATCTATAATATAAATTATTTTCGATTTTTTAATTGTATATTTTATCATAATCGTTATGATAGTAAGATATCGTAAAATTAAATTATAATTTATATATAAAAAATAAATTTAAATATTTAAATTTAAAAAAATCAACAAGCAAATTAAAAGCTGTTGGCAAAAACGTTAATGTTTTATCGTAATCTATTTTTTTCTGAAACATGATGGTTGGGGGAGTAGAAATAGAGGACACGTTTTGTGAGGTTTTTGATGTTTATGTATCAAGAGTTGTAATTACAGCTTACAACAGAAACTTAGCTAAAATTGCTGCAAACGAAATGAGTGGTTTTGCGACATCTGTTATAATGTGTCCTGTTGAAGCTGGGATTGAGAGACACCTAAGTGCTGATGAAACACCAGATGGACGGGCTGGTGTAAGTGTTCTTTTATGCCATCCTTCCAAGAAAACACTACAAAGACAACTAATCGAAAGAATTGGACAATGTGTTTTAACAGCACCAACTGCAAATGCTTACGACGGATTAAAAGAAGAAAAAGATAGATTTGATGCAGGTAATAAGCTTAGATATTTTGGAGATGGATACGAAAAGCTAATAGAAGTGCAAGGAAGGAAATGTTGGTCTATACCAATAATGGAGGGGGAATTTATAGTTGAAAACGATTTTGGAATTGCTAAGGGTGTTGCAGGAGGTAATATTTTTATAATGGGTGAAAATCAAGCTTCAGCTTTAAATGCAGCTATTGCTGCAGTTGATGCTATAAGAGATATGGAAGGTGTAATAACGCCTTTTCCCGGTGGAATTGTGGCTTCCGGATCTAAGGTTGGTAGTAAAAAATATAAATTTTTAAAGGCAACCACAAACGAAAGTTTTGTTCCCGCTTTAAGAAACGTAGTTGAATCAAAAGTTCCAGAGAATGTTGAAGCTATATATGAAATAGTTGTAAATGGTTTAGATCTCGAATGTGTAAAAAATGCTTTAAAAAAGTGTATTCTTGCAGCTACTAAGATTAAAGGCGTGGTAAAAATTTCTGCAGGAAATTATGACGGAAAATTGGGCAAACATAAAATATATTTAAAAGAATTATTCATATAACAATTATTATTTTTTAGATTTTGACTTTATTATTGGAATATATCATTATCACGATACACATATAGTAAACCTTATATTTATCCTAATAACGTCTAATTATGTCGGACAAAAGTAGGACATAAGTATGGCGGTGGCGGTACAATCGTATGGCGATGGCATCCCGTGGAGAGGACACCTGAAGAAAGGATGAGGGTGTCGCTTAGTTTTTGGAGGCGCCGAAGTTTATTCAATTGGTGGTAGAATGAGGAAAGTATCGGTAAGATTAACTGACAAACACTACGAAATGTTAGAGCAATTAGTTATAGAGGGAGAGTACGCATCAGTAAGCGAGGCAATAAGAGATGCTATAAGGCGCCTCCTACAAGAAAAGGCTGAAATTATTGAAAGGAGCAGAGATTTAAGCTCCTACAGGTAGGGTGGTGTCTGTAATGAAATCGTATGTTAGTAAAGCTCAGGAATTTTACAATCTTGAAAAGAGAAGTAGAAAAAAAGCTTTGAAGGATGATGAATTTGGTACAGCAAAGATAGTGGTAGTTGGATGTGGCGGTTCTGGTAACAATACTATTAATAGACTAAAAAACATCGGTGTTGATGGAGTTTTAACCATAGCTGTAAATACAGATAGACAGCACTTAGAGAGAATAAAGGCTGATAAAAAAGTTTTGATAGGTAGAAGTCTTACGAAAGGTCTTGGTGCGGGAGGATATCCTGAAGTAGGACGAAAGGCTGCAGAAATGGCAAGGGGAACGTTCGAAGAATTGTTAAGCGATGCGGATTTAGTATTTGTTTGTGCGGGAATGGGCGGTGGAACTGGAACAGGCTCAGCGCCAGTTATAGCAGAGATAGCAAAGAAACAGGGAGCAATTGTAATAGGTATGGTTCAAACGCCTTTTAAAGTTGAAAGGGCTAGACTTGCTAAGGCTGAAGAGGGGCTTAAAGAATTAAGAAAGAATGCTGACACAGTTGTAGTGCTTGACAACAATAAGTTGTTGGAGTACGTACCAAACTTACCTATAGAAAAAGCTTTTAGTGTTATGGACCAATTAATAGCTGAAACTATAAAAGGGCTTTCAGATACAATAACCAAGCCATCTTTAATAAACATAGATTTTGCAGACGTGAGGGCGGTAATGGAACATGGAGGAGTAGCAGTAATGCTTGTTGGAGAGTCTAAAGCTCAGAACAAAGTTCAGGAAGTTGTTAGAGATTGTTTAACACATCCACTACTTGACGTAGATTATAGAGGTGCGACTGGAGCTTTAATTCACATAACGGGTGGAGAGAATTTAAGTATAAAAGAAGCTGAGGAAATAGTAGATAACTTGACTTTCGAAATAGATCCAAGTGCAAACGTTATTTGGGGTGCGAGAATAGAAGAAGGACTCGACCTCGTTAAAGTAGTAGCAATAATGACCGGTGTTAAAGATAGTGGCCTTAGTTTTTGTGGTAGTGATATAGAAACACCTACTTTTAGAAGAATAAAAAATAATAGCAACCTTAGAAAAGAAATGACAAAACCAAAAATCGGCGCCAGCGTTATGAGTATGATGGGCATAGATGTTCTTTAAATTTTTTAGTACACGTAAGCATCTACAACAACATGTAAGACTCCGGGAGAGTAATTTTTTACTTTTCTAATACATCCAATTGTTACGTTTTTTCCTGCTTTTTTTACAGCAGAAATTACTCTTCTAATTGGCCTTTCTATTACCGCTTCCGGAACTGATTCATGATAGTGTATCCAACCTCTATCTTTTAGGGCATTTATAGCTACTGGAAGAAATTTGTGACAGTTTATATGACCCATAACCACTCTATCTGCCACGTTTTCAGGGGTTACATACATAGAATCTCCGAGTATTGGGATTACACATTCAACTTCGTTTAGTTTTATGTTTTCAAGTAAATAGTGGTAGGAATCTGGATTTATTTCTATTGCATAAACTCTCTTAGCTTTTTTGGCCATGGGTATTGTAAAATAGCCAATACCGGCGAACATGTCAATAACCACTTCTTTCTTAACTATTTTACCCATTCTAATTCTTTCAGCCTGATTTCCTGGACTGAACATGACTTTCGAAACATCAAACTTATAAATACAGTTTCCTTCCCTATGAATTGTTTCCCCACCTCTACCAGCTATCAATTCGACCTCAGGTTTTCTTAACTGCCCTCTTTTACCTTTGTCCCACCATACTGACTTGCAGTGCGTATTTATTTCAAGCAAAGCCTTACCTATTAAATTTGAATAGTCCTTTAGTTCTTCAGGTATTTTAACTAGAACTATATTTCCAAGTACTTTGTACGTTCTTGGCAGTATGTGTCGAATTTTTTTAAACTCTTCTTCGGGTAAGTATTTTTGAATTGCTTCTTCTATCGTTTTCGACTTGGAATATACTGGTTTTTCTTGAACTACTATCTCATAACCTTTTAGTAGTTCTCTAATATTTTCACAGTCTTTTATGGGTATTTCTACAAAATTTTCTTTTGATATAATTCTTCTGCTTTTATCTCTAAGATTGTATTTTTCAATTAATTTTATTGTTTTTCCAGCTAACTTTTTATTGATTCTTACTGCAAGTTTCACAATTTTTACATAGAGCAATCGTTAAATAAGTGTAGCTGAAGCCTAACTTTATGGCCGAGTCACTAAAAGATAAAGTAGAAAAGATAATTGATGAAGAAATACGGCCCATCCTGATGCAGGATGGGGGAAACATTGCAGTTGTTGATGTTGATGAAGAAAAAGGTATTGTTATTGTGCAATTGCTTGGAGCTTGCCACGGCTGTCCGATGTCACAGTTTACGCTTGGAATGTTTGTTGAGCAAAGACTTAAACAAAAAATACCTGAGATAAAAAAAGTACTGCCCGTTTAGGGTGGTAAAAATGGAATTAGTCTTCTTAGAGCCTTTGGAAAGTATAATTTTTGATGGAAGGGTAATAAAAGGCATAAAAGTTAAAGAAAAAACATTTGGTGGATTTTGCGAATGTGGGGGCGTAATGTATCAGAAAATGCGTTTTATTGATTCTAAGACGGGAATTCTTGTTTCTGAATGTGATAAATGCTGGAAAAATGATGCACTAATAATATCCATGCTTGATGGAAGAGTTATGGATAGAGCAGATCTCAAATTAGTGGATAGAAGCAATTTTCCTGAATTTTTGAAAAAAATTCTAAGTGAATCAGAATTTAAAGCTGTAATAGCTAAAGCGTATGGTAAAGAATATAATCCATCATCGTACAGTAAGGCAAAAAGAAAATTAGAGGAAATGAATCTTGAAATTAGCACAATTTTATCTATTATCTAAACTAAATTTAATTTTTTATAAATTTCCTAATTTTCAATAAAAAATTAAAATAAAAAATTAAGATATAATTAAAGTTCATCAAAAGTAATTATCCTTACTGATGTAGGAACTTTCACCACGCTACCAAGTCTAACTCCGACTAAGCATGATATCTCTTTTTTTGCTGCCAAGTCAATCACTCTCTGTGTTATCACTCCATCAAAAACTATACTTGAAACTTTCAAATTGTTTGTTTTCAAGACTTTAACTAAGTCCCTAACTGGCACTTCCTTGATTACATTAAAGTTCTTATCGAGAAGTTTTGCAATTAATCGACCCTCGACATCTTGTTTATGTTTTTTCAACTCAATTATTGTGTCATGTTTCTCTTCTTTCTCCTTAGTCTGATGTTCTCTCTTAACAATGTGTATTTGTTCTACTGGTACTTTGTTTCTTAGAGATTTAACGATCTCCTTTTGAGTTAAATCTTCTACGCCTTTTCCTTCTGGTGCTCTTGCAACATAATCGATGTCTGCAACTTGTAAAAGCTCTTTTAATATTAGATCTCCACCTCTATCTCCATCAAGGAAAGCTGTTACTGTTTTCTCCTTACTGAGTTCAATTATCGTTTTAGGAACGTTTGTCCCTTCAACTGCTATTACATTTTTTATTCCATGTCTAAGTAAGTTTAGTACGTCAGCTCTTCCTTCAACCACTATTATCGCGTCGCTATCGTTCACTGCAGGACCAGCAGGTAGTTTTTCTTCTCCGTATTCTATAACTTCTTCAGCTCTAACTGCCTGTCTAACTAAGTCAGCAATCTTTTCTGATTCTATTTCAGGTTCTTCGAATAATTCCCTCAATATATCTTTCGCTCTTTCCACTATTTTTCGTCTTTTGCTCGCTCTTACATCTTCTATTTTTAGTATTCTTATTTTTGCTGAACAAGGCCCAACTCTTTCTATGGTCTCTAAAGCAGCAGCAAGTATTGCGGTTTCTATTTTGTCAAGACTTGAAGGCACCTTAATTTCACCATAACTTTTACCACCCTTACTCTCTACTTTTACCTCAATTCTACCAATTCTACCAGTTTTCTGCAACTCCCTAAGATCAAGATCTTCCCCAAGCAGACCCTCTGTCTGCCCAAATATAGCTCCAACAACATCTGGCCTTTCAACAACACCATCTGCAATAATTTCTGCATGAATTAGATACTTCGTTGTATCGCTTGGAGCTTTCATTGGTATCACGCCTCCATCAAACTCTATCATGCCAAATCACTGATTCAGTTTAATAAAGATGCATAACCCTATTATAAATAGTTATTTGTTCTCACCAATTTCTCTAACATAAAGTCTACCATTACTTTTTTTTACGGCTTTATCCCCTTCAAACACGTGATATACTTCATTTTCAAATTTATCTTTTCCCAAGTAAATAAATCCCGGTAAAACTTCTTCAACTCTCTCAAGCACAATAGTTCCAGATTTCATATTAGCTCCAGCTCTAATAGCTTCGTAAGCTCTTAACAACCCACCATTAATCATACCACCAAAAAACATACCGGCTTTACCTTTAACAATTATTTCTCCACCTCTCATTTTTATACCTACCTCATTACCAGCGTCTCCATTCACTTTTATCTTTCCACCTTTCATCCCATAATCTCCTCTATAGGCTGAGCCTAAGTAATCACCAGCACTTCCTACAATTTCTATTTCTCCACCGCTCATATTCATACCGGCAAATCTATCAACGTTTCCATTCACTATTATTTTTCCACCTTTCATAAATGCACCAAGATACATACCTACATCTCCATCAACGTATATTTCGCCTTTTTTCATGTTAAATCCAATTTTTTTTACTCTATCTAACCATTTGCCTTTAAAGGTCAACACTCCCTCTATCTCCTCAACTTCAAACAACTCTTCAACTTTGACTTCTTTTTTTCCTTCTCTAATTGTTAGGTTTTTCACTTCTTTTTCTTTTAAACCTTCAAGCTTTTCAGGTATGAGTGTATCTACTTCAATACACACATCTGGTTTTGTTTTAATTGTGAATAGGTACACTCTTACACCTCCTCTCTTTAATAGCTACACTTTCACACATCCTCATCTCATTGACATCTACAATGTAATTTTGCATGGATACAGTGTAGTAATCTCTAAAGTATGTGTTAACTTCTTTTTCAATCCATTTATCGTAATCTAATTCCAAATATCTTGTAATACCACTTACAGGTTTGATCACTTCTCCTTCCTTAACTACTATCTCTCCCCTTTTTATTGTTAAATACGCTCTTGAGAAAGCTTTTATTATGTCTTCGTAGTTTCTTGTATCAACATCTGCTGGCAAATCGTAAACGGCAACATCTGCTATTGCTCCTTCGCCAAGGTGTCCTTTATCTTTGAATCCTGCTGTCATAGCCTGATTAGCTCTTGTTACCATTGCTATTTCATACAATGTGTATTCTCTATCTATACTTCCGAGCATAGTTCTCTTAGTTGCAGATGCATTTACCTTAGAAAGCATTTCTTCTCTAAATTTTTTACTCATTAGTAGTGCGATTATTTCTGGATATTTTGTAAAAGGTGCACCGTTTGGATGATCTGTTGTCAGCATAACTTTTTCAGTTGGAATTAGTAGTGCTATCTCCAAGCCAATAGCCCATTGAATAGCATTTACAGGACTTTTACTACTATAAAATATGGGTGTTATACCTGGGGCAGTTTCAAGTTCAACGTCTTTATTGGCCCATTTTCTTCCAGTAAGAAGTTGTAGATGATATTCCATAGGTCCATCTGCAGTCATGGTTGTTGTATCCCCAAACATAAGATTGCCCGTATCTATGGTAACATCGTGTTTTTTTACTATTTTTGCAACTTCCTCTACACCACTTTCAAAGTTTTTCCAGCTATCTCCAGCATAGCAGTGAAATTGTAGATGAGTTAAATGTAAGAGGGGTCTATCTTTTCTTTCAAATTTACTGGTAAGTTTAATAGTTTCAATAGTTGTTTCAAAGTTGCCGGGTTCCCCAAGATTGTTACAATGTAAATGTAATGAATGGGGAAGAGACAATTCCTCTATAGCTGAAATTATTGATTTCAGTATTTCTCTTGGAGTAACTCCAAATTCTGGAACTTCATCATCAAGGCTTTCTATTTCTCTTCTCCATCCCCACGCCTCAGTTCCACCAGGGTTCACAACTTTTACAGCATAGCCCTTAGTAGCATGTAATAACCAAGCGACATAATTTTTTATAGCATCATAATCTTTTTCAACAATTTTGTCCATTATAAACCAATTTCCATCAAATAGAGGAAATAAAGCTTTATCAAGTATTGGAATTTCATTTAACTCGTGATGAGTATGTCTCGCCATTAAAGGTGGTGTAGCTGGGGCAAGAGCTGTTGTATAACCCATCCTTGCATACTCGTAACCAGTTATGTGAACACTTAATACAGATTTACCACTCCCAGATCTAAGATTTCCCTTCTTAGGAACAAGATTTTTAAGACTATCTTCTGGTCTCATTATTCTACCGACGTTTTCCTTACCTCCTGCTATGTGAGTATGAATGTCAAATCCTCCGGGCATAACTATTTTTCCTTTAAGATCGATTTCCTTAGCTCCGAATCTAATTTTACTAACAATTCTACCATTATTTATGAATATATCCATTTTTTCTCCATTTATTCCATTTACAGGATCAAAAACTATTCCATTTTTTAGTACAAGTTTCATAATAACACCTTTTTTAATGCTTTATCATTTGAAATCCATCTGGTTTTTGAATTTTTTGGTTCAAATCTTTACTTAAAATAATTTTTATAAAAGGTTTAAATTAATCTCTGATGTTTTTAATTTGTATTAGATGAAATTTCATTCAAAGCCCTTAGAACGACAAAATCCTTTTCGATTTTTTCGAAGATCTTCTTGTTTCCGTCAGTTATCAGAACCCTCTCTTCATTCCAGTCGTCGGGGTTCTTGCCCTTCCAGATTCCAAAAACGTGTATTCCAGAGATGTTGATGAAGCCGAAAATTACAGCCATCGTATATATTAAATCGCATACGTTTTCCCAGTCCGTTCTGATCTTTCTTTCATGTACCTTCGGAAACTCGAAGAGAATAGGTTTAACTCCAAATCCAGCGGCAATCTCATACATGGTCTTATCGAGGGTTATTAGCCAGACGTCGCAGTTTCTCGCCCTTGCAAAATTTCCGAGTGCCTCAGCGATCTCGTTGTCTCCAGTTCCGGATGGAATTTCCTCAAGTGTAACATTCTTTTTAAACCTATCGTATTCGGCTTTTCCTATCTTCTTAATCCTTTCCCTAACTTTCGGCTGATTTAAAAATTGCTTGAATCTCCCATCTTTTTGTGTCAGACGTCTAAGTTCGTATTCGCTGTATTTTCCTGCTACTTCTTTAAAAAGTTCTTTTCTTACCCCATCCGCAACGACAAATACCCCTTGCTTGACATACCGATCAAGCTGGTAGCTAATCCTGTTTATGAAACAGTTAGTATCGAACGATACGTATAATGGCCTCTGCCTCTCGTATATGCTTTTCTTGAATTCGTTTGCGATTTTATTATACTGCTTATCCCATTCTTCAAGCTTAAGAACTCCGGCAGAAACCAAAGATGTGACGTAATTCGAGTAATCGGGCAATATTTCTTCGTGCTCGAAAGTCAGTTCGCTGTATTTATTCTCGTCCATAACCGTAACTTTGGCGCGGTCATCCTTTAAATCGACAGAAGCTAAGGATGAATCTTTTTCGTCTATCTTCAATTTGGTCTTTATCTCAAAATCGGGATTCTTCTCGTAGAGGTTGTTCAGTAAAACCATCAGCTCATCTCTTCCAACCTTCATACAGCTCCTCCCTCATGTCGTAAAGCTTTTGGGTCGAAAACGGTATCAAAACCAAAGGCTTG
>JALSLC010000026.1 GCA_026988525.1 Archaeoglobaceae archaeon
TACGCCCTGCTCTCATACCTCGTACCATCTCATCAACTGATTCAGTTCGGTCTCGCCACATACCAAACATCTCATCGTTTTTAGGCTCATGATTTGGCTCATCGTAGGGTATGAGTTTTGCTTTTGCCTTACCTCTATACGTTATGAGGACATCCTCCCCTTTACCTAATACATCAAAAAGCATAGAGACATTGAAACGTAAATCTTTTGCTGTTACTGTCATGGGGTATCCTTTAAGTTTATAGTTAGAGTATAAACTATAAACCATTAAACTACTCTTAACCCATACTTGACAACAGTACTTTGTTATTTGTGGGCATTATGGGGATACCTAGATTCTAATATAACTTTGCTACAATTTATCAAAAAGAATTTTCATGCCAACAATTAAAAAAATATCAACTTCAGCTCTAGCCAAAAAAATATCTATACCTAAATATCAACTTGATGAAATGCTTATAGCCTGTAAGTATATTGAAAAAAATGATACTGGCTATTGCCTAACAAATTTAGGACAAGAACATAGTGGTGAGATGAAAAAACATGCTAAATTTGGTGAGTACATCATATGGGATGAGAATATAGAAATTCCCAATAAAGTCATTACTCAAGGAAAAGAATATTATTCTTCCACAAAAATTGCGACAAGATATAATCTTACAGCAAGAAAAGTAAATATGATATTATCAGAAATTGGTCTTATTGAAAAATATTTAAAGGGTTGGACCATCACTGCACTTGGCAGTAAAAATGGAGGTGTACAAAAAGAAAATTCTCAAAATGGTATCCCCTATGTAGAATGGGATGAAAGAATTTTCAACACTTCTGCATTTTCTTCTATTATAAAAGAAGTCAAAGGTGATGCAGGAGAAAGTACACAAAAAAATATTGAGAACTCAAAAGATTCTGGATTTAGAGAGAAATTTATAGCAAAACATAGGGCAACTGATGGGCATATGGTTAGAAGTAAAGCTGAAATGCTTATTGACAATTGGCTTTATATGGCAGAAATTGTACATGCCTATGAAAGAAAACTTCCTATTGAAGAGGAGGTATACTGTGACTTTTACATACCGACTGGAAAAATATATATTGAGTTTTGGGGCTTAGAGAATGAACCAAAGTATGCAAAAAGGAAACAAATAAAAAAAGATATTTATAAAAAATATGGCTTTAAACTCATAGAATTAACCGATGAAGAAGTGTTTAACTTAGATGATGTATTGCCAAAAATGCTTTTAAAATTTGGTGTGCAAACTTATTAATGACAAAATGTTAAGCCTATTAGTTTGCTGTAGATTTGTCTAAACGACGTGAGTGGAGAGAGGGAGTGTACGGATAGTACATGACCAAACGGAACGAAGCCGTTTAGTCAAAGATGCAGTGAAATAGTGGGCTTAATGGCAGCCGCAGCCTGTGCCGCAACTCTCATCTGACGCCGGTTTCTTAGCCATCTTAATCCCCTCAGTGTTCTCTACAGGAGTTGGGGAACCTTCAGTCGCCTTAGCTGGAGCTGCCGCAGCTGCTC
>JALSLC010000027.1 GCA_026988525.1 Archaeoglobaceae archaeon
TAATGTTAGAACCAGAGAGAGTTAAGTTAGTTGAATTGGCTATCTCGGACTATGACAAGATACCTGAAATAATTAACAGTTTTGTAGAGGAGGTAAAGAAGGTTGGACCTAATCCGTATAAGGGATTTTAGGAGGTGATTTATTTTGGATGTAGAAGAAATGTTAGAAACTTATTTTGAAAGAATAAATGAAATTCCGAATTCAGATAAATTTATTCAGTGCATACAGTGTGGCACATGTGGAGGTTCCTGCCCGTATGGAATGGGTACTCTCTTCACTCCAAGAAGGATGATTCTTGCAGTTAGAGCTGGAATAGTTGATGAAGTTTTACAAAGTGGAGCTCAATGGCTTTGCACATCTTGTTTTACATGTAGTTTGAGATGCCCCAGCCAAATACCAATAACAGATGCAGTAATCCCAGCTTTAAGAGAACTATCCCTACTTGAAGGCAATCCACCTGAGGAGTTAGCCGCAGCTTTAATGAATATAACAAGGTATGGAAATTCATTTAGAGAATCACCCAGAAAAAGAGATAGATGGATAAAAGAGGTGGATTTTGAAGTACCTTTAATTTCAAAGAAAAAGAAAGCAGAATACTTGTTTATAACTGAATGTTTTGGAGCTTATCATAGGAGATGTAAGGAAATAACAAAGGCTTTTGCAAAGTTAATGGATTTGCTTGGAACAGACTATGCAATTCTTGGTAATGAAGAGAGATGCATTGGAGACTTAGTCAGACTTTGCGGTGAATTTGGTTTGTTTGAAGATTTGGCTGAAAAGAATATTAGGGTGTTTGAAAAGTATGAATTCAGTAAAATAGTAACACACGATGCTCATGCCTACAATGCACTACTTAGAGAGTATCCAAGATTTGGATTTAAAAAAGAAGTGGTTCATCATACTCAGTTTCTATACAACAACCTTGAAAAACTGAAAGAAATGTTTGGTAAGCTCGATTACACAGTTACTTACCATGATTCCTGTTATGTCGGTAGAAGAAACGGTATTTACGAAGAACCTAGGGCAGTTATAAAGGCTATACCGGGAGTAAAATTTGTTGAAATGAAGAGAATAAAGGAGAATGCACTGTGCTGTGGTGGTGGAGGCGGAGGAGTTTGGCTCGATTCCTTTATAAAAGATCACATAAAAGAGAGGCCGGCTGAGAGTAGAGTTAAAGAGGCAGCATCTGTTGGGGCCGACGTTCTCGTTACTGCTTGCACTCTTGATGTTCCAATGTTTGAGGATGCTTTAAAAGTTACTGGTTTAGAAGGGCAGCTTGAAGTTAAAGACATTTCTGAAATTATTCTTGAGGCTATAGAAAATAGTTAGGGGGTGTTGCAATGAAAATTTGTGCTATACTCAGGTTGGTTCCAGATCTCGTTGAAGAAATTGAAGTTGAGGAAAATGAGATAATTCCTTTCAGATACATGCCAAATGAAAGAGATGAACACGCTGTAGAAGAAGCAATAATTTTGAAAGAAAAAACTGGTGCAGAAGTAGAAGTTATCGGAATAGCTGATTCAGAAAACGAAGCTGATTTGGATGAAGGACTTGGTATGGCAGCTGCTAAGGGAGCTGATAAACTTTACAAAGTTGTACTGGATAGACCAACGTATAAAAGATGTGAAATTGCAAAAGCTTTAGCTGATTTTTTGTCAGATAAAAATTACGACTTGATATTGACAGGTATCCAAGCAATAGACTCGTATGCTGGCAATCTTGGAGGCATTCTTGCGAGATATATGGATTTACCCTACATAGGTGGTGTAGTCGAAGTTAATGTTTCCAATGGAAATACTATCGTTAAAAAAGAACTTGGTGGTGGTTTACTCGCAGAATACAAACTACCCTTACCAGCAGTAGTAAGCGTAGTTTCTGCAGAAAGGCCTTTGAAGTTTGTTCCATTCACAAAATTAAGACAAGCAATGAAGAAAGCGAACATAGAGGAAGTAGAGCTTGAATTACCCGAAATAGAGGGTGTAGAAGTATTAAAGTATGAAGTACCTCCAGAACCAGAAATAACACTTATTGAAGGAGATGTTGAAGAAGTTGCTGATAAGCTTATTGAAGCTCTAAAAGAGTTATCTATACTGTGAGGTGATCAAAATGAAAGTTTTAGTTTTTGGAGAAGTTGTAGATGGCACAATTCAAAATATAACTTATGAACTTGTTGCATGTGCAAAAAAGCTTGGAGAGTACTTAACCTTGGTAACATCAGATGCTGACGTCAGCTCAATTGATGGAAGAGTTATAAAAGTAAATGCGGGAGAAACTAATCCTTGGCACTACAAAATAGTTGAAAAAGTAATAGAAAGAGAAAACCCTGATTTAATTTTATTCGGTAACACCTCAAGCAGTGTAGATATAGCTTCTCAACTCTCTGCTAAATTGCCTGTAGCAACTTCTGTTTATGAAGTAAGTGCTGAAAATGGAGAAGTCATTGTAAAATCTCTGTCATATGGTGGTAAGATTATAGTTGAATTAAAACTTACTACTCCAGCAATAGCTGTTGTAAATGTAGGTAGCTATAACGCTGAGGATGGCAAAGGTACTGCAAGTGTTGAAGAAATTGAAATAGATGAACTGGGTGTTAGGGATGGAATAGAGTTCTTGGGATACATAAAACCAGAGGAAGAGGACGTCGATATATCTAAGGCTGAAGTTGTCGTTTCAGTTGGAAGGGGCATAGGTGATGAGACAAACATAGAAATGGCTGAAGAATTGGCAGAACTTCTTGGAGGAGTAGTTGCTGGTTCAAGACCCATAATTGATCAGGGATGGCTACCAAAAACGAGACAAGTTGGAAGAAGTGGTAAAACAGTTACCGGTAAACTTTACTTAGCTCTTGGTATAAGTGGTGCTACCGAGCATGTTGAAGGTGTTAAAGCTAAGAATGTTATAGCTGTAAACACGGATAAAACAGCTCCTATTTTTAGAGTATCCAGATTGGGTATTGTGGCTGATGTAAACGAGCTATTACCAACTCTCGTAGATAAAATACGAGAGATCAAGGAGGGATAAAATTTGCTCAGAATAGGTGTTTATATCTGTCATTGCGGACGAAACATTGCAGACAAAATTGATGTTAAGGAAGTTGTGGAGTTTGCAAAATCTCTTGATGGAGTAGTTGTGGCAAGAGACTACAAATACATGTGCTCTGATCCCGGACAAGACTTAATAGTCAAAGACATAAAAGAGTATGGACTTAATAGGATCGTAGTAGCTGCTTGTAGCCCAAATCTTCATGAAAGAACTTTTAGAAACGCCTGCAAAAGAGCCGGATTAAATCCCTTTCTTTTTTATATGGCTAACATAAGAGAGCTTGATGCATGGGTAACTGAAGATAGAAAAAAAGCAACAGAAAAAGCAAAAAGATTTGTGAGGGCGGTTGTAAATAGAGTTAAATTACAGAAAGAGCTTGAAGTCGGTAAAACAAAGATAAATCCAAATGTTTTAATAATTGGGGGGGGCATAGCTGGAATATCTGCTGCTTTAACTCTTGCAGATGCGGGAGTTCATGTATATCTTGTTGAAAAAAGCCCAAGTATTGGAGGGAATATGGCTAAATTTGATAAAACTTTTCCAACTCTCGATTGTTCTGCTTGTATTTTAACTCCTAAGATGACTTCAGTAAAGGCTCATCCAAATATAACTCTTCTTACATACAGCGAGGTTGAGAGTATTGAAGGATACGTAGGCAATTTCCACGTTAAAGTTGGAAGACTACCGAGGTATGTTAGAGAGGATAAATGTACTGGATGTTATCAATGCATAGAAGATTGTCTGTATACAGAACCCATTTTCCCTTCAGAATTTGATGAAGGAATAGGTAAAAGAAAACCAATACATATTCCCTTTCCTCAAGCGGTACCTCTTGTCCCTCAGATAGATGGAAATTTGTGCATGTGGCTTTCATCAAGGAAATGTCCCCGCTACTGTATGGAAGTTTGTGAGCCTAAGGCTATAGACTTTAAAATGAAGTATGAAACTTTTGAATTTGATGTTGGAGCAATAATTGTTGCTACAGGTTACAAACCTTTTGACCCATCAAAGATACCTCAGTATGGTTATGGAATTTATGATAATGTTTACACTTCACTGCAAATAGAGAGAATGCTCAGCTCAACTGGACCCACTGGCGGAGAAGTTTTGCTTAAAGATGGGAGAAAACCAAAAAGAGTAGCAATAATTCACTGTGTGGGTAGTAGAGATGAAAACTACAACAGATATTGTTCCAAAGTTTGTTGCATGTATTCAATAAAATTAGCTCATCTCATAAAAGAAAGAAGTGGGGCTGAAGTGTTTAACTTTTATATAGATATTAGAGCGGCTGGAAAAGCTTATGAAGAGTTTTATAGAAGAGTTCTTAGCGAAGGAGTTTATTTTGTAAGAGGTAGAGTTGCATACGTTACAGATATACCTGAAAACGAAAAAGAGGAAAAAGAAGTTGAAAAAGGCAGATTGATAGTAGTTGTAGAGGATACATTGCTTGGCAAAATTAGAAGAATTCCTGTAGATATGGTTGTTCTTTCTGTGGGACTTGAACCATCAGATGGTGCTGAGCAGATAAAAAGAGTTTTAAAACTTTCTTGTTCGGCGGATGGATGGTTTGCAGAGAGACATCCAAAGTTAGCTCCAGTTTCGACAAATACGGAAGGTATATTCATAGCCGGATGTGCTCAAGGTCCAAAGGACATACCGGAAACCGTAGCTCAAGCTCAGGCTGCTGCGGGTGAAGTACTCTCCCTTATACAGAGGGGTGAGATTGAGCTTGAACCAAGTATAGCTTACGTTGACAAAGAGAAGTGTAGTGGTTGTGGAGTTTGTGTTCCTCTCTGTCCATTCAATGCAATAAGTTTGAAGATGGATGAAAATGGAAAACTTAGATCTGAGATAAATCCAGCATTGTGTCAAGGATGTGGAACTTGCGTTGCAGCCTGCCCAAGCAAAGCAATCAATCAAAACTTATTCAGTAGAGAGGAAATTCTTGCTGAAATTGAAGGTTTAATAAAAGATTGAAATTTTTTATTGTTTTTATTCTATTGATATTTTTATGATATTTTTATTGATTGCTTAAGTGATACCTGGGCAATAAATATATATACTGTTCGGTTACCGAACAATCTAATGAATTCTACGAAGAACAGTTGGTTGGCTTTAATCCCTGTTGGAATGGGACTATTTATGGTATTATTAGATGCGAGTGTTTTAAGAGTTGCTCTTCCAAAGATAACTCAAGATTTTCATGCTACAATGTCGGATGTGCAGTGGATATCCAATTCATATACTTTGACTATGGTTTCTTTACTTGTTTTAGCTGGAAGGATTGGAGATATAGTTAGAAGAGATAAGTACTTTATCTCCGCTATGGCTATATTTACAATTAGCAGTTTTTTATGTGCTCAGGCATGGAATGTACCTTCTTTAATTGTTTTTAGAGCTTTACAAGCAGTGGGTGGAGCCATGCTTAGTAGCAACGTTTTAGCTATAATTACTGAGCTTTTTCCACCTGGGCAAAGAGGAACTGCTATGGGTCTAAATTCTGTAATGACAGCTTCCAGCTTTACATTGGGCCCAATAATTGGAGGGTGGCTTACAACCAATCTTAGCTGGCACTGGGTTTTCTATCTCAATGTACCAGTTGGTATTATCTCTATTTTACTGGCCTCTACACTCCTACCACCGTTAGAGCCAAAAGAAAAAGTACCTATTGACGTTTCTGGGGCTATAATGCTTGGAATATTTTTAGCTCTTGTAACTCTCGGAATAACTAACGGGAGAGTCTGGGGTTGGTGGAGCAGGAAAACTATTGCGTGTTTTTTAGTTTCAATACCGTATATTGTTGCTTTTATTGAGAGAGAGCTAAGTGTTGATTATCCAATATTGGATTTGAGCTTATTCAGAGTAAAGAACTTTAGTGTTAGTATTTTAGCAATATCTATATTGTTTTTCGGTTTATCTGCTTCCCTATTTGTTCTACCATACTTCTTGCAGGGTATAAAAATGTTAACTGCAGAGGAGTCTGGATACTGGATGGTGTCAATACCTTTATTAAACACAATTTTTGCACCCTTAGCGGGTAGGCTTAGTGATAAAATAAATCCAAAGTACTTAATGTGCTTAGGACCTTTATTTTTCGCTTTAAGTCTTCATTACTTAACCAATGTGAGCATCGATGTTACTTACTGGACTTTTTTTATAGAGTTAATACCCATGGGTATTGGAATGGGTTTGCTAATGTCCCCATCCTACAATGTAATTATGAACTCAGTACCAAGAGAAAAAGTTGGTATGGCCAATGGAACTGTTAGATCTATAAATACCTTATCTCAAGCTATGGGTGTTGCTGTGGGTGGTGTTTTAATTGCAAACAGAATGGATGAACTTACTGGATTAGGTAGCTTTTTACCAGATCCCGGAACTATGAACTTGCTCAAAATCATGGCTAAAAACAATCCCTTGCCTTTTATATCTCTTGTTAATGGTTTTGTTGACAGTATGCACTATGTTTTTTCACTTGTTGTCTGGTTGCCTATTTTGAGTTCTTTAATAATCTTTTTGTTCATCGATTAGACAGATTAATAAAACTACATACTTACTATACATTCATTATGAAAGACTATGGAAAAGTAAAAATATCTTAGTGGGACAGCAATAATCTGTTAAAAAGGTGATGAAGCATGGTCAAACGAGCAAAACTTGTCAGCGATATAGTTGAAATCGTGCCAATATTATACCTTTTCTCCACTAAGTTGTATAGAGACGTTTATGAAGCTTTACTCAGCGAATGGCTTACCTTAGACGAGCTTGTTGATAGATTTGGTGAAGGGGCTGAAGAAGCTTTAAAAATACTAAAGAGTGCTGGAATGCTACAAATGAAATGGAGAATGCCCTCTTCTCCATCAGAGTCTCCTAAGAAGGAATATCACGTTAGCTATACTCATCTAAGTGCAAACTTTTACATATCTTTAAAAGATTTTAATAGAATACTTGAAGTTGTATTTATGCCCGAAGATGAATTTGAAAAAATAGTTTCGAATATAATAAATGAAATAAAAGCTGGTAGAATGTCTGTACCTCACATAAGTAGAAGCTTGGGTATGGAGGGTTTAGTAATAAGGGCTGTTGCTAAGAGGTCTTTAAAATTGAATGTTAAAGGTCAACTCGTTGAGCTTGCCAAAAATGAAGAAATTTAGTAAAGAGAAATCCATACGGGATATTTTAAACAGATTGAAGTGGGATAATTCCTTTGATTTTTCAAAGGTAGAAGTAGTTTACATTGATAGAGCCAAAAACTCAGGATTATCTAGTGTATCTGGAGAGGAAATAGAAGATGTAGGGCATAAATTTTTATTTTTAATTGGGGATGTAATGATTCCAATGCACAGAATTGTAGAAATAAAGTACTCAGGTAAAACAATCTGGAGTAAGTTTAAAGAGGATTAACATGATAGGTGTAGCAATAGAAACTTACGGCTGTACGATGAATCAATCTGACTCTGATATAATGAGATACGAGCTGTTTAAATTAGGATTTGAAATAGTACCAGTTGAAGAAGCGGAAGTCGTTATTTTGAACTCTTGTGGAGTTATCGATTACACTGAAAAAAAGATAATTAAAAGAGCAGTAGAGCTAAGAAAAAGCGGAAAAAAAGTAGTTATTGCAGGTTGTCTTCCCAGAATATCAAGTAGAAAAGTTAGAGCAATTGCAGATTCTGCTATAAGTCCTGATAACTTACTAAAAATAGGTGAAGCTGTTAAAGCAGCATTGGATGGTAGAAAATATTTTGAAATATCTAAGAATTACGTCGAAAAATCGAACTTATGTAAATGTAGATTAAGAATAGATAGTAGTGGAAACATTTCAGGAATAGCTGTCGTTTCTATAGCAGAAGGTTGTACTGGTAGATGTTCTTTTTGTGCGACTCGTTTTGCAAGAGGTAGTTTAAGATCATTCAGTATAGATTCCATAGTTAGAGAAGTTGAAAAAGCAGTTAAACAAGGTTTTGTGGAAATCCAGCTAACATCTCAAGATACGGGAGCTTATGGATTAGATAAATATGGTAAATACGCTTTACCAGAGTTACTCGAAAAGATAACTACTATAGATGGTAATTTTAAAGTTAGAGTGGGGATGATGAATCCTCGCCATGCCTATGAAATGCTTGACGATTTGATAAATGCCTATGCGAGTGATAAGATCTACAAATTTATGCATGTACCAGTACAAAGTGGTGATGAGAAAATATTGGAGGCTATGAACAGAAGTCATGGAGTAGAAGAATACTTTGAAGTTGTCTCTGCATTTAGAAAAGAATTTGATAGCGATGATTCTCTTATATCTACTGACATAATTGTTGGATTTCCGGGAGAGGATATAGAGTCGTTTTATAAAAGTCTAAGTCTTATCAAAGAAAGTAAACCTGATCTTGTAAATATTACAAGATATTCACCTAGGAAAGGTACTCCTGCGTATAAATTAAAAGATATGCCAGACTGGATAAAAAAAGATAGATCAAGAGCTATTACGAGGTTGGCCAATAAAATTAAAGAGAAAAGAAACAAAAGACTTGTTGGTAAAGTTTTGAATGTAATTATAACAAAGAGGAAAGATAGTGGCTCTCTCTCAAGATATATATCCTATCGTCCAGTAGTAGTTAACTGCAAATGTAGAATTGGTGAAACATTAAAAGTAAAGGTTGTAGATTGTACACCCACACATTTGAGAGGTGAAATTCTTGAAAGTAACGTTTCTGGGTACAGGAACTGCGGATAGTTTTGAAAGAGCTCAAAGTAGCATACTGTTTGAGAAAGAATTCTCAATACTGATTGATGTAGGAAATGGTGCACTACTTAGATTAGGGCAGTTAAATAAAAAACCCTGTGATATTAAAGCTGTGTTAATTACTCATATACATCTTGATCATACCGGTGATTTGCTACCTCTTTTAAAAGCAAGGTGGCTTTCAGGGGTAAAAGAAGAATTAATCATGTTTGCTCCCTACGGTTTTAAAAACTGGTTCCAGTCCCAACTTGAATCGAGTCCGTACTTAAGGGGAAAGTTGAAATACGAGATAATCGAAGTCGGAGAAGAAAAATTTGAAGTTTGCGGGTTTAAAGTAGAGAGCGTTACCACTAAGCACTCTGTCGAGAGTAGAGGATACATAGTAGATGGAGTTCTCGTTACTGGAGATACTTCTCCCTTCAAAGAACTCTACGAAAAGGACTTTGAAGTTATAATTCACGAGCTTTCCCTTCCTTCAGGATTTTCTACATCTCACACAACTCCTGACAACTTGGTGCAGTTTTCAGATGTGTTGGAGAATAAAGTGGTTTACTTTACACACATTTATTCCCAAACTCTCGAAAGAATAGATGAAGTTATGGAAAAAATTGGATTTGGAAAAGTCGTTTCTGACTTAGAGTGGTTTGTAAGGGAGTAGAAAAATGAATGATACGTTTAGCAATACGTTTTATGTTTATATTGCTTTCGCTCTATTTATTGTTTGTCCGAGAATGGCAGGTATGATTAATATCATAATTGCTGTAATGGCTTTAATTTTTAAATACTACGGATTAATTGCAGCTCCCGGATTTTCCGTAATAACAGATTTTGGTGCTGCACTAGTAATGAGACAAATTAGCTTTAAAGCGGGCTTAGAGACTCTAATAATCGCAGTTTTTCTAATTATTGGTGTTAAAGTGACATCTTTAATTTCAAATTTAATTTGAGAATCTTACAATGATATAAATAAATTACAATTTACGAATAAATTAAATAATATATAAATATATAGTGAAAAAATTTATATATTATTGACAACTATAAAAATAACATGGAGAAAATAGACTTCTCAAAAATTGCCATAGAATACGAAAAGTTAGCTACTGTTCAAAAATCAGCTTCGGAAGTACTGTTAAAACTTTTGAAAATTAGAAATAGCGAAGATGTCTTAGATTTGGGGTGTGGAACTGGTCATTTAACGAGGGAGATAAGGAGTTTGACAAATGGGAAGGTTGTAGGCGTAGATCCTTCTGAAGGAATGATAAGAGAAGCAATTGAAAAAAGTAAAGGGCTAAACATAATATACGAAGTTAAAAGTGCAGAAAACATGGATTATGAAGAAAGTTTTGATGTCATTCTTTGCAACTCAGCCTTTCAGTGGTTTAAAGAGCCAGAGAAAGCGATAAAGAATTGCTACAGAGCATTGAGGAGATATGGTAGAATTGGTATCCAAGCACCTGCGAAGAAAACATACTGCCCCAATTTTATAGAAGCCATTGAGCTTGTGAAGAGAGACGAGAGGACGAAAGATACGTTTGCCCATTTTAAGGAGCCGTGGTTCTTCCTCGAAACTGCAGAAGAATATAAATCTCTATTTGAAAAATGTGGTTTTAAAGTTGTGTTTTCAAAAATTAAAGAAATTACGACGAAACATACACCTGACGAAGTATTCAGGATATTTTCCTCTGGAGCGATAGCTGGATATCTAAACCAAGATTACTACGATGTAAAGCTAACAGAAGAATACATATCAGCATTCAAAGAAATGGTGAAAAAAGCATTCAAAAAACAAGCTAAAAAAGGATTTGTAGAGTTAAAGTTTAATAGAGTTTTTTTAATAGCGGTCAAACAAACATAACCCCTTTCAACTCAAATGGTTTGTTTTGTTTTTTCATTACTTTTTCTACAGCTTTAATAAAATCGTCCATTTTTACGACTGTTCTTCCATTTCTTATAGCCAGCATTCCTGCCTCAGTAACTATTGCTTTTATGTCCGCTCCACTTGCCCCCTCAGTTATACTCGCCAACTCGTTAAGATTTACGTCTTTATCCACTTTCATATTTCTTGTGTGAATCTTAAATATAGCCAATCTTCCTTCGTGATTTGGTAACGGAGTTTCTATTATTCTATCAAATCTCCCCGGCCTAAGTATTGCTGGATCGAGTATGTCAATTCTGTTTGTTGCACCTATTATTTTTATATCACCTCTTGGATCAAATCCATCCATTTCTGCTAACAACTGCATAAGAGTTCTTTGCACTTCTCTATCGCCACTTGTATCGCTGTTAGTCCTTTTTGCAGCTATAGCATCTATTTCGTCAATGAATATTATAGATGGGGCTTTCTCTTTTGCTAACTGGAATACTTCTCTAACAAGTCTCGCCCCCTCACCAATGTACTTTTGAACGAATTCGCTACCTACAACTCTAATAAACGTAGCATTCGTCTGATTTGCAACAGCTTTTGCAAGCAAAGTTTTACCAGTTCCCGGTGGCCCATAAAGCAAAACACCTTTTGGAGGTTCAATTCCAATTTCTTTAAATAACTCTGGTTTTAGCAACGGTAATTCGACAGCTTCTCTTATTTCTTCTATTTGAGTTTCAAGTCCACCTATATCATTGTATGTAACATTTGGTTTTTCTTCCACTTCAAATCCATAAACTGCCGGATCCTTAGGGGAGGGAAGAACACTTACAACAGCAAGGGTTTGTTGATTCATAGCCACTCTTACACCCGGTTTTAACTCTCCAACATTACTTGATGTGTGTACTAAAAACTTTGGACCAGTAGATGATTTCACTATAACTTTTCCATCTTCCAGAACATCGGATACTACACCAACTAACAGAGGAGGAGATCTTAGTCTTTCTATTTCACTCCTCAATCTTCTAACTTCTCTTTCATATCTTATTCTTTCGGATTCCACAAATCTTTTTTCATCTTCAAGTTTTCTATAAAGTTCTTTAAGCCTGAGATACTCTTCTTCTAACTGTTTTAGTCTATCCAGCAAGTATTCTGAAATATTAACGTCCTTAGGATATTCCTTAATTACCTCATCATCACTATCCACGCTCATACCTCCCAATTAATCAGGTATTTTATCTTTTTTAAATCTTCTCTTCTATTAAAACTTTATTCTGGAAATTTTATTAACCTCAAAATATATGTAACCTTCTATCTACTTGGATGCCGTAGGGAGATGAATACTATGGAGTGTGAGATATGCGGTAAGGAAATCAAAGGCAGAAGTTATACAATACTTGTTGAAGGTAGTGAGATGATTGTTTGCTCGAAATGTAAAGAATTCGGTTCTGAAAAACCAATTACTGAAATAAAGAAAATAAAGCTAAAAAAGAAGGTAAATCAAACTCAAAAACCAATAGAATTTGTGGAGGAATTAGTTGAAAACTTCAGTCAAATTATAAGAAGAGAAAGAGAAAAGAGAGGCTGGAGTCAGGCTGAATTGGCTAAAAAAATTCAGGAAAAAGAGTCTTTAATTAGAAAAATAGAAAACGGCGAAATTACTCCGGAACCAGAGGTAGTTGAAAAGTTAGAAAAGCTGTTTGACATTAAACTTAGAGAAAAGGTACCTGAAGTCAAATTAGAAATGAAAAAAAGCAATTTTACTCCAACCCTCGGCGATGTTGTTGTAATAAAAAAGAAAAAAAAGTAAAAAGTAGTAAAAAGTTAAAATAAAATGGCTGAAGTTGTTGAAGTTAACGTAAAAGATATAGAAATCGCAAACAACGCAGTTAAATTAGCTCAAGAAATGGTTAAAAGAGGATATCAGGCAAAACAAATAATGCCTAAGGTTAAAAAAGTTTTAAAAAAAATTAATTTACCTTTTTCTGCAAAAGATGCATACGTAGCAGCGAGAATTAGATTAAAAGCAAGAGATAAATTTGGACCTCTCGCAGAAAAATTGTTTTTTGATGAAAGTGGATATAGATATTCTACTCCATCTATAATTGCAGATTATAGGGCTAAAAGATTAAAAGATTATTATGTAGCTGATGTTAGTTGTGGTGCTGGTATGCAACTTGCATTTTTTGGATTTAGATGTAAAAGAGCAGAAGGGGTTGAGATAAACAAAAAAAGAGCATTTCTTGCAGCTATGAATATTGTTTCTCTAAATTCCAATTCAACAGTCTATTGGGGTGATGCTTTTAAGTTTGAAACTTCAGCTGAAGTTATATTTTCTGACCCGGCTAGGCCTGAAAGCGAAAAATTTAGAAGTTTTAGTACTCTTCAACCAAATCCAATAAATATTATGAAAAAATTTGAAGGCAAGATTTTTGTATTTGAATTGCCACCCCAAATGCCTCCAGAGAGAGTTACAATAAAAGGTGAAAAGGAGTACACGTCTTTAAATTTTAAATTAAACAGATTGGCACTATACACAGGTAATCTCAGTACATGTAACGTTTCTGCTATTTCACTACCTTCTTGTGAGAGAGTAACTGATTTAGATGAAAGAGCTAAACTTGAAAAAGGAGAACTAAAGGATCTTATAGCTGAAGTTGATAGAACAGTTGTTCACTCTAATTTACTTGAAAATTTGGTGGGTAAATTAGGATTGGATGCAAAAATTGTTTATATGGATGGCAGAAGGACATTACTTTCAGTAAATGAATTAAAAAACTCAGCTTTTTTGAGATACTACAGAGTTCTATCAATAGCTAAGAGTTTTTCAGAGTGTAAAGAAAAGTTAAAAGAAGTTGGAGCAAAAAAAGTAACTCTTAGATTTGAAATACCTCCAGATAAATACTGGAGTGTAAGAAAAGAGCTTGAGAAAGAGCTAAATGGTGAAAAAAGAGTTGATTTGTTTAAAATAAATGAAAAATTCGTTATATGTTCTAAATTATAAATTTTCAGGAACGAATTTTGTACAGTAGTATATCACTCCAGCACTACCTTCCTCACCACATTTCCTAAAAACAGCTTTTACTTTCATACCCTTTTTTACCTCTGAGCTATCACAAACAAGTTGTGCCGTAATTATTGGTCCTTCTTCAAGTTTTATTAGTGCAACTATGTATGGTTTTTGATCTTTCATGTTTTCGGGTGCTTCATGTATAACGGAGTAACTTAACACTTCTCCTTTTCCACTAAACTTTACTTCTACAATTTTACTTTTTCTCCTACATTTTGGGCATAGATTTCTTGGAGGATAGTAGTATGTATTGCAGTTTTCACACTTTGTACCGATAAGATTGTATCTATACTTTATTTTTCTCCAAAACCTTGGTAGCAAAACGTTCACCTCCTAAAAATAGTAACTACAGCAGTAGCACCAGTACCACCTATATTCATTGTTAGTCCAGTCTCAGCATCTACCTGCCTTCCCTTAGCCTCCCCTCTAAGCTGTAGAGTTATTTCTACAGCTTGTCTTATGCCTGTAGCACCAGCTGCGTGTCCACATGCTTTTAGACCACCAGATGGGTTTACTGGTAACTCACCGTCTAATTCCGTTACACCCTCTCTAATTAACTCGGCACCTTTACCTTTTTCAACAAATCCGAGGTCTTCGTAAGCAAGTAATTCAGCTATGGTGAATGAATCGTGCACTTCAGCAACATCAATATCTTTTGGTTCTATCCCCGCTTTTTTATAAGCTTCTCTTGCTGCAAATACTACTGCATCCATTGTTGTAAAGTCCCTTCTACTACTTAGAGCTATGTAGTCTGTAGCTTGAGCACTGGCAGATATGTATATTGGAGTATCTGTATATTTTCTGGCAACTTCCTCACTGGCAAGCACTATAACTGCCGCACCATCTGAAACTGGAGCACAATCAAACACTCTCAACGGCTCGGCTACATAGGGGGAACTTAATGCAACATCTATACTTATCTCACGTTTAAATTGTGCTTTTGGATTCCTTACTGCATTCTTATGGTTTTTTACACTAATCATTGCAAGATCTTCAGCTCTTGTACCATATTTATCCATATGTAGCCTTGCAATAATTGCAAAAAGTGATGCAAGGGTTACACCATTAAAAACTTCCCATTCTCTATCTAATCCAGAAGAAAGAATTTCTACTGCTTTTTCACCCACATCAGTAACTTTTTCAGCTCCAGCAGCTATCACTATATCGTGTAAACCTGATGCAACAGCAAGATATGCCTGTCTTAAAGCCAACCCACCACTCGCATCAGCCCCCTCCACTCTTGTACTTGGTATGTGTAATTCGGCTAAACCCGAATAATCTGCAATTAAAGCTGCAATATGTTCTTGAGCAAGAAACCTTCCACCACTCATATTACCTATGTACATAGCTTCTATTTCCCTTCCTTCCAATCCTGCATCTTCTATAGCTTCAATACCGGCTGAAAGAACGATATCTCTGAAACTATAATCCCAAAGTTCACCAAATTTACTTTGGCCAACTCCAATTACTGCAACTTTTCTCATTTTAATCACCCATTTTTATCTTTCTTCTAAGTTTGACGTACATTCCATAATCTACAAATACGCCTTTCTCAATTTTCTCCCAAACTCCCGGCTTTCTTTCAAAATTTTCTATTTCATCAGTAACTCTTAAAACAAAAGCATCACTTCCAGCTCCTGAACCAAAAGATACAAGCAGAATCAACTCATCCGTTTTTGCAATATCGAGTGTAGCTGCAAGCCCAATTAGGGATGAGCCTGAATACGTATTTCCAATGTAAGGCACAACTAATCCGGGGGATATTTGTTCTTTCGAAAAACCAAGCATTTTTGCAACTCTAACTGGGAATTTACCATTGGGTTGGTGAAAAACAGCATAATTAAAATCTGAAGGTTTTAAATCTAATTCTTCCATTATTTTCTCTGCAGCAGAAGTTATATGCCTAAAATAGGCTGGCTGTCCTGTGAATCTGCCCCCATGTTTTGGATACGGTTTTCCTTCTCTCCTCCAGAAATCTGGTGTGTCAGATGTGAAAGAAACAGTTTTTATTATTTCAGCAATAACACCTTTTTTACCTATGATGTAAGCAGCACCGCCTGCAGAAGCAGAATATTCAAGAGCATCCCCCGGAGCACCTTGACTCGTATCAGCACCTATCGCAACACCATATCTAATCATATCTGATTTAACCATCGAATAGCAGATTTGTATTCCGGCTGTTCCGGCTTTACATGCAAATTCGAGGTCTGCAGCAAAGTAGTAGTTTCCGACTTCGAGTGCTTCACCTACTATAGTTGCAGTTGGTTTTACGGCGTAGGGATGACTTTCACTTCCAACGTATATAGCATCTATGTGTGTGGGATCTATTTTAGCTCTGTAAACAGCTTCTCTTGCTGCTTCTACAGCTATAGTTGCTGTATCCTCATCCAAATTTGGAATAGATTTTTGTTTAACACCCAAGCCTTTTGATATAGTTTCTCCATTTTCACCCCATATTCGTGCGATTTCTTCAGTTTTTATTCTGTATATAGGAATATACGTCCCATATGAAACAATTCCGACCATATTCACCACCTACTTAAAATTTTTTCTCAAAACTTTGATCATTTCGTTTGTATTCATTTCAGTTGCTATTAAATGTATTTTTTCTATTTCAGCTATTTTTGCAGCTATCTTATCGACTTTATCTGCACTTATACTATTTAGGACTACTACTGCTGGTTTAAGATTTGCAACTCTAACTGCAATCATGGGAGATCTACCAGAACTAACCTTAGTAAATATTAAAGCCCTTTCAGTTGTAAAACCGTACAATCTATAAAAATCGTAGGAGTTTAAAGTTAGTATTGCTTTTATACTATCTATTACAGTGTGACCGTTCACATACCTATCATTGTAAACTACGTCTTCTCCCTCAATCAAATCTCTAAACTCCAATGAATTTACAGGTAAATCATATTCTTTCATGTCAAGAATAATATCGACTTGGAAACTATCTATTAGATCCCTATATTTAGATACGGTTTTGTAGCCTCTTTCCTTATCCAATTCAATTAAAGCTTCTATAAACTTCCTTATAAATGCTATACCCGGTGATTTTCTTCTATCCCCCTCATAATCGCTTATTACTGAGGGTGATACATTCAACTTATTAGCAAGTTCTTTCTGAGAAATCTCAAAAATTTGTCTCCATTTTTTTAGAGTTTTTCCGGGATATTCTGCAAAAACAACATCACCGCAAATTTTGTTGGCTAAGGCTCTTGCAGCAGGATCCATGTATATTGCGTTAGACTGTTGACTTATAAAATTTGTGGATTGACGGATTATAAGTCGATTTTTGACGTTAGACGAGCCTAATATCAAATTTAAATTTTAATATATATTTTATAATTTAATTTTCATTTTGTTAGCAAATATTCTACAAAAAAGTTATATAACCTAAGTTTAGTAAACTTAATTAAGTAACTAAATATAAAATACAGGAGGTGATATTAATGGAGAAAGCTCAAGAAAATGGAAAAAGAATGGAGGAATTGCAGGATGAAATAAGAAGTATTTTAGGTGAGATAGAATACCTAAGAGAGCAAGTATCCACTATAGACGTTATGATTTCTGAATTGAGAAGTGTGGACGCAACCCTAACATACATCAAGGAAAAAGGAGAAGGTAGAAGCGTCTATATCCCCCTTGGAGCTGGAATATCTATAAGGGGTAAAATAGAAAACGTAAACGATTTAATAATGGATGTTGGAGCTGGAGTTATTATAGGGGCTAACATTGACGAAGTAAAAGAAGAAATTGAAAGAAAAATCGAGAAACTAATGAACTTAAGATTGACACTTCTAAGGAACATAGAAGAAGACAGTAGGAAAGTAAACAAATTATTGGAGGAAATAAAGAAAGTAGGTGGGCAGGTGAAAACATGAACAAAGAAGTTTACAAATTTTTAGAACTTAAAGATAAATTAAATTTTTTGAAAAATGTATTTTCTAAGTATGAGGTTAAATTGATTGAATTGGCTAATGCTAAGGAAGCGTTAAACAAGAATTCAAGAAAAGTCTATAGAGTATTTAACGATCTGATTGTTGAAATAAGCAAAGATGAAGCTATAGAATACATTGAAAAAAGTGAAAAACTGCTTACAGCTCAATTAGATAAGTTGAAAAAAGAAATTTTACAACTTGAAAAAGAACTTAATAAGGTGATTAAATGTTCTTAAAAAGGAGACATCTGGAAATTTTAGTGTACATGGCGAAAGAAAAAAGTAAAAGTGAAACTGAAGAAAAATATCCAGAAGAGTTTAACACGCGTTTACTTGAATTATACATACTTGGATTTGTGGATGATGGCTTTAAGCTGAACAAAAGTGGTAAAAAATTGGTAGAACTTATAGAAAAAATATCTAAGAATATTGAAAGTTTACCTGATGTGTTTGCAGATAGTGAGATAATAAAAATGTTAGAGCTTGGTGTGAAAACAGGTTATTTACTTGATAGCTGGAAAGAAATCCTTGAAGAGAGATGTTTAATTAAAGATGGTGAAGTGAATGAATTTGGAAGAGAGCTACTAAAAATATACAGAGAAACACATCCAAGATTGTACATTAACGAAGAAATAATAAAATTTTTGAATATATTGCCTGAAGTTGGTGAATATAGAGAATTGGTGGCTTGCAGTTCTGGATTTAAAAACGTAGTTAATGCTCTTCAAGCAATGCGAATGATTTTAATATCACCTATAACGATTGGAAAAGCCTTTTCTAAGACAGAATCAGCGAAATTAGCAATTAAACTCTCTAAGTTTATTGATAAAGGGCCAGTAGTTCTCTCAGCAAATGAGGCAACACTTCTTAGAATAGGTAAAGGTGAAAAGGACGTCGAAAAAACTTTAATTGAAAAAGGGATGTGGAACGGTGAAATAACTGAGTTTGGAAAATTAGCATTAGATACTTACGATGCCATGGGTGTTGAAAAAAATAAAATTGCTCCTACCTATCTACTTGATGATGAAATAGAAGTTGTCAATACGCTAAAGGAAATAGAAAGAATACATAAAAACACACCGTCAATTTTGCCTACATACAATGAATTAGAAAAAAGAACTAAGGTTAGAGATCTTGGAGAAGTACTTCATTTGCTTGAGTCAAAAGAAATAGTAAGGAGAGAGTACATAAATGGAAAAGACACTTACTGGCTGACAAAATGGAAAACAATTGCTTCAATGGGTACTTTTACAAGTGATGGTGTAAAAGCTTTGACATTTGCGTTGAGCAACGACGTTCCAGCAGTAGAGTGGGTTAAAAAAGCTAAGGAAGAAGGATTAATAAGAAATGGCATAACTAACAAAGGTAGAGAAATCTTAAAGTTTGTAGAGAACTTAAAAAGAAAACCTTACTTAACTAAATACGATGTAGCTATACTCGCAAAAATTCCAAGAAATTACATTCATAGAGACGAAATGATAAATCTTGTTGAAGATTACATTGGAGGTGACGAAAATTCTATACGTAGAGCTATTGGCGAGTGTGAAGCTAAGGGTTTCATAGAAGAACTACAGAATAACATGATTGGCTTAACTGAACTGGGTAAAGGTATGAAAAAAGTTGTAGAGTTAGCAAAGACAGAAGATCTACTTAAAGTAAAGTTTGCAATAACACCTACAACTTTCAACGTTTTGAAAGTTATACACGACCACATAAACGTTTTCAACAAAATATGGAAAGAAAGTTCGGAAATTAGAAATTATAAGCAAGATGAGATAGATTTTATTAAAAGTAAGTTGAGTTTAAGTGAGGATGAAATAAAGAAGGCTTTAACTTTACTTAGAGTTGTTGGACTACTTGGCAGGAAAAGTATAACTGAAGCTGGAAAAGTATTGGTCAGTCTTTATTAAGTTTTTATTTTTTATTTAAAATTTTAATTTTATACGGTAAATCTTTAAAACTTTATCGTCTAATTCCGCCGATGCTCGAGGAAGAATACTTAGACATAGATTACTTAAAAGAGAGGGGTTTTGTAAGAAAGAAATGCTCAAAATGTGGTAAGTACTTCTGGACTCTTGATGAGGAAAGAGATGTATGTGGAGATCCACCATGCGGAAGTTACGAATTCATAAACAACCCCATTTTTAAGAGAAAATTTAATTTGGATGAAATGAGGGAAAAGTATCTTTCATTCTTTGAGAGTAGAGGTCATAAGAGGATAGACAGATATCCTGTTGTTGCCAGATGGAGAGATGATATATATTTAACGATAGCATCTATCGCCGATTTTCAGCCGTTTGTTACGTCTGGCGTAGTTCCACCGCCTGCAAATCCTCTGACAATATCTCAACCTTGTATTAGGATGGATGACTTAGACTCTGTTGGTAGAACTGGGAGACATCTGACACTATTTGAAATGATGGCTCATCATGCGTTCAATAGTAAAGAAAAGTTTGTTTACTGGAAAAGTGAAACAGTTAAATTATGTACGGAGTTGCTTGAAGAATTGGGTGTAAAAGCTGAAAATATAGTTTACAAAGAAGAGCCTTGGGCAGGCGGAGGTAATGCTGGACCGTGTTTAGAAGCAATAGTTGGTGGTATAGAGTTAGCAACACTCGTTTTTATGAACCTTGTAGCTGATGAGAATGGAAATATTGTTATAAAAGGTGAAAGATACAAAAAAATGGATAGATATATAGTGGATACAGGATATGGTTTAGAAAGGTTTGTATGGGCTAGTCAGGGGACACCTACTGTTTACGATGCCATTTTTCCAGCAATTTTAGATAAAATTGAAGAGAACAGTGGTATTGAGCTTAAAAGATGTGGTGATGTAGCTAAGATAGTAGCTGAAAGCTCCAAGCTTGCAGGTGTTATGGGTTCTTTGAAAGGTAAAGCACTTGAAGAATTCAGGAAAAAAACAGCTAAAAAAATAGGGATAAGTTTAGAAGAATTAATTAAAATAGTTACACCCTTAGAAAAAATGTATGCTCTTGCAGATCACACAAGGGCTATTCTATTTATGCTTGGAGATGGGTTGGTTCCATCTAATGCGGGAGGAGGTTATCTTGCAAGGCTTATGATTAGAAGGTCCCTTAGGCTGGCAGAAGAGCTGGATTTATCTTTATCTCTCTTTGATCTTGTTGAACTTCACAGGAAAAGTATGAAAAATTTTGAGTTTGAAGTTTCGATGAATACAATTCAAGAAATTCTTGAGTTAGAGGAAAAAAGATATAGATCGACTTTAAATAAAGGATTGAAGATTGTTGAAAGATTAATATCAAGAAAGTCAAAAATTGAAATAGATGATTTAGTAGAATTGTACGACTCCCATGGAATTCCTCCTGAATTTGTTGTTAAAATTGCAAAAAATAAGAACATTGAATATGAAAACTTTTATTCAAAATTGGCAGAAAGACACTCTAAGGCACTAAGGAAAGAAAAAATAAAGAGAATTAAAGGAAAATATCCTAAAACAGAGAAACTATATTATGATCCTGTATTCGAATTTAAGGCTAAAATCTTAGGTGTTGAAAAAGGAGACCACGGATTCTACGTAATCTTAGACAGAACTGCATTTTATCCTGAGAGTGGTGGGCAGGAATATGATACTGGATATCTAGTATTAAAAGATAAAAAATATGAGGTTAAGGAAGTTTTTATAGAAGATGAGGTAATAGCACATGTAGTAAATAAATTTGATGGTGAGATAGGGGAGACAGTTAAAGGTGTAGTAAATATAGAAAGAAGAATGAGATTAACAAGACATCATTCAGCAACACATATTCTACTATACTCAATTAGAAGTGTTCTTGGCAACCATATTTGGCAAGCTGGTGCTAAAAAAGAGTTTGACAAAGCAAGGTTGGATGTAACACACTACAAAAAGTTGAGTGATGAGCAACTAAGAGAAATAGAGCTAATTGCAAATAGAGAAGTTTTTGCAAACAAACCTATAACTTGTGAGTGGATGAACAGAATAGAAGCTGAGAAGAAGTACGGTTTTAGATTGTATCAGGGTGGAGTGCCACCCGGTGAAAAAATAAGAGTTGTGAAAGTCGGAGATGATGTACAGGCTTGTGCTGGAACACACTGCAATTACACAGGCGAAATAGGTGTTATAAAAATACTTAAAGTTGAATCTATACAGGATGGGGTTGTAAGATTTGAGTTTGCGGCAGGAGAATCAGCATTAGAACATATAGCTGAAAAAGAGAGATTGCTGAAAGAGGCGAGCTCGATATTGAGAGTTGAGGAGAAACTTCTACCTAAGACTGTAAAAAGATTCTTTGAAGAATGGAAAGACCAGAAAAAGACAATAGATAAACTCTTAGATGAATTAGCTACACTCAAAGCAGAAAAATTGGCAGAAAAATCTAAGGATGGTATAGTTGTGGAAGTAGTTGACAAAAGTGATGATATGCAAAAAATTGCGTTGAAATTGGTAGAAAAAGGATTGATTGGAGTAATTATATGCGATAATAGATTTGTGTGCTTCTCTGGAAACGATAAAGTAGATGCAAAAACAATAGCTAAAATCATTACAGAGAAGTATGGAGGTAGAGGAGGAGGTAAAAAAGACATAGCTCAGGGAATTTTAAATACTATTCCCAGAAAAGAAGAGCTAATAAACGAAATTTTAAAAATTTCTTAAATATTTTTACTAACCAAAACAGTTATCGCCAGTATGAGTTTGTTAATATTTGTGAAAGTAGAGGTAATTCCCATAAAATTTCCAGTTGTTAGAGAAACAAAAATAGATGAAATAGCAAAATTTCTAAGTAATTACATAGAGAATGGAGATATAGTTGCCGTTTGTTCATCTTTAATTTCGAGGGCTGAAGGAAGAGTAAAAAAACTTGATGAATTCACTCCAACAAAAAAGGCAATAGAAATTGCAAAAAAGATTGGAGAGGATGCGAGATTTGTACAGGCAGTTTTAGACGAAAGCGAAGAAATTTTAATTGAGTATCCATTCCTACTTGTTAAATCAAAATCTGGTAACATTTGTGTAAACGCTGGAATAGATAGATCCAATGTTGAAAGCGGATTTATACTACTTTTACCAAAAGATCCGGATAAAAGTGCAGAAAAACTTAGGAGAATTTTTGAAAAAATGGGTTTTAAAGTTGGAGTTGTAATTACAGATACAAATGGTAGATGTTTTAGAAAGGGGGTTACTGGTTTTGCAGTGGGAGCATCTGGTTTAATTACTGTGAGAAATTGGATTAATTCAAAAGACTTATTTGATAACACTCTAAAAAAGACTCAGGAATGTATAGTAGATGAAATTGCAGCTTTTGCAAATCTAATTATGGGGGAAGGTGGAGATTCAATACCTGCAGTCGTGTTCAGAGGTTTAGATTTTGTATTAAGTACACGTTCTGAAGGTGTAAAATCAATATACAGGAATGATGGTGAAGATATAATAAGGAGGATTATCAGAGAATGGAGAGAATCGTTGTTGCAGGAGTAAATGCAAGAAATATAGTTAGATCCGCAAGAATTTCCGGTTTTGAAGTTTACAGTATTGCTAAGTACTGTGATGAAGATCTTAAACTATATTCTAAAAGTGCAATTAAATACGAGGATATAGAGGAGGGTATTGAGAAATTAAAGTGTTTATGCGAATCGTACAATTTACAAGCAGTGTGCTCTACTGGTTTTGAACGTTTTGCTAAGAAATTAAGTAAAAAAATAAACTTAATAGGCAGTTATGACTATTCTTGTTTAGATAAATTAAAATTTTACAAAAAACTTAAAAAATCTGGAATAAATTGCCCTGAATTACTTAAAAAAGGGGAAGACAAAACTAAACTAATTTTAAAACCTAGATTTGGTGGAGGAGGAGTTGGAACAAAATTGTTGTATAATTTGAATAATAAAATCTATACAAAAGATTATATTTTACAAGAATTTATTGAAGGAGTTACAGTTTCTGCAATCGTTGTTTGTAGTGAGGGGAAATCTAAATGTTTAACGTTGAACCTTTTACTCTCAGGATATAGAAGTATGAATGCTTATGACTTTTTGTATTCTGGAAATATAACACCACTACACAGAAAACAAGTTGAAAAAATCTTTTCCTGTAAGTTGGATAATAATTTAATAGAAAAAGCAAAAAAAATGGCTGAAGAAACAGCATTGCTTTTTGAAACTCAGGGATGTGCTGGAATAGACATGATAATTTCTTCGAAAGATGTTTATGTCATTGAAATGAATCCAAGAATTCCTGGCAGTCTTGACAGTTTTGAAATTAGTTTTGAAAAAAGCCTCTTTAAAATACATTACAATGCCTTTTATGGAAAAATGGAGCAGTCCATTAAACCAAAAAGATTTGGACTAAGAATGATATACTATGCTCCTCGTAAACTTAAGGCATACATACCGATATGCAATCCATTCTTTTCAGATATACCTTCAAAAGGTGAAATATTTTATTGTCAGCAGCCAGTAACCTCAATTCTTGCAAGTGGACAATCAATTTTAAAAAAGCTTTATGATAGAAAAAAACTGTTAGAAGAGAATTTTTTGAGGTGGTTGAATTGATTTTAAAAGAGATTGAAAGGGCGAAAAAAATAGGAAAAAAACTGATGCTACAGAGGTTGATAGACGGTGCTAGTGGAAATATCAGTTTTAGAGACGGGGAGATATTCTACATAACTAAAACGGGGGTTATGCTCGATGAACTTGATGAAACTTCTTTTGTTAAACTAAGTATAAACAGCAATGATTACAATCCTATAGCTTCAAGTGATCAGCTCGTTCATAGAGAAATTTACAAAAATACAGATTACAATGCTGTTTTGCACTGTCATGGTGTATATGGTGTTACTCTTTCATTCAAAAAAACAGCAATATATCCTATGGATTTAGAAGGTAGGTATTTTCTTGGAGAAATTGAAGTTATAAATGCTCCTTTCGGTAAGTTTGATGGTGCAAAGTTGATAAGTAAAGCTCTAAAAAAGAACAAAGTAGTATTGGTTAGAGGACATGGAATTTACGCTTGCGGTAAAAATATTGATGAAGCATATAGATTGGCAAGCTACTTAGAACATTCTTGCGAAATTATCTATAGGCTATCCAGAAAATATTAATATTTGAAGTTAATACTTTAAATGGTGGGCTAGGCCGGGGGGTTCGGCGTCCCCTGTAACCCGAAACCGTCGATATGCGGGGGCCGAAGCCGAGGGAAGGCCCGTTGAGCGGGGGGTTTAACCCTGCTCAGCCCCGTAGAATCCCCGTCCTGAAGGGCCGACGGTTACGGCAGGGCTGTCCGGAGGGACTGTCCGCCGTATTTGTCGGGGGAATCGGCCCAGGCCCGGAAGGGAGCAGGCTAACCCCGGACGTTCGGCGCTTTCAGGGTTGCGGGGAGGAGGGGTTGAGCAGGGCGCCCTCCCGTAAGGCGGGTCGACCCGAGGCGTGCCCACCTTTTTAAAATAAATTCTTCTGCAAAAAACTTAAAAAATACATGTTTTTGTAAACTCTCTTAACAGTACTGTAGCATAACATCCTTTTGGTAATTTGAATTTAAATTCAACCGATTTCTCGTATGTTTTGTAGTTAAACTGTGTGTATGGTATTTCAGCCAATCTGTAGTTGCCTCTTGAAGAAAATTCAGCGTGTTCATGTCTAAAATCTTCAAGAGAAATATTATCTTCATCTAAAATATCTTTTAACATTTTCCCAGTCCAACCCCTAAGTTCAGTTTCATATCCTGGGAGGGGTATGGCTAAGCCAGCTCTTTTAACTTTTATAAGATAATTTACTCTCCTATATCTCCACTCTACTGGATAATACTCATCTCTAATGACATTTATATCATTCTCTTCTTTAAAAAACCCTACATAATCATCTTTATCTAAGATTTTAAGATTGCCAAATTCTTTAATTCTCTCACTAAGAACTCTGTTAAAAACATAAGACTGATAAGCATGAACAAACATGAGTTTAAGATTCTTAGGTAGTCTGAGTAAAGCTTGTTCTTCAGTCTTTCCTTCTCTTAATGCTTGTAAAAGTATTCTTTCATATCTGAGATATGCGGGATATTCTTTTAGTCCAATCACAGGATTTCTACTTTCCCATAATTCTTCTCTTATTTTTCTTATTTCTAGATTTTCTCCTTCAAACGGCATTGCTACGTATATCCAGAAGGCTTCTTCGTAGTTCCTCCTTAAAATTTCCAAACCCACTTTATGAGTTATGTAACGCATAGTTCCAAATCTCTGAAGGCCAAAAAAGTTAGGGCAACCTTTTTCATTTATCTCTACCAGTATATCTTCAATTTTATCTTCGTTAGACGTATTTTTAACTAAAATTCTAAATTTATTTCCTAACAAATTACCCAAGCTTATTCTATTTTTTGATTTACCTAAAACTGTTATTTCCGCATCTTTGATCTTTACGTTTTTTAGTTTTTTTAGTTGTTCTTCATTTAATCCATATATTGTAAAATATTGAATACTTACAGCTCTCTTATCCTTCGTTCCGGCGTACTCAATTCTTTTTTGACTTATCTTTAGCTTTTTTGCGAGAACTCTAACAAAATTAAGTGTGTCCCAATTTATCTTTTTCACTTTTATTACTGTAAACTGACCCTCATCACTAAGCTTAATTTTTAAGATTTCCTCAACAGTAAAATCCTCCGGTTTTTCTTTAATAGTTCCACCTATACCTTCAGTTTTCGTAATGTACGTGTTTATTCCAACATTACTTTCTGCATCAAACATCCTTGAAAACTAAGGGTTCAAATGTTATTAATTTTAATCAATATCACAAACAAAATAAGCAAAAACAATAAAAAGATTTAAAAATGCTAAATAAACATGGACAGGCTGAAAGTTTTACTGTGTGCAATAGTGGTATCTATACTCTCTTTATCGTTCTACATCGTTTACGAGTTTGGCTTTATATTCCTTATTAGATTAGCGTTAGGCTTGTTCTTTCTATGTGTTTTTCTAATTACTACCACTTTTACAGGAGTCTTGGCTTATGCAAAATCAAAATACTTCCCCTTAGCTCTGATTTATTCTCTAATTTCAGCATTTGGTGTTTACTATTGCTACTATTGGGAACCAACTAAGGTCGTTTTTATAATTCTGTTTTATGTTTTATCTCTAGTCGTCTTTATTTTTTGGATTTCAGAACCGGATTTAAGCTTATACGAGAGAATTAGAAGTGCTAAGGCGTTGGAAAAGAGTGGTAATTATAGAGCTGCAGCAATAAAGTATGAAAAATCTAAAAATTTAACTAAAGCAGGAGAATGCTACTTGAGAGCGGGATTATTGGAGAGTGCTGCATGGTGTTTTGAAAGAGCTGGAGACTATTCAAAAGCAGCAAAAATTTATGAAAACTTAGCTAAGAAAGATAGCTATTACTGGAAAGAATGTTATGAGTTGTACAAAAAAGCTGGAAATATAAAAGATGCTGCTAAGTGTCTTGAAAAATATGCTGAGGAGGAGCCATGGTTTTGGGAAGATGTTGCAAAAATGTATGAAGAATGTAAGGAACATGAAAAAGCAAAAAAAGCTTGGATAAGGGCTTTAGAATACTACACTATGGAAGCAAAAGAGGAAGGTGTATTCTGGGAGGATGTTGCAAAAATTTATGAGAGATTGAATGAAAAAGAGAAAGCAAAAGAGTGTTGGATAAAGTTCTTAGAATACTGTATTAAAGAGGCTGAGAAAGATCCAGCTTGGTGGAAGCATGTTGCAGAAACTTACGAAAGAATTGGTGAAAAAGAGAAAGCAGAAGAAATAAAAAAGAAATATAGAATATGAGGAAGATAATAATTTTGTTCACATCCATTTTAATTTTGTCTATGATACTATATAGTACTAATCTGTCTGTTAACTTATCAAATTTTACTTTACAAAAAAATTTAAAAAATCCAAATTTTAATAAGATTGTAAACTACTCAATTAACAAAATACCAGCCAAAAACGTACTTATTAAAAAAAATAAATCTAATCTGGAAAGTTTAGATCGTTGTAAGGTGTTGTGGAGATATAGCTTTGAATGTGCACTATGTTATGCTTTAAACAAAACGAACCTTGAAAAAGTAGAAAATTTAGCTAAGAAACTGGATGGTAGTAATGAAGAACAAAAAGTTTGGAATGTTTTAAAATGGGAAGGAAAAAATTTGAAATATAATTGGAGTAAAGCAACTTTACCTCCTACTGTAGTTGAATACTATGGAAATAAAGTTAAAATTATTAGAAAGGGAATATGGTATCAAACGCCAGAAGAAACTATAAAAAAAGGAAACGGGATATGTGGTGATTATGCAATTTTAACTTCAGCTTTACTAATTGATATGAATTTAACTCCGTATCCAAGCATAGTAAACTTCACTTCCGGAACAGGCCATGCTGCTACCTTAGTTAGAATAAACGGTTGGTATTTTGTGCTTGATCAGCATTTACCTCCAATGGATCTTGGAACTTACTACAAAGAATGGTTATTTTATAGAGTTAGATTTGGAACGAGAAAAATAGTCAGTATTCATCTTTACAAAGTCGTGCCCGGAAAAGTGTCTAAGGTTATGGATGTTGGGGAAATATTAGCTAAAGATATGATAAAAGAAGACTATAAATTGAAAAAAGATGATCTAAAACTTTTAGCCTATGGGCTTGCCAAGAAATTTGAAAAAACTGGTTTAAAAGAAGACCCTAATTTAAAAGGCTTGAAACCTAACAGTTATCTACCACCGGGTTACACTTCTGGACTTTTTTGGACGTTTAATTTTCCGCACTATGCAGATTACTACAACCCTGTTTTTTATAAACAGTATGTAAATTACTTCTTTTCACAGATATACAAGGGAGCTTTTAAAGTTGATGCTGAAAGTAGTAACTCTATCTGGATCAACGTTTCAAAAAATAACTCGGATATTGTTTTTCATATAATATTGGCTAAAAAATATTAAAAAATTCAGGCTAACTTCTGAAGGATTTTATCGATTTCCTGAAATACTTCATCTATGCTCTTGGTGCCGTCTATGTTGTACAATATACCCTTTTTGGCGTAGTATTCTACAAGCGGTTCAGTTTGTTCTTTGTAAACTTTGTATCTCTTTCTAACAGTCTCTTCTTTATCATCATCTCTTTGATATAGTTCTCCACCACACTTGTCACATTTGTTATCTTCCTTTGGTGGGTTGTATATCAGATGGTAAACAGCTCCACAGTTCTTGCAAGTCCTTCTATACACTATTCTTTTTACAACTTCTTCCTCTGGTACTTGAATGTTTATTACCGCATCTATTTTTTTACCCATTTCTTCAAGTATTTTATCCAATGCTTCTGCCTGTGCAATCGTTCTTGGAAAACCATCAAGAATAAATCCTTTTTCACAATCTGGTTGTTGAAGTCTTTCTTTTACAATACCAATTACTACTTCGTCTGGAACCAATTGCCCCGCATCCATGTACTTTTTAGCCTCTTTACCCAACTCTGTCCCTTTGGCTACAGCCTCTCTTAACATGTCTCCCGTAGAAATCTGAGGAATTCCATATTTTTCCACTATCTTTTTTGCCTGAGTTCCTTTTCCTGAACCGGGTGGTCCAAGTAAAATCAAGTTCATAGGCTTTCGTTAGCTTTAGAATGTTTAAAACTTTCTATTTTTCAGTAGCTTTTTTATTACAATCTCTCTAACTTTGTCGGGTAAATAATCCAAAACAGTACCTTGTGCAGAAAAAACACCTGCTCTTTCTGTAAGCTCTCTTATTTTTCTAATCTTTTTGGATATTGCACATGCTACAATTGCAGCTCCAAATGCTGAAGCAAATTTATTTTTTTCATAAATTTTATAATTGGTGGCATCTCCTATTTTCTTAGCAAACCTACCGGATACAATTATGTTATCAATATCTTTTATGGATACTTTAATTGCATTAACTCCTTTAAGCACATTTTCAATATATGCTTTGAATGCAACATCTTCTTCAAAAAAATTTCTAAGACCAGTTTTAATTAAATCTTTTTCAAACTTCCCCAACAAATAAGCAACTTCTGCATCAATACAGCCAGAAGATCTATAGGTGGGTAAAAAAGAAGTCCCTCCAAAACCATCTACAATACATCCGTTTTCAATAGCCATAAATGCTGTGTATCCATATCCAGCATCCACTACCACCATATTTTTCATACCGTAGTCATATACTATGGATAGAGCAGTACATAACTTGTCGTATGTACCCATATCTATCCTAAAAAATTTTCTATATGCTGGTACAGTATTTAAATGAATTACTGCAGGAATAGTATAAAAATTTAATTCCGATTTAGATATTAAATTTACTAATTTTCTTAGACCAACTGATTCTTTTTTCTCAAAAGTTAAAGTCATTAATTTAATTTCAAATTCAGTTATCTCAGAAAAATGCTTAATAGGTAAACCATACCCGGATAATCCAGCATAGACATCAGCGTTTAAATCTTCAAGTTTTTTTACAAACAATTCAGGACTTTTTTTAACGTTTTCAGTGGGCAATTCCTCAAATCTAAGTTTATCTGGGCTCTCAAACCATACAATTTTGTATGATTTTGTTCCAGCATCTACTCCTGCAAACACAACTTCAATACCACAAGCGTTAAATATCAAATTTTCTGAAAAAAACAATGTTGCCAGGGTGGCAGAGGGGCTATGCGGCGGACTGCAGATCCGCTGACCCCGGTTCAAATCCGGGCCCTGGCTCTCTTTATTCTGGTTCCAATCCATAAATTTAAATGATCGCTTTTCGGCGTTACCACCCCAGCTACTTGTTCCAGCGTGCGACCACTATCGGATTACCGTGTCGGGTTTTATTCTGCTCAGGGGTGCATATTCTATGAGCGACTTCTATCCGAGCCAGAGAGTATCCAAGGCTCTCAAGCGTTTCAAGCAAAGGCATCCTGAGAACTACGATCTCATCGAAACTTTCGCCATGGACCTGCTGGCTCAAGGAATTTCTGAGCTGAGAGTTACAGGTTATTTAACATATATCTCCAACATCCTGAAGATTGTGAACAAGGATTTCAGAAAGTACACGAAAGATGACGTTCGAAAGGTCATCGCCCACTACCAGACAAGAGCAAACCGCGGTGAAATAAGCCCGAATACCGTTTTTGAGGTCAGGAAGACCTTAAAACGCTTCTTTAAATGGCTCGGGAAGGAAGAACTCGTTAACTGGTTTGTAGCTGGCAAATGCGAATCCAATCTTTCTCCGCAGGATCTGATAACTCATGAAGAGTTTGAGGCCATGCTGAAAGCATGCCAGAATTCCCGTGATAGAGCTATGCTGAGCTTGCTGTACGAGACCGGAGCAAGAATAGGGGAAATTGCAGCTATGAGGATAAAAGACGTAATTTTTGATGACTACGGTGCAGTTATTTGGCTTCCGAGGTCAAAAACACAGAGAAGAAAGTTGAGAGTGGTGTTTTCGACGAAATATCTTGCCGAATGGTTGTCGGATCATCCCTCAGCGAACGATCCCGAAGCGCCGCTCTGGATTAAGCTCAGTCACAAGAATTACCTGAAACCTCTGGAATACAAAGACATACAGCTGCAGCTGAAAAAGATAGCGAAGAGGGCTGGAATAAAGAAGAGAATCTACGCACACCTCTTCAGACACACCCGAGCGACGAAATTACTGCAGCAGGTGTCAGAAGTAGTAGGAGCAAAATACATGGGCTGGGTCCCCGGAACGAAGATGGTCAAGGTGTACATACATCTGGCCGACCAAGATGTTGAGCGGGCAATTCTGGAGATGTATGGGATAAAGCCCGCTGAGGAGGATGGCGATATCAAGGTGCTGCAGTGTCCGCGCTGCTCGTTTATCAATCCGGGAAACGCAAAGTTCTGCTCTCGCTGCGGATTGCCGCTGACCGAAGACGCTGTCAGAGAGATCGAACGGTGGGAGGAAAAGAAAGCAAAGCTGCTCGAAGCCATGACCAGGCCGGAAATACTTCAGCTGATTATGAGCTTGCGCGACGAAATAGAGAAGCTTAAGAGGCTGGTCGAAGAAAGGAAAACGAGGGGTCGAGATGGAGATACTCTGGGGCGATGAGACCCTCTTCAGGAATGAGGAAGTCTTCGATCCCGAATACCTCCCACAAGCCATTCTTCATAGGGATACGCAGATTAACGACCTCGCCCTATCGCTGAGACCGGCTTTAAACGGTATCTCTCCCGGTCACATCCTTTGTGTGGGCCCACCTTCGACTGGTAAGACTACTGTGGTGAAGTACGTGCTTGAGAAGCTTGAGGAGTACGATGTTGCTACCGTATATCTCAGATGCCCGATCCTCCGGACGTCTTACAACGTATTCTCTAAAATTTTCGAGGAGATAGGCGGAAAGGTGCCGCCTCAGAGAGGAGTGCCGCTGTTCAAGCTCCTGAGTGAGATCGGAGATCAGCTGGGCCAACGTGTTCTCATCGTTGCCCTTGACGATATTAACTTTTCCTACCGGAAAACGTGCTGAACGAGGTTCTGATGACACTGGTGAAAAGTGCTGAGTTTAAGGTCGGAGTAATAGCGATATCCTCAAGCAAGAGTTTCATCGCCAGACTTGAACCGTATCTCGGTTCCATCTTGCATTTCCACGAAGTTGCCTTTCCGCTGTACACGAGAGAGGAGATCAAGGAAATACTGCACTGGAGGGTGCAGCACGGCTTTTATCCCGGCGTGATGACTGAGGAGGCTTTTGAGATGATCGTGGATCTAGTTGCAAGGAACGGAGACATTCGTTATGGATTGTACCTGTTACGTCGAGCTGGAATAACTGCAGAAAAGAGGGCAAGCAGAAAGATAGAAGTTGAGGATGTAATCGCGGCGGGAGAAGGTGAAGAGATAACGCTGCTCGCAAAGAGTCTTTCAGCTCTCAACAGCGATGAGAAAGAGGCCTTAAAGATAATTTACTCGCTCGATGAGGAGGAAATCACGACCGGCGACATATATGGCATAATGAAGGCCGAAGTCGGATTGTACTACGAGAGGTTCTACGAGATCATCAACAAGCTTGAGAGATTGAGGTTCATCGATCTCGTATTCGGCAGAAAGGGTAAGGGTAGGACGAGGTACATAGTGAGGCGGTACGATCCCAAAGTTGTGCTTGAAGCTATCAGGAACTACGGGTAAAACAAAAACGGGATATAGTTGAAGGTTCGAATGAAACTAGAGTGAAGCTCTTGAAGGTAGAATGAAAGAATTAGCAAGCTTAGTATAGTAAATAATTTTAAAAATTTATTTATTAACTTTAGGAATTTTTTGTTTACTGAAAATTATGAAAGAAACTATATATAATTTCAATCTTAAATACAGTTATTCAAGTTCTTATTCTATCTCTCTCTTCCTCTCGTATTCGTTCTATCATAATTTTTAGGTATTCGTTAAAATCCTTGTGAATTATAAATTCACCACTTTCTTCATTAATATCCTCTATCAATTTTGCGTGACCATCTTTGATTCCAGTTATATTGACATAAAATCTATTCTTTGCTAATTGTGATCCTAGAATTTTCATCAAAACTTCTAACTCTAAATCAAGCAAACTAAATGTATCAACTTCAACGAGCTCAGTTTTATCTAGTTCTTTATATTTCTGAATTATTTTTGACAAGATTTTAAATACAAGAAGTACTACTCTAGGTAATTTTCCTTCTTCTTCGACGTACTTCTGCAACATCTTTTCAGAAACACCTAGAATAAAAATTGATTGAACAGCAGAAGTGTACAGTTTCCAGTTTACAGATGCAAAATTATCACCATATATTTTCTTAAGATCTAACAATGGTTGTAGTATTTTTCCTGGATAAATTCTTCTGTCAGTAGTAATATCTATTATCTCCATTTCATATAGATCTCTTATAATTCTTTCTCTACTTGTGTGGGTGTGTATCAATGATGTGATTTCATCTATTTCAATACCATTAAGATTTACGTCGTCGTCTAATATGCAATACCAGACTACTTCAGAAACTACATTCTTATACGCAGCAAATAGTGGATAATCTGCTAGTATCTCACAAATTTTTTCTGCAGCTTTTAGTGCCCATTCCTCTGGAGTTCTGCGACTTTTCAATGAATTTATTAAGTGATTTTTTAATTCTTTTATTTGAAAAAGAGAATATTGGCAATTTTCGCAAAGATCATGCGAATACGTAGGTAAATTGCAAAGTGTGCATTTTTTAACGATCTTTCCTTTTACGGACTGATATTTACTTTTTTCTTCACTTTTACCAGTGTTTTCGATAAATACAATGTTTTTGGTTTTATCCTCCTTAATCTCAGTATTTTTTACACTTTCATAATTTTTTTCCATTAATAGCACCTCTCACTCTACGACTCTAACTTTCAAGTCGCTATCTTCGAAAGTCGTTTTCGTCAGCAGTACTGTAACGTTTTCTTGTTTTGCATATTCTAGTAGCACTTTTAATATCTCCTCAGTTCTATACTCATCAAAGTATTCATACATATTATCTATTACGATGTAATTGATGCCTTCTCTGTAAACTTTATTGAGTGCGAGCATAAGAACTAAAGCTACAGACACTCTTTCAGACTCACTGAGTGCGTGCGGTTGTATTACTTTAATTTCTCCCTCCGGAGAAACATATTGAACATTCAAGATGTAATTCCTGTCAAGATAAATTCTCTTGAATTCGCTAAAGCCAATTCTTTTAAGAACATCCTGAACCATATTGTTGAATTGTTTTACAGCCTCTCTTCTTATTTTTTCAGCCATATCAAGAGAATACTTTTTAGCACTATTTATTCCATTAAGAGCTTGCTCTATTAAGTTAATAGCATTGTCTAGTTCCAACGATAGCCCATATATATTTACATATCCAGCAGTAGTGTATTCGGATATCTTCCTCCTCAATAATTGCTGTTTTTCTTCAAGAAGCTTTGCAATTTTGTCTATTTCTTCGATTAATTCTGGGTTTTCTTTTCTTAGGATGTCGTTGATCTCCTTGATCTTTTTAGATACTTCGTCAAGCTCGACTTTTTTATTTTTCAAATCTGTTAAAAGATTGCTAACTTCTGACTTAAGGTTATCTATTTTTGTTTGAATATAACCGCGCTGTCCTCTAATATCGTGTAGCCTCTTTTTAATCTCATCTTGCTCCCTTTCCAAACTCTTTCTGTAATTTTCTGCATCCTCTTTTAATTTTGCGAGCTTCCTTAATTCATCTTCAATTTTAGAAATATTCTCTTTAATTGCTTTTAAGTGAATTTCAAGCCTCTTTTTTGTTATATTTCCCGTTTCACATAGTGGACATTTTGTCTCCCCCTCACTTACGTTGTCTAGAGCGATGTAATATAAATCTGCTAATGCTTGCAATCGTAATCTTTGATCTTGTAAAAGCCTTATCTTTTTGTCGAACTCAGAAAAATCAAAAGGTTTAGCTAGTTCAGATTTTATAATTTTTTCTTTATTCTTAAGTTTTTCTTCTTCTTCTTGTAATTCTTTTATTTTATTTTCGAAGTGTACAAGTTCATTTTCTTTATTATTTATATGTTTTTCATATTCTTGTATTTGTTTTTGCAATTTTCTTTTATCATCTTCTAATTTAGTTAATTGACTTTTGAGCTCTGAAATCTTTTGCTTCTTTTGTTTACTGTCAGCTTTAATCATATTTATTAGTTCATCTTTTTTCTTTTCTAGCCTCTCAATTTCTTTTTCCAATTGCTGTATTTCTTTTTTTAGGCTTGGAATCAGAGCCTTTTTCCTTTTAAGCTCGTTCAGCTTCTGAAACAAAGTTGAGTAGTACTCTTGTAGTAATTCACTAGCTCTCTCATACTTGTCAGCCTTCGCTGATAACTTAGTTATGTAGTTTTTGAAAATTGACTCGTTTTTCATTTCATTTGGGCTGCTGATAGCCCTATATATCCACGAATTTGGTGTCAGAACACCAATTAACAAGAAATTAGAGTTAGCACGCTCATCTGGCTCGATTCTACCGCTTTTCTCAATTATTACCCTTCTCTCGACGTTTCCTTCCTTCAATTTAACTTCAGCTTGCATAGCATTTGCGTGGACAATTCCCGCTCTGTGTCCTCCCCTCTCCGGCAGTATGCCTAGATTAATTGCTTCCAATCGCCAGATATTACTATATCCTTCACGCAAGACTCTATGATCTATACCAAGTACAGCTACAAGAGCTTTGACTACACTACTTTTTCCTTTTGCATTAGCCCCTTCTAATATATTTAGAGCACTCTTAGAAAATGTAAATGTTCTTCCTCCTTCAAGGCCACCAACATTGGAAATTTCAAGGATTGCATATTCATTCATAACTCTACACCTCTTTCTAGTAGCTTCTTAATCTCTTCCTCGACCTCTTTCCTCATTTGTGCGTCGTTGATATCTCCTTTTACAAACTTATCAACTAACTCTTTTAAAGTATCCACAAACTCATTCTTCATCTAAAATCACCTCCTTTATTAATCTTTTCGAAACTAAAACATAATAGTCCCCAAACCATTCGGGTTTTCCACTTTTCTTCTTTTCTTCCAGTATTTCAAACAACTTTCTGTAAAATTCAGGAGTTGCATTTCTTATTAGATATTTATACTCCCCTCCTTTTGCTTTCCCAGCTCTACCTTTTATCTTGGTATGAGAAACATATCTCGTAAGTGCATATTCTAGTGGATCAATTTCGTCAACGTAGTCCTTTAATTTCTTGCATAGAGTATCTTTCAGCCATATCCTAGCCTCATTCTGAACGTAATCTTTGAGTGTTTTAAAATATATTCCTACAATTAAAATCCCATCCTTTAAGCTCTCGTCAAACCATTCTGGCGTTTCACTCATGCACTTCTCCCTCCGAGATGTAATTGAAAACAAAAAGTGCTATCTCGTACATGACTCCTCTGAGATCTCTTATCTTCATTGAATTTATCTTCTCCCGAATTTTTGACGCAATCTCTCTCTTTACACTTACAGGAATCTCAATTTTATCTAATGTTCTATCTAAGAACTTGTATAACTCTTCCTTTGGCACTCCTGGAATCTCGATTAGATATAGCCTCGACTTGAGAGCTTCGTCCACAAGATCTATTCTATTCGTAGTGGAAAGGACAATACACTTACTTGGATCAAGAAAATCGAGAGCATGGAAAAGAACGGAGTTTATGGAGTAATGCCATTCTTTAGCTATGTCAGCTCCTCTACTCATTAGCAGACTCTCAATATCATCAAAGATAATTATTCTTTTCTCGTAGTCTGACATTTCAAATACATTCTGTAGCTTTTTCTCTGCCTCCCCCCATTTTGGCGATGCTATGTCAGCTCCATCAATGAATAAAATTTTGACATTCGGATAAGCCTCCGCTACTTTTTTGCTCACTTGTTTTACTATTTCACTTTTTCCTGTTCCTGGAACTCCATAAAGTAAGAATCCTTTAAACGGTAGAAAACTATACTCCCCGCTAAATAGCCATGTAATTACGTTGTAAATCTTTTTAAATACTTTCTTTTGGTAATCAAGAAGCTCAACCTCTTTTATAGTAAATGGATCAAGCTCTGTCAACTTCTCTCACCCTCTCGCCATATATTCTCTCCAAAGTCCTTATCATCTCTTCTCCGATAATAAATCTAACATTATCTCTCCCAATAGGTTGTATGTTTTCAATGTATTGTTGCAGTGAATGTGGACTTGTTGCTTTTAACGCAGCAATATAGTTTGAAATAGTTGTTGGAGAGAGATTTCTTTTTGTAAAGAATTTTCTTATTTCCTCTTCATTAAACTCATTTTTGACTGAACTACCTCTAACCCTTTCAGTCCAGAGAAACATTGTAGCTACCCATGGTGCTTTTGGAGTATGTGATCCAAATTGACGAAGAATTTCGTCTTGTGAGTTGGCGTTTGCTAATACATACATTTCGTGCAAGATTGCATACATTGTTAAAACGGCAGCAACACGTATTTTTGCTTGTTCCTGTGTTCTATACGGCCTATACGCTTCTTCTATAAACCTCTTAAGGATTATATTTGGTTTTATTATTCTCTTTATTTTATCAGGAGATTCAATTTTGACAATTCCTGCATTTTCCATAGATTGCAGTATCTTTAAGATGTTTCTGGATGATTTTGTTCGTCTCCAAAGTTCATCATAATCAATCTCGCTTTTACCTTTAACAGCGAACTCTTCCAAGAGCTCTTTGACGATCGCTGAATAAACAGAAAGTTTAGGGTTTTTCTGAACTATGAAATATGTATTTTTCAACAATTCAAAAATATCTGTACTTTCTATCGACTTTGAGTTATCAGAAAATGTATTTCTTGCTTCTTCATATAGAATTTTAATAGCTTCTGAATGTACCCTGCAATCTTCACATATATAATTATCTACTGCTCTTTTCCTACTACTACTTACCATCCCACACTTTATACATTTCATCTTTTACACCCCACTTTTTACTTCTCCACTATTACTCTATATAAATTTTTTCTTTCCTTGAATCAAGGAAAAAATTTTAACAATGTTGCCCAAATACAACTATGCTTCTTAAAGAAAAGGAGATCGAGGCTTTGTATTTTTTAAGACAATTTCCAAGATCAAAAGTAGCTGTTAGCTTTTCTGGTGGTAAAGATAGCTTGGTTGCATTACATCTCGCATACAGAGCAGGAATACGAAGAGCTGTATTTAGTGATACTACAATTGAGTCCCAAAAAGTAATTGAGTTTGTGAAAGAAGTTGGAACACTATTTGGGATCAGGATTGATATTGTCAGGCCAAGAAAATCTTTCTGGGAGTTAATACCTTTTTTAGGGATACCCTCTGTTCACAACAGATGGTGTTGTCCAACTATAAAGTTTCAACAGCTGAATGAGTATGCAAAAAAGTATGGAATTAAATATTACATTACTGGACTTAGAAAAGATGAAAGTTTATTTAGAAAAGAATACGAAAAAATAGGAACCAATCCAATGCTTCCCTACATTATTCAATTGAATCCAATAATCGACTGGAGTGAAAAAGAAGTATGGGAATATATCAAAAAATACGAGCTTCCTGTACCTCCAGGATATAAAAATGGATTGTTGAGAAATGGTTGTGTCATTTGTCCATATAAATCTCCAAAAGAGCTTGAAAAAGTCAAAAAACTTGAACCAGAGATATGGAAAAAGTTTGAAGATTTCCTTAATCTCTATGCACATGTCTTTGGAATACCAAACAAGGAAGAATTTGTTAGAAGCGGATGGAGATCTTGGAGACCACCAACAAGGCGAAAGGTTGTTGGAAAAATAAAAATAATAAATAACAAAAATAAGATAGAGCTAACTAATGGGCTTGAAAAAAGAGATTTTAAGCTTTTAAAAATCATTAATAAAGAAAAGCTAAATGATCTCAAAAAAATAAAAATTTTGATAGAAAAAGAATTGAATTGCATTGGATGCGGAGCGTGTCTATCATTATGTCCTGCAGATGCGTTACATATCAATGAAATGGGTGTAATTGATGTAGATATAAAGAAATGTACACATTGTTATGAGTGTTTGAATTCGTCGAAATTGAGAGGTGGGTGCGTCGGACGAAATTATGGGTTAGAAATTTTTGTTGTAGAGTATTAACGTATAATTATAAAAAATTAAGAAACAATTTTAAATGCTAAAATTGTTACCACTTCTTGTAGGGCAAAAACTTCCCGTTAAAAGTTATTATAACTCTATCTCCTTTTGGATCTTCCTGCTTCTTTATATCTATCGTGAAGTCTATCGCACTCATTATTCCATCTCCAAACATTTCGTGAATTATTTCTTTTATTGCTATTCCGTAAACCTGAATTATCTCGTACAGCCTGTAAATTGTCGGATCTCTTGGAATGTCTTCTAAAATCTTTCCTCTATATGGGGGTTTTGTGAGCTCTTTTACTATATTTTCATCAAGGTCTAACAGTTCTTTGAGTTTTTCTGCCTCCTCCTTAGATGCTGTCGCTTGCCTGTAAAATAGTGCAGCAACCCACACAGGATTTCTATCCAACTCTTTTGCAATTTGTTCGAATGTCAGACTTTTCTTTTCCTTTGCCTCAAACAGTTTTTCTATTACATTGTTCATACTCCCATATAAATGAGTTAGACTATATCTCTTTTTAGGATTAGTTCAGAAAATTTATGATTAAATTTATGATTCCACATACCAATCTCCTATGCTTACACAAGGTATAAATGCACTACAGACCTTTTAGTCATTGTTGAAGTTTTGTGGAGGTGAAGTTTTGAAAATCGTTGATACTGTCTGCCCGTATTGTGGCGTTGGTTGTGGTGTTGGTCTAATTGTTGTAGATAATAGAATAGTAGATGTAGAGCCAACAAAATTTCATCCTGTAAACGAAGGTAAATTGTGTATAAAGGGTAGATATTGTTTTGAGTTTGTTCATAATGAAAACAGGCTAAAAAAGCCTTTAATAAGAAAAAATGATGAATTTCAAGAAATTGCATGGAATAAAGCAATTTCAATAATTGCTAAGATGATTAAAGAATATAAGGACGAAATTGGATTTTTAGCTTCTGCAAAATGTACAAATGAAGAAAACTATGTTCTTCAAAAGTTTGCGAGAGTTTTAGGCACTAACAACATTGATCACTGCGCAAGACTTTGTCACGCTCCTACTGTTGTAGGCTTAGGAGAAGCATTTGGTTCTGGAGCTATGACCAATTCAATAGAAGACATTGAAGAGTCTAAGTGTATATTGTTGATTGGTTCAAATACTTTTGAACAACACCCTTTAATAGCAAGGAGAATATTGAAGGCTAAAGAGAACAACTCTAAAATTATAGTGGTTGATCCAAGAAAAACACATACAGCAAGGTTTGCAGATGTATTTCTTCAGATATATCCCGGAACGAATGTTGCCCTCTTAAACGGGATTATGAATGTAATCTTGAGAGAAGAATTATACGATTATGAATTCATTAAAAAACGAACTAAGGGATTTGAAGAATTTGCAAAATCTATAGAAAAATATACGCCTGAATTTGTTTCAAAAATTTGTGGTATTAAATCTGAATTGATTGAAAAAGTTGCAAGAATGTATGTTGAGTCAGATAAGTCTTCAATAATCTATTGTATGGGCGTAACTCAGTTTAGTCATGGTTCAGATAATGTTAAAGCTTGTTGCAACCTTGCATTACTAACTGGAAACGTAGGAAAACCCGGAACAGGTGTTAATCCGTTAAGAGGGCAAAATAACGTTCAAGGAGCGTGTGACATGGGAGCTTTACCAAACGTTTTTCCGGGCTATCAGAAAGTTAATGATGATAAGCTTAGAAAGAAATTTGAAGAAATTTGGAAGTACAAATTGAATGGTGATGTTGGTTTAACAGTTACTGAAATGATTAACGAAGCTGGAAAGAATATAAAATTCCTATACGTAATGGGTGAGAATCCAGCAGTTTCAGATCCGGATGTAAATCATGTTAAAAAGTGTCTGAAGAAATTGGATTTCTTAGTTGTTCAAGATATATTTCTTAGTGATACTGCGGAGTTTGCAGATATATTATTACCAGCTTGCTGTTGGGCTGAAAAGGATGGAACTTTTACGAATACTGAAAGGAGAGTTCAATTGATAAGAAAAGCTGTTGAGTTACCTGATGCTTTACCGGATTGGGAAATAATAAAAATGGTTGCTAAGGAAGTTGGGCTAAGAGGTTTTAATTATTCATGTGCTGAAGAAATATTCAACGAAATTAGAAAAGTCACACCTCAGTATGCGGGTATTACTTACAAAAAATTAGAAATAAATGGAATACAATGGCCTTGCCCTACAGAAGATCATCCTGGAACGCCAATTTTACATACTGATAAGTTCGCAACATCCGATGGTTTGGGTAAGTTTACTATAGCAGAATACAAAGAGCCTTTTGAAAAGCCAGATGAAGAATATCCTTTTATTTTAACAACTGGTAGAATAATATTTCACTATCATACTGGAACTATGACAAGAAAAAGTGAGCATTTAAAAGGAGAGATTAACGAATGTTTTGTTGAGGTAAATCCGGAAAATGCAAAGGAATTAAGTATAAAGGATGGGGATCTCGTTAAAGTAAAGTCAAAGAGGGGGGAAATTTTTGCAAAAGTTAGAATTAGTAATATAAAAAAGGGAGTAGTTTTCATTCCTTTCCATTTCGCAGAATCTTCAGCAAATAAACTTACAGTTTGTGCTTTAGATGAAAAGTCCAAGATTCCTGAACTTAAGTTATGTGCAGTTAAAATAGAGGTGGTTTGATGAACAACTACTTTTTAGCTTGGGTAAAAGATGAAAAAATAAGGGAAAAAGGGAGATGTGGTGGATTTATAACAGCCTTATTGAAATTTATGCTTGAAAAAAATATTGTTGATTACGTTTTAACTGTAAAGAAAGGTGAAAATTTTAAATATACTCCAATATTAACTTCTAATCCCGAAGAAGTCGTAGAATGTTCTGGATATATAATATATGCTACACCAAATATCGCTAAGCTTGTAATGAATGTTAAAGAAAAAATTGCTATCGTTTGTAAATCTTGCGATGCAAGAGCGATAATAGAATTAGCAAAAAGAAATCAAATAGATATAGAAAATGTATTTATGATTGGATTAGAGTGCAAAGGAACGTTTTTACCGACGATTCTTGAAAAAATTCTTAAAAATTTGAAAATACAAAAAGAAGATGTTAGAAATATTGAGATATTAAAAGACGAACTTTTAGTATTTTTAAAAAATGGAGATACAATCAAAACAAAGTTAGAAGAGCTTGAAAAAATGGGGCTAAGTATAAGAGAAAATTGTAAACGTTGTGAATTTATAATTCCAAGAATGTGTGATTTGGCTTGTGGTAGAAGTACTGAAGACAAAACTACATTCATTGAAGTATGCTCTAAAAAAGGAGAAGAGATAATTAAAAAAGCACTTGAACATAAGATAATAGAACTTAAAGAAGTGAGCGAAGCAGAAATAAAAGCGAAAAAAGAAGAGGAAAAATTTGCCAAAGATATGGCCAAAAAATGGCAGGATTACTACTTTAAAAATGAATCTCTTGAAGAGAGAAGAGATTTTTGGTTTGGAATGTTTAATAGATGTATAAAATGTTATGCATGTAGAGACGTTTGCCCGATATGTTACTGTATTGACTGTATATTAAATCCGTGGAGACCATTAATAGAGGGTGGAAAAGTACCACCAAGTCCATCTTTCCACATAACGAGAATTATACACGTAGCAGAATCATGTGTAAATTGCGGTCAGTGTCAAGACGTTTGTCCAGTTGAAATACCAATATCCAGAATTATGCACAAGTTGAATAAAGCTGTTCAGGAAAAGTGGGGATACATACCCGGAATAAGCTTGGATGATAAACCCCCAACATTGCAAGAGTAGAACACGCTAAGCTAAAATACAACCAAAAATTAAAAATACCCTTCAGTTAAAATTAACAACGAGCCCGGGTAGCTCAGCTCGGGAGAGCGTGCGGCTGAAGACCGCATGGTCGCCGGTTCAAATCCGGCTCCGGGCACCATTTTACACTCTTTTGAGGTGGTACAATGAAAGCTGTGATTCTCGCATCGGGTCAGGGTTCAAGGATTGGCTATAAAACTAAACCTCTTCTAAAAGTTGCGGGAAGGAGAATTGTTGACAGAACAATAATACTGTTAAAACAGCACGTCGAAGAGTTTATTTTCGTAGTTAGAAAGGATAACGACGAGTTAGAAAAACATCTGGAAAAGAATTGGAAAGGTAAAATAAATTACAAAGTAGTAAAAAATCCAGTTCCAGAAAGAGGAAACGGATATTCTTTTTTTCTCGCCAAAAATGCAGTAGGAAATTCAAAGTTTGTGCTTACCATGGGTGATCACGTTTACTCAAAGGAATTCGTGGAAAAAGCAGTAAAACTCGAAGGATTGATAGGTGATTTCAAACCGAAATACGTTGATGTGAGTGAGGCCACAAAGGTAAAAGTCGAAAAGAAAAGGTTGAAAGATATAGGAAAAAATCTAAAAGACTTCGATTGCGTAGATACCGGATTTTTTGTTTTAGATAACAAAGCTTTTGAAGCGGCAGAAAAAGTTGCAGAGAGAAAAGAAGTAGTAGAATTGTCTGAAGTTATGAAGGAATTAAAGCCCGTTGTAAGCGAAGTTTCAGGCGAGTTCTGGATGGATGTGGATACCTTAGATGATTTAAAAAAAGCAAAGAAGTTGCTGGTAAAACTGAGCGTTAAGGGTAAGGGGGATGGTTTAATTTCGAGAACGATAAATAGAAAGATATCTACTAAAATTTCGGAATTTCTTGTTGATTACGTAACACCAAATAAAGCCACACTCTTAGCTTTTTTCGTTGGAATTCTATCTGCTTTTTTAGTCTTTTTGAACATAGGTTTAGCAGGAGTAGTTTATCAGTTTAGCTCAATATTGGATGGGATAGATGGAGAAATAGCGAGAGCATCTTTAAGAACTTCGAAATTTGGGGAATGGATTGATTCGATACTTGATAGGTATGTGGACTTTGCTTTTTTGCTTGCTATTGCTATTTACGCTTGTAGAGAGGCAATTTCAACGAAACTTCTGATAATAACCATGTTTGCTTTAATTGGATGCGTTATGGTCAGTTATTCGACCGAAAAATTTAAAGCTGCTTATGGTTTTAGTGCTTACGTTTTGAAAGAAATGAAGTATTTATTTGGAAAGAGGGACGAAAGAATATTTATTGAAATGATTTTTTGTTTGCTTAACATGCCAGTAATCTTGTTATTGGCAATAGCCCTAATAGGAAATATTAGAGTTGCATCTACTATTGCAATAGTTTATAAAAAATTAAAATTTTAATATTTAATTAATATTTAATTTAATTTAGGCTATATAATCTTCTTAATTTTCGATTTGTGCATGTAGATAAATGAAAATTATTTCAATAAAAAATGAAGTACAAAAATTTAGTAGAGATGAAAGAAAGTTTTAGCGACTTAAGATATTGAAGTTATAGAAAGATATACATTTTTTAAATTAAAATACTGCCTTTCAATATAGAGATTGTTGAGGAGTCGAACAACATAACAGTGAAAAAATGGTTTTAGGTAAAGGTATGAACGTCCTTATATCGGGAACAGACATCGTAAACAGGGCGGATAATAACAAAAATCTACTTCGAGACAATAGCAAATATGGGTAACAATTTTTTAATCGTATCCTCAGGGCAGGATTCTGTATAGGATCAGTATATAGGATCAGCACATTCCCACCCACGCAATCTCGAACATCTACATAAACCAATACTATAATTATGCACCTATAATTTCTTATTGGTTTTTATTTCTAATTTTGTTAAATTTTTAGAATAATTTGTGTTTATGTTTTAGATTATATCTTGAACTCAGTAGA
>JALSLC010000028.1 GCA_026988525.1 Archaeoglobaceae archaeon
AGAAAATATAAAATATAACTTTAATCAATAATATTAATCAATTTTAAGATGAGCGACTCGCTGATTAAGTTCGTATTGCTGGCATCTCTTATTTTACAGCTTGTTTTTTGGAAATGTTGGATTTTAGAAGGAATAGAGTTAAAGAAAAAATAATTAAGACCTAAGCCAAGACAACTGATTTGTGAATAAATATGGACCTCCAGAAGACGTAGATATGGAACTAACAGAGCATATAGCTGAATTAAGAAAGAGATTAACCAGAATAGTAGTAGCATTAGTTGCTGGTCTAATAGTAATATTCAATTTTTCAGATAAAATTATAAAAAGTTTGTGGGATTACTTATTTAATACACATATAGCCATGGTTGCATTCTCTCCGACAGAGTGGATAATGGCAAGATTAGCTGTATCCTTGGTTATTTCTTTTACAATTTTGTACCCATATATAATGTATGAACTGTATTTATTTGCAAAACCAGGATTATATGAACACGAAAGGAAGTTCCTTAAAATATTTCTACCTTTTTCATATATATTGTTTTTAACTGGAGCAGCTCTTGCACTATTTGTAGTTTTACCAAGAATATACGATTTGTTCATTAGAGGTTATCTTGGAGCTAAGCCATTTTTATCTGTTAAAAGAACATTGTATAGCGCATTTAAAGTAATAATAGCTTTTGGTTTAGCTTTTCAAATACCAGTAATTTCAGCTATAGCTACGAGATTGGGGCTAATAAATGCAAAATGGTTAAAAGAAAAGAGATTAATAGTATATATTGCTGTATTTCTACTTGCAACAAACGTAACTCTTGATTTTACGGGAATTAGCCAGTTAATAGTATTATTTATAGTTGTGATAATGTATGAATTCAGTATCCAGATAGCAAAGTTAATGGAAAAAGAGAGAAAATGCGAGTTAACCAAGTTAGATATTTAAACAAAAATAGGTATAACTAAAAATATGGTATCTTTAAAGAAAGAACTGAAAAAACCAAAAACAAAAATTATCGCAACAATTGGGCCAGCCTCCTCAAAAAAAACTATTTTAAAAAAAATACTCAAATACGCAAGCATATTAAGGATTAATCTTGCACATGGAAGTAGGGAAGACAGAGAAAAATTAATAGAACTTATAAATAAAGTTTCAGAAGAAGAAAACAGAAATATAAGCATATTAGCCGATTTACCCGGACCAAAAATGAGAATTGGAAAAATTGAAGAACCAATAAGCCTCAAAAGAGGAGAAAAAATAATACTATACGTAGAAAATGAAAAAGATAATATAAGCGAAGAAACAAGAATTCCTGTAGAATTTAAGGATTTTACAAAAATTGTAAAAAAGAATTCTTATGTGTACCTCTGTGATGGGACAATAAAACTAAAAGTTAATGAAGTTCGCAAAAATGAAGTTGTTTGCACTGTGTTATGTGGTGGAGTTGTTACTTCAAGAAGGGGAATAAATGTTCCCGGAGCTATAAATGTGAGTATTCCTACAGAGCAAGATAAAAAGCTTTTAAAAGAATTGGAAGGAAAAGTAGATGCAATAGGAATCTCTTTTGTCGGATGTAGAGAAGATGTAGAGAGAGTTAGAAAGTTAACTGATGCCTTTCTTATAGCTAAAATAGAAAGAGATGTAGCTGTAAAGAACATTAACGGAATATTGAAAGCTGCGGATGGAATAATGATTGCAAGAGGAGATCTCGGAGTAGAAATACCTATACAAGAAGTAGCAGTAGTTCAAAAGAAACTCATAATGAAGGCAAACCTCGCATCTAAACCAGTTATTACTGCTACTCAAATGTTAGAATCTATGACAGAAGATGTGAGACCTACAAGAGCAGAAGTAACTGATGTTGCAAATGCTATACTCGACGGTAGCGATGCTCTAATGCTTTCTGAAGAAACTGCAGTAGGAAAGTATCCAGTAGAGGCTGTTGAAACTATGGCTGCAATAGCCAAGCTTACTGAAAAGTATAGAAATGAATTATCTGAAAATAGAGTATTGAATTTGATAAAAAGTTCATGTAAAAATACAGTAGATGCAATAACTCTCTCAATTGTTCAGACTATGAATTGCATAGACATAGACTACATAATTGCAAGAACAAGAAGTGGAAAAACTGCAAGACATATATCACGTTTTAAACCGCAATGCTGGATATTTGCTTTTACAACCAACGAGAAAGTTCGCAAAAACTTGAACTTCTCCTACGGTGTTATAGCATTCAACCTAAAAGATAGAGATGATAAAACTATAGTTGATTATTTGAGAAATGAAGGTATTAGCGGGAAAGTGATATTAACTGAAGAATCAAGAATTGATGAAAAAGTAAGAATTGGAACCAACACAATAAAAATATTAGATATTTAGAAATTTTACATGTATTTTTCTTTTTCTTGGACCGTCAAGCTCAATAAATAAGATTCTCTGCCAAGTACCTAAAACAATTTCTCCATTATCTACGGGAACAACTACACTATTACCAACTATGGATGCTATTATGTGTGCTTCTGCATTATTGTCGATTCTATTGTGTTTATACTCCATCTTAGGTACAATTGAAAAAAGGGCATTAATAATATCATCCATTAATCCTTCCTCAGCCTCATTAACGGTTAAGGCTGTAGTAGTGTGGTATGTAAAAATAACAGCTATACCACTTTTACCATTTGATAAATCTTTAACTATTTTTCTCACTTTTTCAGTTATATCTACAACTTCTCTCCTTTTAGTGTTCAACTCAAGCATCATGAAATTAATTAACAACTAATAAATTTTTTAATTTATGGTAATCTTACAAACTCCTCCCTTTCATTTAGTCTAAATTCACCGAGTTCAACTTTAACGTTTTTTGGTAACTCTCTCGCTACAATTTTTAAAATTCTATTTTCAAAATCTACAGATGCTACTTTTCCCGGACAAATATACTTATTACCAGAGTATATCCCACAGATTAAACCTTCAAACCAATCTCTCTCAAACACATTTATCTCCTCAACATTAAACGCATCTTTTATCATTTTTACTGCTTCTGCACTAACTTCTGCTTTTTCAACACATACATTCAAAAATTCATTGCTGAGTTCAGCATACACAACATCACCAAAAATTGAAAGAGCTGATAATAAATCCTTATCTTCTATTTCTTTCCCTCTAAAAAGTGTTGTTCCAATCAATAAATCCGGAGTTAACTCAAATTCAGAAACACTCTCAAACCATCTTCTATATAAATTTCTCCTAATTTTAACTCTCCACTCTCTATCTCTTTTTTTTGGAACAAAGCTTTCAACTCTAACACATTCACAATCAATATTCTCTTTATATATATTGTAACTATCAGATTCTCCAATAAAAACAACGAGATCTGGTGAAAAAGATTCAATTTTTGCCATTTTATATTCTCTCGCCTTCTTTCCAGTTATCCATCCTGTGGTATCAACAATTGTAAGTTTAAATCCTAACTTATTAGATTTTTTGCATATAGATGAAAAACCTCTAAGACATTTGCTTTCCCTATTCATGGGTGTTATCGTCCCAACAAAGAAACCATCGATCATACTTACATCTCTGATAAAAGGGACTTTTTCAGCTACTCCAAATCCCATAGCCCCGGGATGTGCAACATCAGATTGACCTATATCTGCATCTATTATACACACTTTATCTTCAAAGTTGTTTATAATCCAAGTTGCTAAACTACTCTTACCCGAATCTGTTTTACCAATAAGAAAAATTTTACTGTAATTATCAAGTTTTTCTGCAAGTTTATACCAGCTCTTAGGTATTGTAGAACCTTTAACAGGTATAAACTCCCCATCTATCAAAATTCTTCCTTCTTTTAAATATAGAGGGAAAAAAGTACTATTTTCAACAAGTTTAACTTTACATCCAAAGACGTATGCATCTCCATAGAGTACCTCAACTCTGCCCTTAACTATAAAAGTTGTATTACTATCTTCAATTAGCAAACTCACAGTCCAAAAAAGAATGAAAGTTTTAAAAAAGTTTACTTACTTACTGGTTTAATTGTAGATATGTAGATTATTCTCATCTTTGGCTCAGCATTTAGCAGAGATGTGAAATTATCACTATCCATTATAGCTACACTCAGACCATCTTTGTAATTTTTCACCCAGTAATGAGTAAGGGTTGTATTGTTTGTTTTAATAAAAAGTCCGCTAACTGTGAAGTGTATTGCTACAACTTTCTCAAATAGAGATCCATTCATCCTTATTCCGGCAAAGTAAAAATTACCAAATGCCGTGCCATTATTTTGCATTAAAGATTCTGCTTTTTTTCCGTAGAAAATAAATACTGCATTAAATTTTCCTGGAATTCTTTTAGTATAGTTCCCTATTAAATCATACATGCTAGTAGAATTGTTTGTTAAAGCTTCAACACTCTCTTTAACTTGTGGAGCTGTGCCAATTATAGCTGGAGAGACTTCTGGAACGACTCCAATTTCATAGTACGATTGACCAATTTTAAGATTATCTATCCAAACATTAATGCCATTTACAGTAATCTTACTGCCTTTCACCTTCATTGGAGTTGAATTTATATCCACCATATACAGGAGACCATTAGTATAGTCAGCAACAAGCATCCTCTCTATGGGATTTGTAAAAGAGACTGGTTCAAAAATTGACGAAATTAAATTGTTATCCATAACTCGCTGAACGTAGTTCCACAGCGTAGCATTCGTACAATTCCTCTCAGAAACATAAATCAGATTTTCAGTTGGGGGCACACATTTTAACCATTCATCGAGGGTTTTAAGTTTATACTTAACATGCCTAAATTCTACCTTTGTACCGCCTATACCTTTAAAAGCTATAAAAACTGCACTACCTACCATGATGAATGCAAGAAATAATGCAAGTAATCTTGCTGAACGCTTTTCAAATTTACCCGCCATGCTTGGCTTATTAAAGCAAAACAGATAAAAGTTTTGGTAAATTACATTAATTTATGAAATTCAAGGATGTAACAAAAGATGTTAGAAAAAAACTTAAAGAAGAATACGAAATAATTGAGGAAGAACTTAATTTTTTTGAACGAGGAAAAGGAAAAATTTATGCTTACAAGTTTGAAGTTCCTGAATTTTTAAAGAAATATTTGGTTCACTCAGGAGTTTACTTTGGAAGAATAGAAAAATGTGGTTTAAGACTAAGTATTGATGGTTGTTCCTTAGTGGGCAAGAAAGCTAAAAATTGTGTTGTAGAGGTTGAAAAAGAGAAAGTTGAAGAGTGGATGTGTGGTAAAGATATAGATTGCAATTACATAAAAGAAGAAAGTAAGTGTAGGTATTTGCTGCTAAAATGGAAAAGTTTCTTTGTAGGATGTGGAGGTATAATCAAAAATGGTTCAAAACTTAAGTTAAAAAATTATGTTCCAAAAAATAGGAGAACAAAGTATTAATACTTGCTTAAATTACTTTTAATGCATATGCTTGTTGCCGAAGTATTGGGGGTTTATGCAGTTACAGATATTTTTGGAGTATCTCCAGTTGTCGTTCTTAGAGCTGAGGATGGAAGAATACTACCTATATACATAGGATTAGCTGAAGCTGTCGCAATACATTCAGCTCTTAAAAATGAAATTCCTCCACGACCAATGACTCACGATTTGATGGTAGAAATAATAAAAAGATTGGGTGCAAAGTTGGAAAAGGTAATTATAGATGATTTAATAGATAACACATTTTACGCTCGCTTAATACTTTACGTAAATGATAGAGAAATTGAAGTTGATGCCAGGCCGAGTGATAGTATTGCCATAGCTGTGAGAATGGCCATTCCAATATTTATTGATGAAAAAGTTCTAAATGAAGCTTGTAGAGATGAGATTCCGGAAGATTTTGTAGAATTTGATAGAATAATCTGAAAATACAAACATAGAAATTATATAAATAGGGGGTGATATAATGCATGAACTAAAATCCTTAATAAAGTATGACTACGACGTAGTAGATGCAAATGAAACGATATCAAAAGTCGTATCGAAATTTGAGGAAAATAAAAAGGGTGCAGTTTTGGTTAAAGAGGGCGACAACATTTTAGGAGTAATTAGAGAGAAAGATTTGATGAGAGGTTGTGTAATGGTTAATCCTCACGAAACAAAAATTAAAAACTTTGTAATAAAGACAGGAATACTTAATGAGAGTGAATTAACAATAGAGAATGTTGCTAAGAGGTTTGTGGAGGACTCCACACCTTTTGTTTTAGTTAAAACATCTGAAGGTATAGGTGTTATAGATATAAACGAATTTTTAAGTGCTGTAAAACCGGAGTTTGAAAACTTAAAAGCAAAAGATGTTATGAATACTGACATTATAACTATAAACGAAAAAGATAGTGTCGCAAAAGCTCTTGCTACTATGAGAAATTACGGAATAGATAGATTAATAGTTGTTGATGACAACCACAAAGTAGTTGGGATAATTACTGGAAAAGATATAATTGATAGAGTAATTTCTCCAAAGAAAGAGAGCAGATTTGGAAAAGGTGGAGGCCATGTAGATAGACCATTATCTATAATGGTAGAGAGTGTTATGAGTTATCCCGTAGTTACAACCAATAAACTAACACCAGTACCTGAAATAATTGATTTAATGATAAACAATAATATTTCAAGTATAGTAGTAACAAAAGACCGAATACCCGAAGGCATAGTAATCAAAAAAGATTTACTCGAAATACTCATAAAAAGAAAAAGCCCCACAGAACTACAAGTACAACTAATAACAAAAGACATAGCGTTAGATGAATTTGATAAAGATGCACTTATGAAAGATTTAGAAAGATTTATGAGAAAGTTCAAGAACTTTCTTGGCAATGCAGTTATGTTCGTTTATATAAAGAGACACAAAGAAAACTTTAGAGGTTTACCACTGATCCACGTAAGAATTAAACTAACCAGCGACAAAGGTACATTTTTCGTTACTGGAGAAAGCTGGGGGATAGAGTATGCCTTAAATGCCACACTGAAAAAGCTTGAAAGGGCAGTTCTACAGGAAAAAGAACTGTTGCTCGATCAAAGAATGATAAAGAAGTTTTACGAGGAGACAATGTCATGAAAGATATTTCTTTCAGACATATAATAGAAATAATAGATCTACCAGAGGAGTACAGCTTTACAGAGTTTGCTAGGAACCTCGCAGTAATGGACGTAGAAACAGTATTTTACAGTAAAAATAGACTATATGCTATAGATTACGAGGTTTCAGATGCAGTTATTGAGGGGTGCTTTACTTTAATAGAAGTCATAACTTCCGCATCTTTTTGTAGAGTAAAAGATTACAAAAAATGGATACTATACCATGGAAATGAAGATGAAGCTGAATACGTATCAAAAATAGAAAAAATAAGAGGAGACACAGCGATAATACACGTTCTAAGATCTGAGAACAGGTTCGTAAAGAAGGTAGATGAGCTAATTAACTCTGGTAGATACAAATCATTTATATGTTAATTTTATTTATAAATTAAATATTTTTCTTTTTAAAACAATTGATATTTTCACATTAAGATACTATATACAATCTGATCTAATAACATTTATTAAAAACACATTCATCCGAAAATCTTATTTAGGTTATAATGATAATTATGTGATGGGGGGTGTATTGTGGAGAGATATATAATTGTCCAAACAAAACTGCCTGAAGATACTCTAAAAAAACTTAAAGAGAAGTCAGGAGAAAAAACTACTAAGGAAGCTCTTGCGAGAGCTGTTGAGCATTATATAAACTGTACTCATGTTGAACCGCCAAAAAAGATTATTAGAAAGAGGAGAGGAGGAAGATTTCCAGTATATCTAATTGAACTGTATGAACATTACAAAGAGATGAGTAGTGAAGCGGAGTTATAATAAAGTGGATACAGAAATAAAAATATACTATTAACCCATGCAAGATAATATGAACAAACCAGATATCCTTTTAATATCGGATCCCGGATACGAAGGTTCATCCCTTATATTTAATTTAGCATCACAATTATCTACGAATATTGTTTGGATAGCTTCTGAGCCACCAGCACTCCTAAATAGTATTGTAAAATCGTACAACTTTAGAGGTAAATTGAGTATTGCTACTCCAAAACAATGGAAAGGTTATAATTTTGTCAATCTTATGAATCTAAATGAAGTGAGTATAGCTATATCAAAAGCCGGAGAAAACATGAAAGGTTTTACCTTGATTATATCTATAATCCCAGAATTATTGTTAATTCACGGACTTGAAAAGACCTACCTGTTTATGCTAAACACTATATGGAAAATACAAAATCAGGGAGGTCAGACTCTCGCTTTGATTACTAAGGATGCCCAAAGTAGAAGAGATGAAATAGTCATGTCTCGCCCATTTTCAGTTGTGTTTTACTTAGAGAAAAAAATAGAAGAAAACACTTGGAAAAGAAATTTAATAGTTGATTTACCTTATGTTTCTAAAGAAGTAGTACCTTTAAAAGTGGATGGCTTCAAAGTTGAAATACCGGATGTAGCATTGGAAGCTATAGACAATTTGAAAAGAGTTTAAAACAGTAATTTGCTATCTAAAATATGCATGTAATAGCCGGACCCTCCTCACCAATTTTATCTAAAAAGTTGTCAGAAGAGTTAAGAACACCATTAGCAAAAGTAACCTATGGAAAATTTCCAGATGGAGAGCTGTATGTAAGAGTTGAAGAAAAAATAAAGGATGCTATAATTGTACAAAGCATTAGGTCTAGTGATGATATAGTATATCTAATGCTACTTTTTGATGTGCTAAAAAATAGAGAAATTTATGCAGTAATACCGTACATGGGCTACGCAAGACAAGATAAAGCTTTTAAAGAAGGGGAAGCCGTAAGCATAAGAGCTATAGCAGAGTTTTTGGAATCTAACGCTGAAAAAGTGATTTCAGTTAATTTACACAGTAGAGATGCTGCATCTCACTTTAAAAACTTAATAGAAGTTGATGCTATGCCATTAATTGGAGAATTCTACAAAGATAAAGACGTAATAATGATTTCCCCAGATAAGGGGTCTCTTGAAAGAGTAAAAGTTGCCGCAAAAGTAGCGGGTTGTGAATACGATTACTTTGAAAAGATTAGAATTGATGCCGAGAACGTAGAGATTAAACCAAAGAATTTAGATGTCAAAGGTAAAAACGTAGTAGTAGTTGATGATATTATCTCCACTGGAGGAACTATAGTAAAAGCTGTAGAAAGTTTAAATGCAAAAGTAGATGCAGCCTGTATTCATGCAGTATTAGCTTCAAACGCGCTAAACAAACTGTTTTCAGCTGGAGTAAACAGAGTAACTGCAACAGATACAATAGAGCAGCCCATAAGTGTCATATCTGTAGCTAAGCTTTTAGCTTATACCATTTGCAATATTCTCTAATTGGGCATTCATCGCATAAAGGTTTTTGAGGCTTACAAACAGTTTGACCAAATCCAACCATTGCCCTATTTATTTTTGCCCATAAATGCTCTGGAAACAATTTTTTTAGTTCTCTTTCTGTCTCTTCAGGAGTTTTTGTAGAAACTAAACCTATTCTATTCGAAATTCTGTGAACGTGAGTATCAACACCGATCGCATTTTTACCGAACGCAGAGGCTAAAACTACATTTGCTGTTTTTCTACCAACACCTGGTAATTTTATTAGTTCCTCATATTTATCTGGAACACCATTTATTACTTTTTTAGCTAAATCTTTAATCCTCTTAGCTTTAACTTTATAAAAACCAACTCCTCTAATCAACTCCTCTATTTCTTTAACATCCATTTCAGATAATTTTTCGGGAGTATCTGCTTTTGAAAATAATTTTATACAAGCCTCAGCTGTTTTCTCATCCCTCGTCCTTGAACTTAAAACTGTAAAAATTAAATGATGAAACGGCGTTTTCAAAAAAGATTTTAACCTATAAACTGGGGCATTTCTCCTTCTACCTTCTATCTCCATTAACTCAATTATATCCTCTAACATAATTATACGGTTTAAAGAATATCTAAATAAAATCTTCAGTAAATAAAAAAACAAAAAATAAAAATTTAAAGATTACTCTCTTCTTCTCAGTAGATAGGCAGCAGCTACTAAGCCAGCAATTGCAAACACTGCTTCAAAGCCTGGAGTCTTCTTCTTTGGAGT
>JALSLC010000029.1 GCA_026988525.1 Archaeoglobaceae archaeon
AAGATTAGCAAAAGTTTGTAAGAAACTAACAAAAAAAGGTGTGTATGTTATGATAAGTAATTCAAACACAGATGAAATAAAAGATTTATATGATAATTTTCATATATCTATTGTCAATGCCAACAGATTCATAAATAGCAGAGCAGATAAGAGAAAAGGAGCAACTGAGGTGATTATAACTAATTACGAAATCAAAAAAAAGAAATTAGAGGCGTATATACCTTAGATGTATTTATTTGAATTAAGAATTTTATCTAAGCTCGAACAAAATCTCGGAATCATTCTGTAATTTAAAACAAAGTCTATATCTTTCATAGCCCTCATTAATGGTTCCTTCATAGATATCCACCCAGGCCCATCCGTAATCCAAACAAAATTAACATCATGTTTTCTCGCTTCTCGTTGAAGGGTGATGTAGCTCTCGGCTATAGATATAGGTTTACTTCCCGTTACATTATAAAAATTTACTTCTAAAATGAACTTTGGGGCATCATTAGAATACAGCACAAAGTCGTGTCTTTTTGCCTGTTCTCTTGCTGTTTTACCTATAGTCCGGTATAATGAGAAATGCGGGTCTTGTGGTACGATTTTGATTCTCGTTGGCAAATATTTTTCAAGTGTTATTTGAACTAACCTCTCGAAAATATCGCCGCTCCTATTTTTTCTGGCGTTAGTATCGATCCCAACTTCTACTCCAAGTAGATAATCATACAAATCCCTAACTTCCATTAGCAAGTCAAGTATTCCAACTCTTTCAGAGAAGTAGACATACTTTTTGGCTTCCTCTTTGTTGATTCTTCTTTTTTTGAAGTTGTATTGTACGAAGTCTTCTACATCTGGATCCAAAATATCGATTTTTCCGTTTTTCACTCTTTCAGCAATTAACAATGGGATTACTTGCAGAACTTCAGGATATTTTACGAGCAAATCTACAAACTCCTTTTTTATTGTATCTTTATCTGTCGCCTCTCTCAAGCTGTTAAGTAAAAATATTTGATGCTTAAATTTTCTAACGTTATTTTTTACTTTTTCCCAATCGACAAAATACTCATATGTTTTGTTACTTCTTAGAAGCGTGTTTATGAATGTATTGAAATAGTCACTAAAATCATTAAAACCTAGATATGCATATTTCACCATCTTTCCACCTTATACTTTTTTGGCCATGCTATTTAAAAATTCTACCATTTCTGTTTTCACTTGGGAGATAAATTGCAGATGAGATCAAAAACGTTTTAATCGATCTGATTGATCTAATTCCATGACTTATTGGTTATGTATAACCAATTCCGACAACTGGGAAATAATAAGGAAAGAAAACGTTTGGGGTGTGTCAGATAGGCATAAAAATACGATTTCGAAAGTAAAACCGGGTGACAAATTAGTGATATACGGTATTCAGGAAAAAATAAGCGACGATAGAATTTTAGAACCAAGAATATATGGTATCTTCGAAGCTTCATCAAGTGTTTACAGAGATGGAAAGAAGATTTTCAAGTCTAAAGTAGGAGAAACTTTTCCAAACAGAATTAGAATTAAACCTGTAAGCGTTCCGAGCAAACCTTTGGAGTTTAAACCACTTATTGAGAGAATGGAATTTATCCGAAATAAGAAGAAGTGGAATACTCACTTATTTGGCAGGGCTATGAGAGAGATCTCAGAGAGAGATTACAAGACGATTGAAAAAATGTTATCTGTTTAGCTTCCAAGAAAATTGGGCAATCTATATGAAAATAATTCAAATGAGGGAAGTTCCGTTTGAGGAATATTTAGAATACGCAAAAAAACATGACTATGTAGTTATAGAAGACACAAAACTTGAAATTGGGAAGAAGTGGAGAATAGAATCATTTGAACCAAGAGATTTTGAACTCGAAACCACTACGGTGTGGAGTTATCCCGATCGGGGTAAGTGGGCTACACATTACCTCAATGCAAAATATCGAGGGAATTGGGCACCACAGGTTGCAAGAAATTTGATACTAAAATATAGTAAGAAAGGTGAAATCGTTTTAGATGCTTTTGTTGGTAGTGGTACTACCTTGATCGAATGTAAACTGCTCGGACGACATGGGATCGGTGTTGACATTAATTACGAAGCTTTGATGTTAACATGGGATAGGCTTAACTTCAACTATAGCCCGAAAATGTTCCCAACGTTGGAATATTTTGAAGAAAATAAATCCGAAGAAGAGTGGGTTGAACCGGTCATTAAAATATATCATGGTGATGCAAGAAACTTGGACAAAATAGAAGACGAAAGTGTAGATTTGATAGCAACACATCCACCCTATGCAAGCATCATTCCATACACAAAGAAGGCTCGAATAGAAGCAAAAGGAGATTTATCAAAAGTCGTATCAATAGAGGAATTTGTTAATGAAATGAGAAAGGTAGCTTCTGAGTTTTATAGAGTACTTAAACCAGGGAGATATTGTGCAATTCTTATTGGAGACACTAGAAGAAACAAGCATTATGTTCCAATTGCTTTCAGAGTTATGCAAGCATTTTTAGATGTAGGATTTATATTGAAAGAAGATATAATAAAACTTCAACATCATATGATGGGTTCAGTAGTTTGGAGGAGGAGAAAAAACGACTTTTATTTGATAGCTCATGAACATATCTTTGTATTTAGAAAACCCGAAAAAAAGGAAAACTTAAAAAAATTTAAAGAAAGTATTAAATGGTGGTAGGATTAACAAAAAATAAGATATTCTTACAAATTAAGGTATTCAAAAGCCGAATTCGCGGCTACAGCACCATCTCCGCATGCTGTAACGACTTGTTTTAATGGATTATCGCAACAATCTCCAGCTGCAAAAACTCCTTCAACGTTTGTTCTCTGTTTTTTGTCAACTTTTATGTAGCCCATGTGATCTCTTTCAACACCAATACTTGCTGCGAGTTCAGTTTGTGGTTTTGTACCAACGGCTATGAATACGCCATCTACATCTAACGTAAATTCCTCGTTTTTAACACTATCTTTTAAAATTACCCTTTCTACTTTTTGTTTACCCTCAATCCTAACAACTATACTGTTCCATATCACTGGAATATTTCTTTTAAAAAGTTCTTCTTGAAGAGCTTTTTCAGCTCTAAACTTATCTCTTCTATGAACGACAGTAACATCACACCCAATTTCTTTCAAGTATATTGCATCAGTTAATGCAGTATTTCCTCCACCAACTACAATCACTTTTTTTCCTCTGAAGAAGTGTCCATCGCAAGTCGCACAGTAGCTTACACCCCTGCCTATGAACTCCTTTTCTCCCGGCACTCCTAACTCTCTATGTCTTCCTCCAGTTGCAAATATCACTGTTTTAGCTTTATATTCTGAATTTTTAGTTTTTAAAATGAAGAACTTTTCATCTCTTTTTATCTCAACTACATTATCAAAAACATGGTCTGCGTACTTAAGTGCCTGTTCTTTCATTTTTTCAAGCAGTTCGTAACCACTTCCCTCAAAACCGGGATAATTCTCTATGAAAGGCACTGTTGAAAGTTGGGAAGGCAAACTCTCAAATACAACAGTTTTTAATCCATATCTTCCTGAGTAAATTGCTGCAGTTAATCCTGCAGGCCCACACCCTACAATTGCAACGTCGTATTCCATATTTTTGTTATTTAGTAATGTAGTTAAAAAATTTTAAGAAAGTGCGGATGGAGTTATTTTCTTGAGTTTTCCTTTTTCTATTAATTCTTTTATCTCTTCTACAAGCTTAAATTTCTGAACTTTACCCCTTCCACTCAGCGGGAAGAAATCTGTTATGTAAACATACCTTGGAACCTTAGCACTCGCTATTTTTCCATAACAGTAATCAACTACTTCTACAGGTTCTAATTTTACACTGTCTTTTGGAATTACTGCGGCAACTACAACTTCTCCTAAATCTTCGTCTGGCACACCAACCACTGCAACGTCCTGAATTTTTTCAAACTCTCTAAGGTATTGCTCTATATCCAAGGGATATACGTTAAAGCCACCAACTATGATCAACTCTTTCTTTCTACCTTTGAAAGTTATGTATCCTCTTTCATCCATTGATCCTAAATCTCCCGAGTATAACCATCCATTTCTTATAGTTTCTGCTGTTTTCTCTGGCATTTTGTAGTAACCTTTCATTACGTTATAACCTTTACAAATTATTTCTCCTACTTGTCCTCTTGGAACTTCATTTCCATTTTCATCGACTATTTTTACTTCTATATCTGGTAAAGGCCTTCCAACAGTTTTTACTCTATCTTCTATACTATCTTCTAAGCTCGTCATAGTTATTCCGGGAGATGCCTCAGTTAATCCATAAGTTATACATAAGTTAACTCCCATTTCGTTTAAAGTTGCCTTCATTAGGTCTTCAGGACATGGAGCTCCCGCCATTATACCGGTTCTTAGAGATGAAACATCATAATTTCTTCTTCTAAGCTCTTTAAGCTCTCTATGAAACATAGTTGGCGTGCCGTGTATCATCGTACATCTATGTTTTTCGATTTTTTCGAGAACTTCTCTTTCGTTGAAAACTAAGATAGGTACTACAGCTCCCCCAAAGTTAGCCATCAGCGTTATAGACATAACACATCCAAAGCAGTGGGTAAAAGGAACAGGAACTAAAAGCCTATCTTTTTCGCTAACTTTCATGTTTTCTCCCTGATCGTAGGCATTCTTTATTATTTGGTTTTGGCATAGCATAACTCCTTTTGGAACACCTGTAGTTCCAGATGTGTAGAGTATTAAAGAAACATCATCTGGACTTACACTTTTAACTTCTTTTAAGAATTCTTCATCCTTTTCCCAGCATTTTCCCATATTTAACAGTTCTTCAAAACCTATTCCATTGACTTTTTTTATGTCTTCTTCTGAATTTTTTCCAGCAACAATTACGTGTTTAATTTTTGTTTTATCTCTCACCTCATTTATCATATCGGCAAATCTCCATTTACCCATTGTTTCGTAAGTTATTACTGCAATTGAGTCTGAATGACTCATTATGTGTTCTGCTTCTACAGTTCTGTACCAGTGGTCTATTGGTACTAAAACAGCTCCTATAATTGGAACAGCCCACCAGCAAATAATCCATTCTGGAGTGTTTTGCATCCAAAGGCTAACTTTGTCTCCTTTTCTAATTCCTAATTTATATAAGCCATAAGCTGTTCTCATAACTTTCTCGTACAGTTCACCATAGCTCATTTCTTCCTCGCATATAACAGCTGGGTTTTCCGGAAACTTTTTCGAAATTTTTTCTATTCTCTCTTTAAAGGTCTCCCATTCTCTGTATGGCATAATCCTCACCGTTATTAACTATTTTTAATGATATATCTAGGCCACAAAGAGAAAATTGGATATAAAAAACTTCTTACAAATAGTCTTTGATTGTTTAGTCTTCTCTTAATAATTTTTTGATAGAAGTAATTTAAAAAGATTTTTAAAAATTTAATGATTATTAATACCGAATTTAATAAAATTAGAAATTTTAATATACTATAACTTGGTTTTTCTGCACATGGAACTTGGAGAAATAATAGAAAAAAGTTTTAAATTATGGTTTCATAATTTAAAAGTTGGCTTCCTATTTTTTGCAGGTTACCTATCTATCTTAGTTGTGATGCTTATTCCATTTGCAGTAATATGGAAAGTAACTAATGGCAATCTATTATTGGCGAAAGAAGTTCTGTATAACTATCCATACGTAATAGTGATTTTTTTTGGATGCCTCTTTATTTCGCTTTTCATCTCGTTATTCTTTTACTTTTCTGGGATAAGAGCTTGCGTACTAACTATTGATGAAAACCTCTCCCTAAGAGAGGCTATGAAGTACGCTTTAAGGAAATACCTTAGTTTTCTCGGAGCTGAAATTTTAAAGTATCTTATCTTAGCAGTACCTACTTTAATCTTTTTACTTTTTGCTTTTCTTTTTACGGCAGTCTCTTTTTCGCCATCTCACACTTATCCTACTTTATCCGACCTTAACTTACCTTTAATGCTTTTACTCTTCCTGATATTTTCTATTGTATATCTAATTTTACTGATATTCTTAGTTTACATACCCTACGCTGTTGCAGATGGTTTTGGAGCAATTGATAGCTTGAAAGTCTCTTTTAAAGTAACCAAAAACTGTTTCCTAAACACAATAATAATTTTAATTCTAATTTTTGCTATTAGTTTTCTTTGTTCAATGGTTGCAAGGCTTTTAACTCTTCCATTTATACCGCTCTACTTTGAACTTAGTAACTTGAGTAGCAACATAGTTGTGTTTTCAAAAGTTTTAGCAGTGTATTTACTTGCTATGTCTCTGTTAGAATCTTTTGTCCTCTCTCCACTAAGAACTTTACTATTAATTTTGAATATGAGAAATTGTCTCTAAGTTTTTTAATTCTTTTTTTATCTCTTCTTTAATTTTAAAAGCAAGTTCAAGTTCTCTTCCTTCAATTTCTCTGAGTTTTATTTCTTTTTCTCCAAGTAACTTTTCCGCCTTAGGACACAAAAAATCGACACATATTACTTGCCTAACTTTTAACCTGCAACCATTTTTTCCAACAAAAAAGCACAGTCCATCAACTTCTCTTTCTTCTGGAACATCTACTCCAAGCAGGTAGTTAAGTAGTAAATCGTAAACATCAAACTCTTCTGCAACCCAAGGTCTGCAACAGCATTTACCTTCTTCAGCACATTTTTTACATAATTCTGGTAGTTTTGTCTTCTTCATAAACTTTTGAGTTTCTTCTATTGATTTATCTAATTCTTTTAGCTCTTTTTCAAACTTTCTTTTTAGAATTTCACCGTAATTTTCGTATAATTGTTTGGCTTTCCTGACTTTTTCAACTACTGTCATTCAATTATACAACTACTTCATTCAATAAAACTTTTTTAACTTGAATTGACCCGCAATCAGATGTTTGATGTATGTCTAATTACACCATACTACCCACCACACATAGGTGGAGTTGAACTGCACGTTGCAAACCTTGCAAAACGACTTAATAAAAAGTACAAAATAGCCGTAATTTCCTCTAAACCATCTAACGCTGATTTCCAAGTTAAAAGCATTTTTTTACCATACACCCCTATACCTTTAAGTTTTCCAAAAGTTAGCTCCAAAATTTACCATTCTCATATACCTTCTCCCTTCTTTTCAATTGAATCGAGTAAACTTGCTAAGGAATTTAACTCCCCCCATATAATAACTTATCACAACGATGTAGTAATTCCGGATAGAGTAAACGGATACAAAATCCCCTCTTTTTCAAAAGCTTTAATTGAAAAATTTAATGAGAAACTAGTAATTCCTCTGCTTGATAGAGCAGACGTTATTATTGCCACTACAAGAAGCTACGCTGAGACATCTCCTATACTCTATAAGTTTATTGAAAAAGTCAGAATAGTACCCAATGGTGTTGATATTGACGTTTTTACACCTTCAAAAGGAATTAGAAAAGATCAGGTAGTTTACGTTGGAAGACTTGTTGAATACAAGGGTTTGGCAAATTTAATAAAAGCTATGAAAGTTGTTCAGGAAGTTAAAGATGTTAAGTTAGTTGTAGTTGGTGATGGAGAGGATAGATTCACTTTTGAAGAGATGTGTAAAAATCTTAGAGTAAAGGCAATATTTACAGGTAAATTAAAATTAATGGAATTAATCGAAGTTTTAAGAAAATCTAAACTCTTAGTTTTACCATCATTCTCCAGATTAGAAGCTTTTGGAATAGTTTTATTGGAAGCAATGGCTTGTGGAACTCCTGTGGCTGGAGCTAATGTTCCGGGAGTTGGGGAAATATCTTCTAAGGCTGGTTTTGTTTTTAATGATTGGAAAGAACTGGCTAATATAATTCTTGAAGTAGTTGATAATGATACACTTGTTAGGAAATTGGGAAAAAAAGGTAGAAGTGTTGTGGAGGAAAAATATAGTTGGAACAAAGTTGTAAATGAGCTTGAAAAAATTTATAATGAGGTGATAACTTGAAATTAGCAATAATAGTGCCAGTAGCACCTTTTGAGCCGAGAGAAGTGCTAATTCAATCTGTAAAATGTTTAACTGAACTTGAATTTAGTGGTGAAAAAAAGATACTTTATGTTGTTGATAAAAAAGATGAAAGAGATGATAGGTGTAAAATGCTAAGGAAATTTGGAGTTGATGTGTTAGAAAGACCTCATAGCAGAGGTAAGAGAGCTGGAGCTATAAACGATGGATTAGAATATTTAAAAGATTTTAACCCCGATTTTGTTGCAGTATTTGATGTGGATAGCAGACCAGAAAAAAACTTCATATTAGAGAACGTTAAAGAGTTGTTAAAAGATGATAAAGCATACATTTCATCTTCTCCTCGAAAAATAATAAATGCTATAAACCTTGTTAGCAAAACAGTCGAAGTTGAATATGATCTGCTAAATTATTTGATAAAAAAGAACGGATATAAGCAGTTTAACGGTTTGATTGGTGTATTGAGATTTGACTTGCTTAATAAATACAGGCTTAATGAGGATGTAATAACTGAGGATGCTGATTTTTCGACCCGAATGCACACTTACGGTTATAGGGCTATATACTGCGAGAAAACTTTTGTTTATGAACAATCACCCATTAGCTGGACTGAATTTTACAATCAGAGAAAAAGGTGGTATTTTGGAGGTTTACAGCTTTGGCGTTATAGAAATATAGTTAGCAAATGTAAAAATAAAAAATTCAAGTATTCTTGGTATCTTGCATTAACTATAACGTATTTACCTGTGTTAATGCTTCCATTTTTACCATTAGTGCCTATCTTAATTCTTGCAAAATTTAGAAACGTTAAAAAACTTGTAGTTGTTCCGGGACTTGTAATATACTCCTTAGTTCTTCAAGCAGCGTCAATATCTGCTTTAATTAGTTTTCTCAGAAAGAAAAACGTTGAATGGAAAGCATCAAGGAGGGTATGCTAAATGGAAAACAAGGACTTAAAGAGAAAGGCATTGCTTGGGATACTAATAAGTGTGGTTGCTCTCGCGCTTATATTCTATTTTACAGAAACAAAAGTTACATGGAGAGCAATATTTAAAGCAAAAATACAATTTTTAGTTTTAGCTCTGTTTTTCCAATTTATATTCTGGCTTTTTTGGGCTGTAAGGATAAGGTACTTGACAAAACATCTCGGTAAAGAAATAACTCTTTCCTATGCTTTTGAGGTTACACTTGCAAGCGGTTTTCTTGCCGCTATAACTCCATCTTCAGCAGGAGGAGAACCATTGAGAGTTAAAATGCTTTACGATGCTGGAGTAGGTGCTGGAGAATCCACAGCTATTGTTTTAGTTGAAAGGATTCTTGATGCTATATTTTTTTCTATAGCATTACCAATTTTTGTCATTTTTACAGGTTTTTCTTTAAAACTTGGAATGGAAGTAGGATGTGTTTTTGCTTTTTCCCTTTTAGGCTTTTTAATTTTTCTTTGGCTACTGTTAAAAAAACCAGATAGATTACTAACTTTATCCTACAAAATTGAAAAAATTGTTGCCAAATTTAGCAAAAAAAGAGCTGAAGGATTAGCGGAAAAACTAAAGGAAGAAATGATTGCATTTAGAGATGCCTTAGCTATGCTCGCTAAGAAACCGCTATGTGCAGTAGTATCTTTGTTTTTTACTGTTGCTATATGGATTCCTGAATTTTTAATTCCTTCTGCAATACTCGAGGCTTTTGGTTGTAAGCCATACTTTCTATATTCAATAACTGCCCAATTGCTTTTAGTAGTTATATCGCTTCTACCCTTAACTCCGGGTGCTAGCGGAATAGCTGAATTTGGAATGAGTTATCTTTATTCAAACTTCGTTCCAAACCATATAATTGGAATTCTTACCGTTTTGTGGAGATTTATAACCTACTATCTGAATTTGATAGCTGGATTTTTTGTCATCAAAAAGAGGTATGTTGATATCGAACGATAGAATTTAATAATGATAATAACAAATGCTAACTCATGGCGAAGGCATTGTTAGTTTCGTCTGTAGAGGGGTACTCTGGGAAAAGTGGTATAATTATAGCACTTGGGCTGTTGCTCAAAAAGAAGGGTTTTAAAATAGGTTATTTCAAACCTTTTGGCGCCAGAATTACCTATCTTGAAAGTGAAGACAAGTTAATTGATGAGGATGCGTACAGTACAGCAGAAGTTTTGAGTACTGGAGATAAAATTGAGGATATATGTCCTATTCTTCTTGATATACCATACATAGAATTTATCTCCCAAGTCGAAATGGAGAATGTGGAAGAAGAAATCACTAAAGCTTACAGTAGAGTTTGTAAAAATAAAGATGTAGTGCTAATAGAGGGATCAATAGATTATAAGATAGGGAGGGCTGTGGGTCTATGTGATATAAACATTTCAAGGATATGTAATGCTGAAGTACTGATGGTTGCTAAGTACACTTCTGACTTTGTATTGGATGATCTATTAGCAGCAAAGGAAGTATTTGGAGATAGGATGGAAATGGTCATATTTAATCAACTTGGAGGTTATAAGAGAGCTTATGTGCAAAGCGTAGCAGAAAAACTACTTAAATCAAATGGAATGGAGTTACTTGGAATAATTCCAAAAGATACAATTCTTGCCGGTCTTTTTGTAAGCGAGATATCTGAGGCCTTAGGTGCAGAGTACGTAGTTGAACCTAAGAGAGATAGAATAGTCGAAGAAATAATTATTGGTGCCATGTCTCCACAAGCTGCAGTAGAGCACTTTAAAGAGGCTAAAAACGCTATCTTAGTTACGGGGGGAGACAGAGCTGATTTACAAATAGTTGCCTTGGAGATGCCAAGTATAAGATGTATGCTTCTCACAGGAAACGTTAAACCTGCGGATATTATTGTAGAAAGAGCTAAGGAAAATGATATACCTATACTGCTTGTAGAAGATGATACTTTAAGGGCAGTTGCTAAATTAGAAGATATTATGGGTAAAGCAAGAATAAGAGGTGAACTAAAAATAAGAAAAATGAAATCACTTGTAGAAAGTTATGTTAAAGTAGACAGAATTATAGAAAAACTTGGGTTAGTTGAAGATGAAGAAGAAAAAAGTTAAAGTTAGGTTGTTTGCAAAACTAAGAGAAATCTATGGATTTAGTGTTACAGAAATGGAAGTTGACTCAATTGAAGAATTGCAATCGAAATTCAAAGAGGCTGTGCTAATAGCTGTAAATGGAAAATTAATCGATAAACACGTAGAAATAAAGGATGGAGATACAATAGATTTAATGCCACCATTCAGCGGAGGTTGATTTAAGGTTTATGGTTTGGAGATATATTTTTTATATTTAGATTTTTAATTTTAATATTAATTTTTAGTTTGTGTTTAAAGTTGATGTATTTTAAAGTTCGGTTTTAAAATCGATGCCGAAAGCTATTTAATTTGAAGTAGTTTATATGTTTCACATGTCAAAATCAGAAGACTTTGATAAAACTTTGCAGGATAGAATATACAAGATCCTTGAGGAGGCTAAAGTACCACTAATAACTTCGGAAATAGCTGAAAAATTGAATTTAGAGAGAAGAGTGGTGCTTAGGAGACTTCAAAGAATGGCTATTGAAGGTAAAGTAAAAGGTAGAAGAATTGACGCTGCCAATGGCATCTGGATTTGGTGGATTAATTTGTAGTTTATACAAACATATTTTTTGGTGGAGTTTTTGATGCTTTTTTTGTAATTGATTTAAGCATGTCCTCTGTAGTTATGTAATCTCTTCCCTCAGCTATAGCTCTATGAAGAGCTGATTTTAGAATTTTTTCTACTATATCTCTTCCTGAAAACCCTTCTGTAAATCTTGCTACTTCACTAATCTTTGCTTTAACTTTTAGTGGAAAATCTACTAAGTTCTTTTTCATTATCTCAATTCTTTCTTCATAGGTTGGCAGAGTAAACTCTATTTCTTCTTCGAACCTACTTCTTATAGACTGATCGATCATTTCTGCTCTATTGGTTGCAGCTATTGTACAAATACCTTCTCTGCTCTCTATTCCATCAAGTTCAGTTAGTAATGCGTTTACAACTTCTGAAACGTCTCCTCTTAGTTCTTGGTATGATCTGTCTAATGCTATAGCATCAAATTCATCGAGAAAGACTATACATGGTGAGAGTTGAGATGCTCTATCATACAATTCGTGTATTCTTCTTGCCCCATCACCTACGTGTTCTCCTATCAACTTTGTCGATTTTATAGATATAAATGGTACTTGAGCTTCATTTGCTAATGCTTTAGCAGTCATAGTTTTACCTGTTCCCGGAGGACCATAAAACAAAACATTTCTGGGGGACCATTTGCCAAATTTTTCCGGATTTTTTAAATACTCTAATATAACTCTAACTTTTCTCTTAGCCTCTTCTTGTCCAACTATATCACCTAATTTAACGTTTGTTACTATTTCTGTCTCTATTTCTCTATTTGCAGGTTCTACAAGTATTATCGTAGATTCAGAAATTATTCCACATTCTGGCTCGGAGCTTTCAACTTCAAAAGCAAAATCGGGAAACATTCTCATATCAAATAACAACATACCCTTTGAGACAAATTCACCCTTCCATTGATCTTTTGCATATCTATCAAATACTTTTGGATTATCTACTACCGGATACTCATGATAGCTTGCTTTTAACGGATAACCAAGTGGTTTAAGTATTAAATATTTTAGTTCAACTTTTGTTTTTTGCATGCTCATCTAACACAAACATTTTCAAATCAGATAAATATTCTTTGCTCATGAGACTGTTCATAGCAATTGATGTTGATGAAGCTGTTAAAAATAGTTTAAAACCATTGCTATCTTCTCTTAGAAAATACAGAGGAGTCAAAGCAGTAGAGCCAGAAAATGTTCATGTTACTCTTCAATTTCTTGGAGAAGTACCTGAAAGTAAACTTGATTCAATCTACAATAAACTGTCTAAGATAACTTCTGAATTTTCTCCGTTTCCAGTAAAATTAGGTAGTATAGGTTTCTTTCCAAATAAAAGTAGAGCAAGAGTTGTGTGGGTAGGTGTTGAAAGTGAAAAACTTAGAAATTTAGCTAATTCAGTTAGAAAAGAGATGAAAAAACTTGGATTTAAAGAGGATAAAGAGTTTGTAGCTCATGCAACTTTGGCAAGAATAAAAAAGATAAATTATATAGACATGATAAGGTTAATTGAGGAAGTCGAAACTTTTAAAATTAGTGGTGAATGGATAATTAGGGATTTTAGATTGAAACACAGTAAGCTAACACCTAAGGGGCCTATATATAGGGATATACACGTGTATGAGCTTGGGGCGGGTGAAGAAATTGAAAAATGAAGAAAAAGTTAGAAGTATTATAAAAGAGGCTTTAAATCTTGTAGTACCTGATGAGGAAGAAGTGCTTAGAGGTAAAAGAGCTGAATATATACTGAAAAAAAGACTTGAAAAAAAAATTGAGGGAATGGATATATCTTATGAATTTGTAGGTAGTTATGCAAGGAATACTTGGTTGAAGGGAAATCTTGAAATTGATGTTTTTTTACTCTTTCCGGAGAACTATTCAATGCAAGAACTTGAAAAAATAGGGTTGAATATTGGTAAATCTGTTGTAGATAGCTATGAATTGAGATATGCAGCCCATCCTTACGTTCATGGAGTTGTTGAGGGAGTTGAGGTCGATATAGTTCCTTGCTATAACGTTAAAGATCCAAAAAACATAAAGTCTGCAGTTGATAGAACACCTTTCCATCATAGATGGCTTAAAAATAGAATAAAGGGTAAAGAGAACGAAGTTAGATTACTAAAAGGTTTTCTAAAAGCTGGAGAGATTTATGGGGCAGAGTATAAAGTTAAAGGTTTCTCTGGCTATTTATGTGAGTTGTTGATTGTGTTTTTTGGTAGTTTTATTGAAACTTTAAAAAGGTGCAGAAATCTCAGAAGAGATTGTGTAATAGATATAAAATCTGGGGAAATAAAAAGGGGTAAGAGTTTTTTTGTTGTGGATCCGGTCGATGAAAACAGAAATGTGGCAGCAAATTTGAGTTTGGATAATTTGGCAAGGTTTGTGCAGAGATGCAGGACGTTTCTTAAAAAACCAGATTTAAACTACTTTAAAAAATTGGAACCAAAAGTAGATGTTGAAAGAGTGAAAAAAGAACTTGAAAACAGGTTTGTAGTTTGTTTTATTACATCTAAGCCAGATATAGTGGAAGACAACCTATACACTCAACTTGAGAGAGGTGGAAAAAAGTTGTTTGAGCACCTTGATAGGCTTGGTTTTAAGCCTCTAAGAGAAATGCACTTTTGTATGGATAAATGCTATATTTTGATAGAAACAGAGGTTAGCACTCTATCATGTGTGGAAAAAAGAATGGGCCCACCTTTTGAAGATGAAAAGAACGTTGAGAAATTTATTAAGAAATGTAGGAGTAGGGGTGAAGAACCCTTTATTGAGAATGGCAGATTCTGGGTATATTCAAAAAGAAATATAAAAGACTTAAAAACGGCTATAGAAGATTTTGCTGTAAAAAATTGGAAATCTTTCGGAAAGAATCTTGGGATGTGTGTTCTTAATGGATTTGAAGTCTTAGTAAGCTTAGATATACTTAAAGAATTAAACAACACTATATACATTGCCCGCTTTCTTGGATTAATACCTGACAAGGGTAGTAACTTTTAAGTTTTGTAATTTCGATTTAATTTTATGGATTTAATCAATTTTTTAAAGAACAAGGGATATGAAGTTGTAGAAAATGTAACGAAAAAAATTTTAGTTTTTGATGAGGAAATAGAGATATTTGCAAATGCTATAGCTAAAAAAGGAGATTTGAATTTCGTAATGGTTAGGAGGGAGGAGGACAAAAGACCTTTAGTTCCTCTTGAAAGATTTATTATTGCTATTGCAAGACTTTTTGAAGTAAAAGGTTTTGCTATAGCTACAAATGGGGAAGAAGTTGTGTGCCTTAGAGTTGATAACGGTGAAAGAGTAGATTTAAACAGCATTCCTGAGATTGATAAGGCAAAAGCGTTTGAATTTAAATTTGATAGAGATGCCGAAAAAAGAATAGTAGTTGCAATAGGTAAGTTGAGGTGCCCATGCAGGTGTGATGAATGCAGAATATAAACCGAAGAATATGAACCGAAAAGTACATTACTTTTAAATCAGACATCATATTATGCTGTTTGATAATGAGAAGTTTTATACAGTCTTAGCAAGGCCAGTAATTATTGTTACAACTGTATCCTCAGAGGGAAAAGTAAATGCTGCACCTTTTAGCTTTTGCTCTCCAATAAGTTTTTCACCACCACTCTTTGGTTTTTCTTGTAATCCAGCTCATGATACTTGGGCAAACATACAGGAAACTGAGGAATTTGTTGTAAACGTTGCAAGTTATGAACTGGGGGATTACATGCATATACTTGAGCAAAAGTTTCCAAGGGGGGTAAATGAACTTGAAAAAGCTGGGCTTAAGGAGTTGCCATCCAGACATGTTGTTCCTCCAAGAGTAGAAAAATGCTTAGCTTGGATTGAATGTAAGCTTGTTAAAGATTTAACGATTGAAATGGGCGATCATATCTGGGTTGTTGGAGAAGTTGTGTGCGTTGAAGTGGATGATGAATGTTGGGATGGCGTTATTAGAGCTGATAAACTCTTACTTCACATAAGTGGAAAGTACTTTGCTCAGGAAGCAAAAGTAACTAAGTATAAAAGAGCAAACTAAGAAATAACATCTCCCCAATATTTTCTTTTATCATCAAGTTCTATATTAAAAGCTCTCATTACAGCTGCCATCTTTTTCTCAGTTTCATAAAACTCTTTCTCTGGATTAGAATCTGCTACTATTCCAGCTCCCGCTCTGACTATGTAGTTTTTATCAAATTCTACCATTCTTATCGCTATAGCCATATCTGCCCATCCTGTATTGGAGAAGTATCCAACACAACCACCATAAACTTTTCTTCTCGATTTTTCTAACTCATCTATAATCTCCATAGCCCTTATCTTAGGCGCACCAGTTAGAGTTCCTGCTGGAAAGAGAGATTGCATAGCATCAAACATAGTCATGCCTTTCTCTTCATCTAACTCCCCGATTACTTCACTTTCTATATGTTGAACGTGGCTGTACTTTACAACATCAAAAAATCTAGTAACTTTGACACTTCCCGGCTTGGAAACAACTCTTACATCATTTCTTGCTAAATCAACAAGCATAACGTGTTCAGCCCTTTCTTTTTCATTTGAAATTAAAGCTTTAGCTATTATTTCATCTTCTAAATTGTTTTTACCTCTTGGAGCTGTTCCAGCTATGGGATTTACTTTAACTATGCTTTTTCCTCCAATTCTTTCTATGGATCCCATTGTTTCAGGAGAAGAACCTACTATCTTCTTTTTGAATTCTAAAATAAACATATAGGGGCTGGGATTTATTTCTCTAAGCCTTATATATATTTCAAAAGGTGATAGATCACTTTCTATTTCATATTCCCTAGAAAGAACTATTTGAAACGCATCTCCAGCAAAAATGTAATCTATAGCTCTTTCCACCATCCTCTCAAAATCTTCTTTTTCAGCATCTGTTTTTATAATAGTTCCATCTCCTCTTTCTCTTTCTATTTTAACTCTTTTTGCTTTTTCAATAATTTTTTCAGCCCAATTGTTTAAGTCTTCTCCCACATAGTAAAATTTATTTGAAACATGGTCATAAACAAAAACTCCGGGATAGTATCCATAAACAGACTCTTCTTGTATATTACCTCCTATTATGGTGTGTATATAATCATAAGCTGTATATCCAACAAAACCGCCTACGAGTCTTTCTCCTTCTACAAATTCACTATCAAACATTGATTTTAAAGCTTTAAACGGATTTCTTTCATTACTAACTTTTTTTCCATCAACAAATGTACTCTCTCCAACACTTACTGTAAAAGTTGGTTCTGCTGAGATAAAAGTGTATCTTGCCTTGTGTTCATGTTTAGTTCTACTCTCAAGCATGAATGGAAAATTGTAATCTCTTAAAACACTGTAGAGTTTTAAAGGATCAACAAAATCAAGCTTTTTTACTCTCATTTTTATTCTCCTCTTAAATTTAATAGTTTTTCTTTTGCTTTACCTTCTTCTATCAAGTTTTTGGCAATTTCAAAACCTTCCTTAAAATCTCTCGCTAATCCGCAAGTGTAAAGTGCGGCTGAGGTGTTAATAAGTATAAAATTCGTATCTTCTATTTTTCCTTCTCCATTGAATACTTTTTCAATTCTAGTTGCGCTTTCTAATGCACTATTGCAAATTGCGGGTTTAACTGGCTTAATTCCAAAGTCTTCCGGAGTCATATAATACTTTTCAATTCCATTTCCTACTTCGTAAACTAATGTTTCTTTTTCGGGATTTATTTCATCCAATCCACTCCCATAGATAACTAATCCTCTTTTAATTCCAAGTATTTTTAGGGCTTCTGCAACGATTTTAGACAAATCTTCACTGCTAACCCCTAAAAGCTGGTATTCAGGATTTGCTGGATTACAAAGTGGCCCAAGTATGTTAAATATGGTTTTTATGCCAAGCTCTTTTCTAATCGGCATAATTGGTTTTAAGGAAGGATGGTATAGTGGGGCAAAGATGAAAGTAAATTTATGTTTTTCAAGTAAGTTTTTTGCTTTATCAGGTTCTAATTTGTATTCAATTTTTAAAGCTTCTAAAACATTAGCAGAGCCACTTTTTGAAGTTACACTTACATTTCCATGTTTTGCTACATAAGTTAAGCAGGATGTTAAAATTGCTGTAGCTGTGCTTACATTTATAGTGTTGCTGTAATCTCCACCCGTACCACATGTATCAGCTACTTCAAAGTTTACATCAAGCTTTATAGCTTTATCTCTCATAGCTTTCGCAAATCCAGCAACTTCTTCAGCAGTATAGCCCTTAGTTTGAAGAGCTGATAAAAGAGCTGCTATTTTAACATCATTCTCATTTAACATTTCATTAAAAAGAGTATAAGCTTCTTCAAAGCTTAGATTTTTTCTATCAACAATTTTTTTTAATTTACTCTTAAAATCAGAACTCAATTTACCACCCCATAAACAAACTTTCTAACTATAATTTCGGGATCTTCAGCTTTCATAAAAGCTGTACCTATTAGTGTAGCGTCGGCATACTTCAAAGCAACTTTTAAATCCTGAATAGTTGATATTCCACTTTCGCTGACAATTATTCTGTCCTCAGGTATTAGCGGGGAAAGTTTCTTAGTAACACTAACGTTACCATCATCTTTTTCAAGTCTTCTTATGTCTCTGTTGTTTATCCCGATTAAACCTTTACTTTCTAAGGCAAACTTAAGATCCTCCTCATTGTGAACTTCTATTAATGGATCGAGCCCATGAGATATAGCAAAATCTGCAAATTCAGGCGTTTTTTCTTTTAGATCTCTAGCTATTAGTAGAATAGCTGATCCACCAGCTTCAGCAGTTCTTTCAATTTCATTTTTATTTTTTATAAAATCTTTTCTTAATACAGGTAGATTTGATTCATCACATATTAATTTAAACATTTTAAAATTACCTTTAAAGAATTTCTCCTCAGTAATGTATGATATTCCCACAGCTCCACCTTTTTCGTAAGCTTTTAGTATGTAGAATGGATCTCTGTTCCTTAATAAATCACCGTATTTTGGAGAATGCACTTTTATTTCAGCAATGACAGGATTTTTAAGTCCCATATTCTTTTTTATAGATTTTTCTAATCTCATGTTCTACACCTTTGAGATTAGTCTTTTATTTAGGGTATATTCTCATTGTAGGAGAAAAAGCTTATTATCGGTATATAAGTCTTTGCCTGACAACGATAGCAAATTTATATTTTCAGTTACAGTAAAGCTTATGCATAAACACGAAGCAAAAATCGAGGTTAGAGTTTCGTTGGTAAGTGTCTCTACTTCTAAGAGTAAAAAATATGGATGTCTAAAAGGTATCAATTCAATTCCAGATGAAGATGAATCCTCAAAAATTGCAATTGAAGAACTTAAATTTAAAGTAATTGACTATCAGCTTGTTAGTGATAATGAATATGAAATACAAAGAGCTGTACTTAATTCTAAGGGTGAAATAGTTGTAGTTATAGGTGGTACTGGCATAACTCCGAAGGATGTAACTGTTGAAGCTATTAAACCTCTTATTAAAAAAGAGTTAGAAGGGTTCGGGGAGGTATTCCGGTATGAAAGCTACAAAGAAGTTGGCGTTAATGCTATACTAAGTAGAGCATTTGCTGGAATATTGAGTAATAGGAAAGTTATTTTTTGTTTGCCCGGATCAAAAAATGCTGTAAGACTTGGAATAGGAATAATAAATAAAATAGCGGTTCATGTTGTTAGTCATGCCCTTGGCTTGAGGTAATCCAACATTTCCAAAAAACAAGCTGTAAAATAAGAGATACCAGCAATACGAACTTAATCAGCGAGTCGCTCATCTTAAAATTGATTAATATTATTAATTAAAGTTATATTTTATATTTTGAGATTTCGGAGAATGGATAGACTATATAATTATTTTCGTATTGTATCACGATGAAATTTTTTAGATTTTTGATAGATGTTTTGTAATATCTTTAATTTGAAAAAGAACAGAAAGATAAAAGTCGGGCATCTTTATATATGAGTTGCACTATTGAAGATTCCAGACAGTATTTAAATGAGAAAACGATTTAGAAACGTTTAAATAATCAAAACTCTTAAAATTGCATATAGTTAAAATCAGACCTTTAAGGGATTGAAAATTGATTTCATTTTAACAACTCCTTAGACATTATTTTTTGTTAAAATCAGACCTTTAAGGGATTGAAAAATTTTATACTATTTATACTTTTCTATTTTTTGCATAGCGTTAAAATCAGACCTTGATGGGATTGAAAATTTTTAAGGTTTCCATCCACCACTCTTTTCCAAAATGTTTAATGAGTTAAAATCAGACCTTGATGGGATTGAAAATCTTGTAGTTCTCTCGCTGTCCATTGCCTCAACTACCTGCAAGTTAAAATCAGACCTTGATGGGATTGAAAATAAAAAAGATAGTAAATTTATAATCTATAATCTTTCTGTTAAAATCAGACCTTGATGGGATTGAAAATGAGCTCGCCAAAACCATTTTAATGTTTGTTCATCGTTAAAATCAGACCTTGATGGGATTGAAAGTATATATACAACTAAACAGAATTAGCTATTATGCTAAGTTAAAATCAGACCTTGAACATGTTAAACTACAAATCTTTGAGAGAGAGCATTTATAACACAATATATAAGGAAACGCAATTATAACTAAAATAAAAATTAATAAATTAAAATTAATTTTTTATATATTGTGCCAAACTGGTCGGAAGTTTAAAATACTATGAAAAATTTCAAAAAATAAAAGGTGTTGAATATGGTATCTGAAGAAATAAAAGAAAAAGCTCTAATTCTTGCTGGAGCGATTGTAGAATCGGAAGAGTATCAAAACTTTTTGGAAAAAGAGAGTGAACTTAAACAAGATGAAGAAGCACAGAGATTGCTTTCTATCTTTCAGGAAAAACAGAGAGAATTTATGGCTATGCAGTTGAGTGGGGAGATGAATGAAGAGCTTGTTAATGAGTTGAGTGAAATTCAGCAAAAGCTAAACAGTATGGAAAGTGTGATTAGTTTTGTAGAATCTTATCAGAAATTTATAAACATGCTTGGAGAGATAGGCGAAATAATAAGTCAGGAAATAAAGTTCGATTTTGGGGAGGTGTATAGAGGATAGTTATATTATTTTTTTAGTAGCGCAATAATTATATATCCACACATTGTTAATGCCGTGAAGCGCCGGTGGTGTAGCCTGGCTAACACAGGGGCCTGCCACGCCCCTGCCCCGGGTTCAAATCCCGGCCGGCGCATTTAAGCTGATTTAGTAAACTTAGGAGGTTGAACAATGGCAAGATTTCCAGAGGCGGAAGCAAGATTATTTAGGGTTAAGATATGCATGAGATGTAATGCAAGAAATCCTATGAAAGCTAAAGTTTGTAGGAAGTGCGGGTATAAAGGCTTGAGACCAAAATCTAAGGAGAGAAGAGGTAAGTAATTTTTTATATTTTAATAAATATTATTCCCACTATTGATTCTATTAATCCCGCTACTAATACAACTACAAATACATTGAAAATTTTTAACAGATACGCTAAAATGCCAAATAGGAGAGGTAAGTACAGTAGAATGTAACAAACAACGATAATGGTAATAGCTTTTAAAGTGTTTGCCTGCATGTTATTGGTAACGTTCATCACTTCAGCTAAGTACGTGCATACAGAATTCATAGTAAAAACAGCTGGAAATAGAGCTATGTAGAGTATTGTTCTAAATACTACGAATGGTATTGTTGCAAAATAAACTATACATCCGAGAATTGTTTTTGCAATTCTTATCGTTTTATTTTCGATTGGAAGTATCTTTAATAAAACTCTATTTTCTATACCTGAAAACGTAATAGTTAGAATTGGCAGGAATCCAGTAACTGATAGTATAAGTATGAGCTTTGTTATAATTGTTTTTGGTATGATAACAATACTTAGAAATATCGCCTCAATTATTGGCATAAAAAACAAAATTACCATACCCGGATCTCTCGTTATAATTTTGAAATCTTTTTTTATAAAAGCAATTATTGGCTTACTCATTTTTATGTTCAACTTAGTTGAAGTCTGAACTTTAAATTCAGTGCTTTTGAGTAGCTCTATTTTGCACTTTTTGAATGCAACAATACTAAGGGCAAAGAAAGCAATAGAAGATACTACTGCTTTTAAATCTGCAATTCCTGAGGAAATTACTGCATAATTTATTGGGAATATGAAATCTAAAGCAATTAAGTTGATCTTAAGTTTGGAAATTATTTCAAAAATGCTGACCATCATATACAAACCCATAAACGCAAGAGCCCAAATAAAGTATGTAATTACTCTTAGTATCGTTGAAAAAATTGAATCTGATGAATAAGCTATCTTTTTGTAAAATAGTTTTGCAAATTTTAAAGATATATATATAGATAAAATTTCTATGCTTACTATCGAAAGAAACGAAGGTACTAGTGCGTAAAATCCATGGTAGTAGTACATTATAATTGGATAAGCTATTGTAAGTGTAACCAATGGGACATCAAAAACTCTAAAAAGTGTCATAATTTTAATTAATGAAATTTCTTCATTGCTTAAAGGCAGTATTTTTAAAATATCTAAGCTATCTGAAACAAAAACAGATAGAGTATTTAAGAAGAAAAACGTAAACAGAAATATTACTACAAGAAAAAAGCCTGAAGTAGATACAATAGATTTTCCATCTAAAATGATACCAAATATTAAAAAGCATGATATAATAATCTTCATAAATAGATTATTTAATTTTATAGATTTAATAATTTTATTTATATTTTTATTTACGTTACGGTTAAACCTTACTTGTCCGGTAAAGTACATATTGAGGTATAAAGGATAAGATATTTTCCAAAATTCTCTAAGAGATCGCATCAATTATACCTCCTATGTCCTCACTGCCTATTAGCTTTAAAAACACGTCTTCAAGTGAGCCTTCACTTTTAACGAGCTCTTTTAAGCTATCTATTGTACCTTCTGCAAGAATTCTACCTTTATCTATAACTATTATTCTATCACATAACTTTTCTGCTATTTCCATAATATGAGTTGAAAACAATATACTTCCTCCATTTTCTATATGTTTCTTCATGATCTCTTTCAGTATCTTAGAAGATTTTGCATCGAGTCCATTCAGCGGTTCATCCAATATTAGAAAAGATGGTTCGTGCATAATAGCAGATATTACTGAAACTTTCTTTCTGTTACCCATTGAAAGAGTTATTATAGGTTGATTAACGTGCTTTTCAAAATCAAACGCCTTTACAAGAGAGTTAACCTTATCAACGCCCTTACCCCTTACTGAGGCTATAAATTCAAAAAATTCAGCGGGAGTTAAATACTCAATTAGAATTGGCTCCTCCGGAACGTAGCCAATATCGTTTTTCTCATTAACACCTATTTTACTACCATTTAATTTTATATCACCTTCAAAATCGACCAATCCTAAAATTGCCTTCATAATTGATGTTTTTCCTGCCCCATTTGGACCTAACAATCCAACAACTTCACCTTTTTTTACATTAAAACTTACACCTTTTACAGCTTCAAAATCCCCATACTTTACTTTTAAGTTTAAAATTTCTAACATATTGAGCTTCAATTTAGTAACTACTATTTTAATTTTTTTGATTATAGTTTATTTATTCACTTTCTTAAACCGAAAAAAGTTTGTTTAAAGACTGAATACGTCGAATGTGCAAACTCAGGAAATAGCAGCAGATATATTGGTTGAAATAGATGTTGGCAATGAGTTATTATCAGCAAAAGAAGCTATAAAAAGGGTTTTATCATCAATTGATGATTTTAATGACCCAAAAATTAGAGGTAGCATTCATGCTTATGTTATGGAAACTCTAAAAAGGTGGAATACCTTGGATTTTTTGATAGATCTATGTCTTGAAAAAAAGAAAGTTAAGAATTTAAATCCCTTTCTTAGAAACTTGCTTAGAATAGGTGTTTATGAAATGTTTTACAAAGGCGTACATCCAGCTCTTGCAACAGATTCCGCAGTTAGAATAGCTAAAAGTAGGCTTGGAAATAAAGCTGCAGCACTTGTAAATGCTGTTCTAAGGAGGGTGGAAAAAGTAAACTTTGAAAAGGAACTAAAAAAACTTGATTATATAAAAAGATTATCTGTTGAAATGCATCATCCTGAGTGGTATGTTAAGTTGTCAATTAAGTTGCTTGGAAAAGATGCTATTGACCTTATGAAAGCTAATATGAGAAATACAGTTTATGTAAGAGTTAATGAAATAAAATCATCAGTTGAATCTGTTAGGAGGTATCTTGAAAAATTTTGTAGTGTTAGTGAAACAGTTTTACCGTATGTTTTTAAAGTAGATGACTTTGAGAAACATCCATCTGTTCTTGAATGGCATGAAAAAGGTATGTATGTTGTTCAGGATCTTGCTTCTGCTATTGCAGCACATTCCTTACAAGTAAGCCCAGGAGACGTTGTAATTGATTTAGCTGCGGCACCCGGAATAAAAACTTCTCAACTGGCAATGCTTATGGAAAATAGGGGTAAAATTATAGCTGTAGATAATTCCCCTCAGAGAATGAGTAGAATGAAGGCAAAAATGAAGCAACTTGGTGTTAAAATAGTTGATTATAGACTTTGTGATGGAGCGAGATTTAAATTTGAAGGTAAAGTAGATAGGGTTTTACTTGATCCGCCTTGCTCTACTACAGGAGCTGTTAGAAATTATCCATGTACGAAGTGGAGATTTGACAAGTATAAGTACATAGCCACAATAAGTTTGCAAAAAAAGATGCTAAAAAACGCATTAAAGTTGGGCAATTTAATTCTCTATTCAACATGCTCTATCACTTTCGATGAGAATGAAGGAAATTTAATAGAATTTGAAAACTATGTTAGAAAGTTAAAGCCATTCAAAGGATTCGATAGCTGGAAATGTTGTGGAATTAAAGAGTTTGATGGAAAGAAATTTAAAAAGTGGAGATATGTAGCAAGATTGTGGCCACACATTCACGATTGCTGTGGCTTCTTCATATCTCTGTTAAACGGGGAGTGTTATGAGAATAGATCTTAAAAGTGATTTTGGAGTTAGCAAGGCTAAAACTTTAATTAGAAGAGGTTTTGGAGTTGATAGGGGAAATATAGTAGTTCTTCACCCGGTGGAAGTAGCTTACTTATCTGTAAATGGATATTCAGTTTATCTTTCAAATAAAAAACTTGAATTACTGGAAGTTCTAAAGTGGTGTTTTCAGAACAAGGAGAACGTTTTACTCTTTTTTGTCTTTAAAGATTTGAGAGATAGAGGGAGGAAAGTTAGAATATCTGGTAAATATCTTGTTGGTAAAGATGTTTTCTATCCGATTTCGGAAAGAGATTTTGTAGATTTTTCAGAGATTTATGGGAAGAAATTTATTCTTGCTGTAGTGGATGAGGAGGGAGATGTAACTTACTATAAACATTATCCGTGGGATTGTGTGGGTGAGCAAAAAGAAGAGATTGAAAAATTTAATGCAGTTTTTGCTGGGGATAGAGTTGTGACAGGTGAGAATCATATATTTGAAAAGTACTTTTACGGCAGTATTAAAGGAAATGTAGTAACATTATCTCTTGTTGAAGCTCTCTATTTGCTTGAAAAAGGAAAATTAAACTTAAATATTAAAAAAGAGGAATTGGTAAGAGAAGCAAGAAAAATTGAGGAAAACTTTGATGATAGGTTCAAACTCTATAAAGATTTGAAAAAAAGAAATTTTGTTGTAAAAACAGGATTTAAATTTGGGAGCGATTTTAGGGTATATGAAAAAGTGAGAAGTATTAAAGAGCTACCACACTCAAAGTACTTAGTTAAAATTGCCAAAAAAATGAAGGCATCTGAAATAGCCTCTCATGTAAGGGTGGCAAACGCCGTTCGGAAAAAAATGGTTTTTTATTTTAATAACAATTATTTGTGTTTTGAGAGGATAAAAATTTAAAGACTTTTAAAGTTTTTTTATTGGATGTCAAGTATTAAACTGGCAATTTCTGGTAAAGGTGGAGTTGGGAAAACTACACTTGCCGCAAATCTATCGTACATCTTTGCAAAAGAAGGTTATAGTGTTACTGCAATAGATTGCGATTCGTCTATTAATTTACCTTCCGCTCTTGGTGTAAATAATGTTACTCCACTCTCATCTTTGAGAAAGATAATAGAAGAGAGAGTTAAGATGCCTTTTGGTGTTTTTAGATACAATCCTAAGGTTGATGACATAATTGAAAGATACTCTGCAAAAAACGAATTTGGAATTAAAGTTGTAGTCTTAGGAACGATAGAGAAAGGTGGAGAAGGTTGTTTTTGTCCTGAAAGTGCTTTTTTAAGAGCTGTACTTAGACATGCAATATTTAACGAGGATGTTTTGATACTTGATATGGAGGCTGGAATTGAACATCTTGGTAGAGGTACTGCCAAAGGTGTAGATATTTTAGTGGCTGTTGTAGAACCGGGTATGAGGTCTATTGAAACTTTGAGGAGAATTGAAAAGCTTTCAAGAGACATTGGGATTGATAAAATTGGCGTTGTTGTAAATAAATACATTAACAATGAGAGTGCAGATAAAATAATTAAGATAGTTGAAAAAGATTACGAGCTATTGGGTATAATCCCTTACGATTTAAAGCTTATAGAGGCAGATATGAATGAAATTCCGCCTTATAAAGTTTGCAATCTTAAACCATTTGAAAAAATAAAAGACAAGTTAGTTAAAATGGTAGAATGAAGTTGACAAAGAAATCAATAAAAAAAGTTGGGATAATTGGTAGGGGTTTACATGGGTATCAGAGTGCTTTGGAAATTAGTAGGTACTTTAAAGTATCTCTCGCCGTTTTACCTGAAAACTTGCCAGAAGTCTTAGAGAGTTTTGAAGAAATTGAGACTGTTGAAGGTAGCTTGGATGACGTGCTAAATTCAGATTTAGTAATATGCTATGCGAACCACCCCGACATAAGTCTTTTTATACTTGAAATGTGCTCAGCAAGTCTTGTAATAATTACTGGGGAAAGGGGAAAAACTGGTTCTTTAAAACAAATAGAAAGAATAGCTGAAAGTAGAGATATTAAGGTACTAATGCCTGAAGTTTGTTGCATTGTTAGAGATTTGGATGAATTTTATGAATTTTTTAAATTTTATGGAAAACCAAAATTCTCTTTTGAGGTTAGAGATAATACTATTGTCAAGGCAAAAGTTGAGAGATGTGCTTTTTGTGGTGCTACGAGGTATGTTGCAGAGAAGTTGATTGGCAAAAAAGTTGAAGAAGCTCCAACATTGGCTGGACTTTACACTCAAATTTATCCTTGTATGGCGAGTAGAGGATTGAAGGGAGGAATACACATAGCTGCCGAAATGCACAAAGTAGCAGTTGAAAAAGCATTGAGAAGTGGGGCCGGTGGGATTTGAACCCACGACCTGCGGGTCTCTTCGGGTCAGCGCTCCAACGGGTCATCACGAATCAGCAGACCCGTTTATCATCATCACCGCTGGAGCCCGCCGCGCTTCCTGGCTACGCCACGACCCCTTAGCAAAAATCATGCACACTCAAAATATAACTCTTGCGCTAACTTAATTTTTAAATTCTCTTAGTTTCTTTTCGCAAAATTCAAATATCTCTTTTCCCTCTTCTTTGCTTAGTTCACCACTTGCTAAAAAAGAACCTATATGCGGATAAATAATGTAGTCTAATTCCCACTGAACTTTTTTGTAGTCCATTCCAGCTTTCTTGTAATCTAAAAACAATTTTTCTAAGGCTTCTATTATTTCATCTTTTAACGATTTCATTAAGTGTTGTTACATCTAACTGTTATAAACTATTGTGCAATTTGATAATTTTTCCAAACCTTTATATATGTTACAATACTTGAAAAAACTATATGCGAGTATTTGCCAGAAGTCTTGCAAAAAAGACAGTTTTACTCTCAGATGGAACAGTAGTTGGAATTTTGCATAATATAACTGCGGACCTAAGAACTGGGATGCTTTTAAACATTATAGTTAAACCTGCTAAAAATACAAACATTCCTGAATTAGAAAAACAAGATGGGTTTTATGTAATTCCATTTGAAACTGTAAAATCAATTTCCGATTATGTGGTCGTAGATAAAAAACTTTTGAAAAAATATTGAAAATGAGAGATTACTCCGATTATATATTTCCACCTTTAATTTTGCCTTTGTTTTTAATACTGATACTTTTACCTCTGATTTTTATCTTTTTTGTAATAACAAGTTCTACAGTTTTTCAGTTAGTGTTTGACATGAATAGAAACCAGGCAATGACCGTTTTTATGCTTGCGGTAGTTGGTAGTTTAATAAATATCCCTGTTTGTGAGCTTGAAGGGAAACCTGTTGAAAGATATTACAGCTTTTTTGGATACATCTATGCTGTAAGAGAGAAGAAAAAAATCTTAATAGCTGTCAATGTTGGTGGGTGTATAATTCCTTCAATTCTTGCAATAAAGCTCATATCTGAATTACCACTAAAATCCTGGCTCTTATCCTTTATAATTTGCACAATAATCATTTATTTCCAAGCTAGACCAGTTAGGGGAGTAGGAATAACAGTTCCAATGTTAATTCCACCATTAACAGCAGCTATTTCAAGTTATATATCTCTTTCAATTTTTGGTTATCCTCTAATTTTATTACCTAAGATGGCTTTTTCCACGGGTGTACTCTCATCTCTCATAGGGGCGGATATACTACATCTTAAGGATATAGAAAAGATTGGTAGTGGTGTGGTTAGCATAGGTGGAGCTGGAACTTTTGATGGAATATTTTTAACTGGGATATTTGCAGTTGTATTTTCAATTTTTCTGACCTAATTTGACCATTTTTAATATATACTTTGGTGGGATTTCTTCTGCAAGAGCTATGTAATCGTTTGCCATGATAATTCTTATTCCATCCCTTATAGCAGATTTAGCATCAACTTCAAGAATTATGGGTTCATCAGTTCTCAATCTTGCCACTTCTTCACTCTTTTCCTTTGTAGTGGAAAGATGAACAAAAGTTTGATTTACAGGTTTTATGCCTATCTCTATCAATCTTTGTGCTTCTTCTTCTCCCGTACCATAATATAAAACTTCTTTATTACATATTGGATAATCAGATAACTTTACTTTTACGCTATGTCCGTACTTAGCTCTTATCTTATCACCCTTCAACTCATACCTGCCTTTAGCATCACTGTATATCATTGCTTTTAAAAGCCATTGATTTGCCCATTTATATTTTCTTTTAACAGCTCTTACAAGATCATTAAAATTGACCCACCCATCTTCATCCATTTCTATTCCAAACTTGTCTGGAAAGTGCCTTAAAATTCCAGAAACGAGTCTGCCAAGTTTTTCAACTTTAAAACTTTTCAGTATTATTTCCCCAGTGTATCCACAATTACACTTTTCACCTCTGTAGTATCCATGTATTGGGCACAACCTTATATCTTCAACTTTATTACTTTCACCACTCATTGGGACACCCCACTTTACATATGAAAGCAAGAGATACTATTGCACCCATAGCTGTGCAAGTTTCTAAACTCACACCCATCCTTGTTACATCCCAATGATATTTTGCTTTTTTCATGACATCTTTTGGCAACCCCCTTCTACCAAGACCCATTAGAAATGTAGCAGATCTAAAGGAAGATATGTCCTTCAAATCAATCTTCTTTTTTGGATCAGGATTAGATGTTGTTGCGATTATCTCTCCAAAATGAGCAGGTATTTTGTCTAATAAGTGAAATCTTCCTTTCTTTTCCAATTCTATGAGATACTTTCCACCTTCACCAATTGTTGTATAATCGCAAACATCAGAAACTACTTCTTTGCTTTCTTTCCAGAAGGGAAACTCCAATAGTGCGAGATGAAAATTAAAAGCATAGCAAAGAGGAGCTGCTCTGGCAATACTTCTTAAATGAATTTCGTGTAATTTGTTTTTATCGTATGTGTTAACCAAGCATAATACGAACAAAAAATCACCTCAAGAAAACACCCAATATAACAATTATCGCTATCATTAAAAAAATTATAATAAACATTATCTTTGCCAACTTTCTTATTTTTATCCACTCCTCTTCAGAAACTGCTGATATATATTTTACTAATGAGCAGCCATCTAACTTTCGAGTACCTTCGAAAACAATTTGTATTTCATGTTCTCCAGATAGTTTTACATTAAACTTAAATTTTCCAAAGCTATCGGTTATAGATTCAGCTACCTCTCTGTCGTCTATTATTAATTTAACTTTTTTATGTTCGACAGGCAACCAGCTGTTTGATTCTTCGTCATACAACTTAAGATAACCAACTATCTCTACATTTTTTCCACTTATTGGTGTTCTTGTGAAGTGTAACCCTGAAATTTTTGTTTTCATGATTACTCACTTACAAGTTCTTTGGCAACCTTCTTTACACTTTCTATTATTTTTAACTCTAAATCTTTATCTCCCATAAAAAATCCATTCTCTATTACAGCTTTTCCATTTACAAAAGTATAAACGACCGAGTTGCTTGCTGAGTAAACTATGTCTGCAAGTAAGCTATGATTTGGACAGAAAGACACTGTATTCAAATCATACAAAGAGAAATCAGCAACATACCCTTCCCTTATCTTTCCCCCCTTCAACTTCAAAGCCCTATATCCATTCTCAGTAGCAGACTTAAAAACTATCTCCGCACCAAACTCCGGCATACTTCTATGGACTTTCTGTATCAGAGCTGCAAACTTCATCTCCTCCAATATGCTTAACGTGTTGTTACTTGCCGCACCATCAGTCCCAAGACAAACATTAACACCCTTATTAATCATCTCAGGATATCTAAATATTCCAGAACACAACTTAGCATTACTAATAGGGCAGTGTGCTACATTTACTCTCCTCTTAGCGAGAATTTCTATTTCTTCATCGTTCAACCATATACAGTGTGCTGCAATTAATCTATCATTTAGAAATCCTATTTCGTCTAAAGCCTGAATTAGACTTTTTCCATTATTCTTTTTGAATTCTACTACTTCTTTTTCAGTTTCCGCTAAATGAAAGTGAACTAATGCATTACTTTCTCTTGCCAATTCCATTGAAGTGTTTAACCCTTCAATACTAACTGTGTATGGTGCATGAGGCCCAATAGCTGGGATTATTAGATCTCTATTACTCAGTAGTTTTAAATCTTTTTCAACTCTTTTAATGGAATCTTCAAGTATATCTGGATTGAAGAAATCAAAAAAAGCGGATGATATGCAGGCTCTGATTTTACATTCCTCTACTGCTTTAGCAATTTGGTCAACTTGAAAGTACATGTCATTAAATGCTGTACAACCACTCTTGAGCATTTCAATGCAAGCTAACTTAGTTCCATAGTAAATATGCTTTGGCTTCAACTTCTTTTCAAGAGGCCATATTTTCTTTTCAAGCCATTCCATAAGTGGCATATCTTCGGCAAACCCTCTAAAAAGCGTCATCGAAGAGTGAGTGTGTGCATTAACAAATCCGGGAACAGCAGCAAATCCTTTGCCATCAATAGTATATCCAGTTTTATCTTTTTTTACATCACCTAATTGGGAAAAAACACCATTCTCTATTAATATGTCCCCTTTTTTAACTTCTAACTCTGGACTCAGATAAAAAACATTTTTAATTAATACGTTCTCTCCCATAATTATACCTCCTAAATTTTATTTAAAACTCTTAGCAGAATTTCAATAGCTATGTTGGCACTATTCTTAGCTCTTCTTACAATTTCTTTGTAATCTATTTCCTCATCAGATATACCGTTTGCATAATTATCGACTGTACATAAAGCTGCATATCTTATTCCAAGTTCTTTACACACAGTTGCTTCGCTACCCGCAGTCATTCCTACGCAATCTGCCCATTGGGAAATTATTCTTACTTCTGCTTTAGTCTCTAACCTTGGTCCTCTACTCTGAAAGTAAATTGCTCTTTCCAGTAATGTATATCCTCTCTTACTACAAACTTCTCTTGCCTCATTTATCAAACATTTTCTTAACTCTTCATCGAATCCGGGAGTTATATGCAATAGTTCGGATTTGACGACTGTAGCTCCACTAAAAAAGTCTATGTAGTCGTGTGGAATAGCTATTGCTGGTAAACTTACATCTTTTTTTAAACAACCAACTGAACCCATACCAAGAACTTTTTTCACCCCCAGCTCCTTCAAAGCCCAGAAGTTTGCAGCATGGTTTATTTTGTGGGGCGGTATGTTATTTTTTCTTCCATGTCTTCTTATCAGGGCAATTTTTAAGCCATTTATAACCCCTACATCAATTTCAGCTTTTCCAAATGGCGTTTTAACTTCTAACTCTTCTGCTTCTTCCAAAACTTTGGTGTTCAGTATGTTAGTTCCCCCCACTATTGCAACCTCAACTTGCATGAACAAATAACTTAACTCTGAGTTTTCACATTTACGTTTATGAGCAATGTCGAGGAAGAACTAAGATTGGAAACTATAAAATGGATTAAAAAAGCGGAAGAAAAATTTTCTGAAATTAGGGAAGAGAACAATTTTGTTGTAAATGCAAAAGCATACTTAAAAGATTCTAAATGGTTTCTCGAAAAAGGTGAATTGATAAAGGCTTTTGAATGTATCATTTGGGCTTGGGCATGGATAGAAATAGCTGAAGAAATTGGTTTGATAAAAAATTAAATTTCTGCTTCAAAGTCGCTAACTGAATATGGGAAGTCCGTAATACCTCTATTTCTTAAAACTTCTCTGGTAAGCAACCAGTAAACTAAGGCAAGAGCTTTTCTACCTTTGTTATTTGTTGGTATTATTAAATCTACATTAGATGCTGAGTTATTTGAGTCGCAAAGAGCTACAACTGGTATTCCAACGTCTGTAGCTTCTTGAACAGCCTGACTGTCTATTGCTGGGTCAGTTACTAAGACAACATCTGGTTCAGTGTAATCTCTAAGCATTGGGTTTGTTAAAGTGCCGGGTATAAATCTGCCCACTCTGTACTCTGCACCTGTTATTTTGGCAAACATCATCGCTGGTTTTTGTCCATACTGTCTTGCAGAAACGACCAATATTTTTGATGGTTCAAATCGCGATAAGAATTTCCCTGCAATCCTCAATCTTTCGTCAAGCTGTCTTATATCCAAAACGTACAAGCCGTCCGGTCTTACCTTGTAAATGAACTTCCTCATATCTCCCGTTTTTACCTGAGTTCCTATATGCACTCCAGCAGCTAAATACTCGTCTGGAGAGATTAGATATTCGTAAGTTTCATCGCTTTTTACTTCATCTCTGTCTTTTACCATCATTTTTCATCCCCTCTAAATGAATTTACCTTAAAGCCCAGCCTGAGTGAACATATTAATGTTTTCCTAAAACAACTCATACCTATCCAACCACACAAATTTGTTTTTTCTCCTTTTAACTGTTATGGGTATTACACCCATCTCAAACTCTTCCTTAGCTATATCTAAGGGGTTAGTTTTATCAGTCTCAATTAAAACAGGGGCCCCCATAGCTATTTGCAAAGCTCTCGCTCCAATTATTCTTGCTCTCTCAAAACGTGTGTAATCGAACGGAAACAACTTTTTTGATGAGATTAATATCACCTCCGGTAAAAAGTGGGGCCGCCGAGATTTGAACTCGGGTCACGGCGTCCCGAACGCCGCAGGATCACCAGGCTACCCCACGGCCCCTTTAAACCTTGCAACTTCATTTATTATCGATTTGTATGTGAGAAACATCCTTCTACAGCAGTATCTTTCTATTCCAAGTTCATCTAATGCTTCCTTAGGTGACTTACCTTCTGCAAGTTTTTTCTTGTATTCTTCCCAAAGGTGAGCTATAACAGCCCCACAGGTAAAACAACGTACAGGAAACATATAGTTTCACCTGTATGAAGTTTGTCTTCTCTTTCTTGCTCCTCTTCCACCCTGCTTTTTGGGTTCTTTTCTCCTCGTATCGTTTACGAGCAAACTTCTGTCATATTCAAGATATACTTTTCTTAGTTCTTCATCCCCGCTCCATTCAACCAATCCTCTTGCTATTGCAGTTCTTGCAGCCTCAGCTTGTGCCATAAATCCTCCTCCGTTAACAACTACATCTATGTCAACTTTTTCTGCTAACTCTTTTGCCATTATTATTGGCTCCATTATCTTCATTCTTGCCATTTCTGGTTGTATAATCTCTACCGGGATTTTATTAATTCTAATTCTTCCTTTTCCATCTCTAACAGTAGCTCTTGCTATAGCAGTTTTTCTTTTACCACTTGTAAGAACGATCTTCATATTTCCACCTCTACTTTATATCCAAGATATTCACTAATTTCTTTAAGAGCAACGTACTTTTCAGCTTTAGAAACTTTTTTGAGTAAGGCACAATCAACTTTTTCAATTTCAGCATTTTTTAATTTTTCGGGAACACCAACAAAAACTCTCAGATTTTTAAGTGCTTCTCTGCCTCTTCTGTTTTTTGGCAGCATTCCTCTAACAGTTCTTTTAAATATTCTTTCAGGATGTCTTGGAAAGTAAGGTCCTTTTTCCTTGCTACCTTTCTCATATTTTTCTTTATACTTTTCTAAAACCATCTGTTTGTCTCCAGTAACTACGACTTTTTCGGCATTAACAACAACTATTTTTTCACCGTTAAGCAAGTTTTTTGCAATAACACTGCACAATCTACCAAGAATGTGCTCACTTGCATCTATTACTCTGTAATCATCGCCAAGCGTTTTAAGAGCTCTATCCAAATTAACGCTCATAATATTTCACCTCAGCAAATTATTCTGAAGTTACCATCAATCTTCATTGCTTCTTCAAAACTCAAACATTCTCCACCTACTTCTTTTATTTTTCTCTTTGCAGTTTCAGAGAATGAAAGGGCGGCTACTTTTATTGGCTTGCTTAACTCTCCTCCCCCAAGTACTTTTCCGGGTACTACTGCAATTTCCCCATCGAGCAAGTATCTTTCTATCTTAGAAACGTTTACTTGGGCATACAATCTTCTTGGTTTTGCCAGTCTTTTTGCTATATCCTTCCACAATTTTTTGTCACTTGAAAGCATTAAATCTATCAACCTAACTAAGTTTGGATCCGATTTTCTTTTTTGAAGTTTTCTAACTTTGCTCACAGTATCACCTCGTTAATCATGATAACCGACAGCCCGCACTTCCGTTCTACTACGATGAGTATTTAAAGATAACTGTATATCTTAGTTATATGAAAAAAATTCCGCCACACCCGTTTCTTTACGTAATAACTGATTGTAAAGTACACACTCATTTCGAAGTTGCGAAAGGTGCGTTGGAGGGAGGAGCTAAGGTAATACAGTACAGAGAAAAAGTAAAAAAATCAAGAGATATGTACTTTGAAGCTAAAAACATAAAAGAGCTTTGTGATTGCTACGATGCAATTTTTATAGTAAATGATAGAGTTGACATAGCTTTAAGTGTTGATGCTGATGGAGTACATGTTGGGCAGGAAGATCTACCATTAGATGTTGTAAGAGAGATTTTTCCCGGAATAGTAGGGGTTTCAGTAAAAAACGTTGAACAGGCTAAAAAAGCTGAAAATGCAGATTACTTAGGTGCTGGAGCAGTTTTTCATACTAAAACAAAAGAAAGCAAAGTTATTGGATTGGAAGGTTTAAAAAAGATTGTAGAGAGTGTTTCAATACCTGTTGTAGGTATAGGGGGTATTAATGCTGAAAATGTAGTTGATGTAGTTAAGATTGGAGCCTCTCCAGCAGTAGTTTCTGCAGTAGCTCATGCAGAGGACGTAAAAAAGGCAACTGAAAAAATAGTTAGTTTAATTAATTCTGTCTGTCGCAAAAAATATTAATTTAATTATGTAGAATTCGTGAGGGTGATTTAATGAGTAAGGTAAGAATCGTTGATTTAACTCTTAGAGATGGACACCAATCATTGCTTGCAACTAGGCTTAGAATGAGAGACATACTACCAATATTGGAAACTTTCGATTCCTCTGGAATATACTGCTTTGAAGTTTGGGGAGGTGCTACTTTTGATGCCTGTCATAGGTTTCTAAACGAAAATCCATGGGATAGATTGAGAGAAATTAGAAAGAGAATAAAAAATGCTCAAATTTCCATGCTTTTAAGGGGGCAAAATTTAGTTGGTTACAGACATTATCCAGACGACATTGTAATTAAGTTTGTAGAAAAAACAGCTGAGTACGGAATGGATATATTTAGGATATTTGACGCTTTAAACGATGTAAGAAACTTAGAAGTTTCGATAAAAACTGCAAAGAAGTGTAATGCCCATGTTCAGGGAACAATATGTTATACAATAAGTCCCGTACACACTATAGAAAAGTACGTTGAAATAGCAAATGAGCTGGCGGAACTTGAAGTAGATTCAATTTGTTTAAAAGATATGGCTGGTCTTTTAACTCCAAAAATGGCTTATGAGCTCGTAAAGACACTTAAAAAGGAAGTGGGACTACCAATAGATGTACATTCACACTATACCAGCGGGATGGCATCGATGTCTCTGCTAAAAGCGGTCGAGGCTGGAGCTGAGATGATAGATACTTGCATGTCCCCTCTCAGTATGGGCACTTCTCATCCACCGACTGAAAGCATGGTTTACGCTTTAGAGGATCTGGGTTACAAAACTGGTGTGGATATGGATATATTGCTTGAAGTTAGAAAATACTTTATTGAAATAAGGGAAAAGTATGCGGGTTATTTAAATCCTCTATCAACGATACCAGATACAAATGTGTTAGTTTACCAGATACCTGGGGGTATGTTCTCTAATCTTATTGCTCAATTGAAGGAGCAAAACGCTCTCGATAAATTACCTGATGTTTTAAAAGAGGTGCCTAAGGTAAGAGAAGAGTTAGGATACGTACCTCTTGTAACTCCTACCAGCCAGATAGTAGGAGTTCAAGCAGTTTTAAATGTTCTTACAGGTGGAAGATATAAAGTTATACCAAAAGAAACAAGAGATCTCGTTAAGGGGATGTACGGCAGAACACCTGCACCAATAAAAGAGGAGATTATGAAAATAGTTCTTGGAGATGAAAAACCAATTGAATGTAGACCAGCAGATTTATTGGAACCAGAATTTGAAAAATATAAAAAAGAATTGGAAGACATGGGCATCGAAGCTACGGACGAAAACGTACTAATTTATGCCCTTTTCCCGCAAACAGGGTTGCAATTCCTCAAGGGAGAATTGGAGGAGGAACCTTTCCCGGCAGTTGTTAACTTCGAAAATGTTGAGGGTGAATTCCAAGTTGAATTTGAAGGTTCAATTTACAATGTAAAGGTTAAACATATTTAATTTTTCAAATTTTTCGAAATACGTTAGATTTTTGTTGAGTTTTTATTGTAAAAGTAAGATTATCAAAATTTATATAGCTATTCATTAAATTTTGAAAATATGAGGATAGGTATTCTATTTTGTAGTTGCGGAGGTACGATAAGCGAAAAATTGGATTTAAAAAAAGTTGAAGATTTTGCAAAAACTCTTGAAGATGTAGTAATTGTTGAAACTGTGGATGTCTTTTGTGAAAATCCAGATAAGATTTTAGAAAAATTTAAAGGAAAAATAGACCGTTTCATTTTTGCAGGTTGTTCTGAGAGAAGCTCTCTAAAAATGGGTGAAGAAAAATTATCCGATCTTTTAGAACGTATTGGTGTCAATAAAGCTATGATAGAAACTGTAAACTTAAGAGAGCAATGTGCATGGATACATGATAATATAGATGGAGCAACGAGAAAGGCGATGGATCAGCTACTTATGAGTTATGTTAAAGTTAAAACTAACATCCCTCAGGGAAATGTCAAACTCGAAAAGAGAGCTTTAATTGTTGGTGCTGGAGTTACAGGATTAAGATGTGCATCTGATTTAGCAAAAGCTGGAATTGAAACAGTAATTGTAGAAAGAAAGCCTTACATTGGCGGGCATACAAGTATGATTCCTATGCTCTTTCAGTGTGAAGGTTACGCTTCAATGTGTACAAGTGAATGTATAGTTCCAGTCATGGGTAGAGAAATTCAAAAAGAAGGTATAACCCTAATAATGAATGCTGAAATAATTGATGTCGAAAAAGACGATGGAAACTTCAAAGTTAAGATAGAAAAGAAAGCTATGCCAGTAGATCCAGCAAAATGTGTTAGCTGTGGTAAGTGTTCTGAAGTATGTCCAGTAGAAATAGACAATCCTTTTGACTTTGGATTAACAAAAAGAAAAGCGATAGATAAGGACTTCTCTCTTGCAATGCCGGATAGCTATACCATAGATTTAGACTCATGTAATAAATGCGGAGAGTGCATTAAAGTTTGTCCAACTAACGCTATAAATCTTGAGGCAAAAGATGAAATAGTAGAAGAGACTTTTGGAGCGGTAGTTATTGCTACGGGTTTTGAAGGATACGATATGAACAAATTTAAAAAACTGAATTACTCCCATCCAAATGTTGTTACAATGCTTGAACTTGAAAGATTGATTAAAAACAATTTTAATGGAAAAGTGCCAGAGAGTGTCGTTTTTGTATTATGCCAGAAAGATGAAGTGGGTTATTGCTCTAAGTTGTGCTGTCCAATAACTGCAAAATTGGCTTTTAGACTCGCTGTATTATATCAAAGCATGGATATTACAGTCGTTTACAAGAATTTGAGAACCTATGGTAGAGCATTTGAGGAATTCCGCAGAAAATGTGAAATGCAAGGCGTCGAATTTGTAAACTCTGAAGTGGAAGAAATAAAAGTGGATGGAGATACTTTGTTAGTAGTAACTGAAGATGAGAATCTTGAAGCTGACTTAGTAATCGTTGCTGATCCATTAATCCCCTCCGCTATTAGATTAATGAAAATGTTTGGAGTGAAACTTGATGAATACGGTTTTCCAATAGAGTTTCAACCAAGAATAATTACTCCGATGGAAACTTACGTAGATAGAGTCTATGCAGCTGGAATGGCTAGAAGCTTTAAAGACATTCAGGAGAGTGTTGAAAGTGGTAGTGCAGCAGCTATGAAAGTTTACGAGGCTTTGAAAGATGGAGTGAAAAAATTGCAAAAGTACGTCTCAATGGTTAACTCAGATAAGTGTATTGGGTGTGGTATTTGTAGAGAAACTTGTCCCCACAGTGCAATAAGTGTTGATGAAAACTTAAAGAGTAAAGTAAATCCGGGATTCTGTAAGGGATGTGGCCTTTGTACATCGGTTTGTCCAACCGGTGCAATTCAAGTTATGAATTTTGAAGACTGGCAATTATTGAGGCAGATAGATGTAGCATTTACACATGCTAAACCGGGTGAGAAGAGAGTGTTAGCACTGCTTTGTTACTGGTGTAGTTATGCAGCGGGTGATTTAATGGGTAGATATGGTTTAAAGCTACCAACCAACTTCAGAAGTATAAGAGTTAGATGTTCAGCATCTGTTAGCAATTGGGTAATTCTGAAAGCAATAATGGATAAGAAAGTTGATGCAATTCTTGTTGCTGGCTGTCCTCCAAAGAACTGCCATCATCTATATGGAAATGAAATGGAAGATAAAAGAATAACCTCTCTAAGGATGATAATGCCGGAGATTGGTCTTGACGAAAATGCAGTTAGATGGGAATACATTGGTGTAGGAATGTGGAAAAAGTTGGCGAATGTTTTACAAAAGATGTGCTCTTAATTTATTTTTGTTTTTGTTTTATTATTATTTATCTTCGTTATAGTTAACTTTTAATTTATATACAAAGAATAATATTGCAAAAATATATAAAAAATTAACTGTTATAGCAAAAATTATAATAAAATTATAAAAGACCTCCGAGGTATAGGAAGTAAACAACAAACACTATTGCTAAAGCCCATAGAAGTGGGTGCACTTCCTTGTATCTGCCAGAAACTAGTTTTAAAACACAGTAACTTATGAATCCTATGCCTATTCCGTCTGAAATTGAGAAAGTAAACGGTATCGTTGAGAGAACGAAGAAAGCTGGTAAGGCTTCAGTATAATCTTCGTAGTCTATTCCTTTTACTATGCTCATCATAAGGAATCCTACAATTATCAGAGCTGGAGCGGTTGCACAATCAGGTATTATTTCTGCTATTGGTGAAATGAAAACACCTATGAGTATAAATAGCAGACCGACAACAAGGGCTACCATTCCAGTCCTTCCTCCTTCTTCAATACCTGCCGCACTCTCTATGTATGTTGTGACTGTTGAAGTTCCAAGTATTGCACCTACGGTTGTGCCTATTGCATCAGTTAACAGTATTTTTTCTGAATCAGGCACTCTTCCATCTTTGTCGAGGAATCCTGCTTTTGCACTCAACCCAGTTACGGTTCCTACTGTATCAAAGAAATCAACCATAAAAAATGCAAACACAACACCAAAAGCACCAACACTTATCAATCCTTTTAGATCCATTTTCATGAATGTGTAGCTCAAAGTTGGCATTGATACTATTGACTTAGGCATTGGTGCTACGTGCATGGCTATAGCCAAAACTGTGGTTGTTAGTATCGATATCAATAAAGCACCCGGGACTTTTCTTACCATGAGTGCTGCAGCTAAGAATATACCGAAGACGGCTAACCATAGCTCAGGTTTTGTAAAGTTTGAGAACCCCATTGTTACAAGTGTTGCTTTACTGCCAACTATCAATCCAGCATTTTTTAGCCCTATTAACGTTAAGAAAAGCCCTATTCCTGCACCAATTGCATACTTTTGAGACATTGGAATTGCATTTATTACCTCAGTTCTAACCTTAGTTAGGGATAGAGCTATGAATATTATTCCCTCTACAAAAACAGCTGCAAGAGCCACTTTCCATGAGTAGCCCATATTCAGGCATACGCTGTACGCAAAGTATGCATTCAAACCCATTCCCGGAGCCAAGGCAAACGGTTTTTTTGCATATAAACCCATTATTATTGTAGCAATTCCAGAAGATAGTGCGGTAGCCGTAACTATGGACGGTATTGCTGCTTTACCCATTGCAGCACTGAGTATTGCTGGATTAACGAAGAGTATGTATGCCATTGTCATAAAAGTCGTCAATCCTGCGAGTATTTCTGTTTTCATATTTGTATTGTATTTTTTGAACTCAAAAAACTCCTCCAGTACTTTGGAGCACATGCTACGTTGCCAAATATAATCTGTATTTAACACTTTTTTTGTTTTAAATGAAAACAAATTAAAAACGAAAAACATTAAAAATTTCGATAAATAATTTAATGCATGGTGCATTTGCAAAAATATTTCCAAGAAAAAAATGGTGTATTGTATATTGAGGATGTTAGTAGTTTAGAGCTGATAAAAGAATTTGGTTCTCCGTTATACGTTACTTCGAAAAAAACTCTTGAATTAAATGTTGATTCCTACGTAAATGCTTTTTCAAATGCAAATTTTAAAGTTAAATTTCTTTACGCTGTGAAAGCAAACAATAACTTAACTATAATGAAATTATTAAAAAATAGAGGATTTGGAGCTGACGTATTTAGCGATGGAGAATTATACTTAGCACTTATTGCTGGATTTGAAAGAAAATATATTCTTTTTAATGGCAACTCTAAAAGTGAAGAAGAAATAAGAATGGGTATTGAAGCAAAAGTACCGTTTAGTGTAGATAGCTTAGATGAATTAAAAACAATATCTTCTATAGCATCTGAAATTGGAGAAGAAGTAAAAATCGCTTTTAGAATAAACCCGGATATAAAGCCCGAAACGCATCCAAAAATAGCTACAGGTCTTAAAACTTCAAAATTTGGAATACCTTGGAAGGAAGTGATAAATGCCTATAAAGAGGCTATAAAAAGTCCAAATATAGTTGTTTCAGGAATTCACTGCCATATTGGGAGCCAGATAATAGAGATTGTACCATTTGTCGAAGCATTAAATAGAGTTTTTGATGTCGCTTTAGAAGTTGAAAAACTTGGTGTTGAACTACAGTTCTTAGATATTGGAGGGGGGCTTGGTATCGATTATGAGGGTAAAGGAGCACCAACTCCAGATGATTTTGCAAATGAACTAATTCCGGTTTTTGAGGAAAGAAGTGCTGAATTAAATTCAAATCCCGAGCTATGGATAGAACCGGGAAGGAGTATAGTTGGTAATACTACTATTTTACTGACAAAAGTAAACGCAGTAAAAAAAGCTTACAGGAACTTTGTTGCTGTTGATGCTGGTTTTAATTTACTTCTAAGACCTGCGATGTATGGTGCATACCATAGAGTTGTTGTAGCTAATAAAATGAACGAAGAAGCTAAGGAAGTTTATACAATAGTAGGGCCTATATGTGAAAGTGGAGATATACTGGCTGAGGATAGATTGTTACCCAAAGTTGAAAAAGGGGATATAATTGCAATATTCGATACTGGAGCTTATGGTTTTTCCATGAGCAGTCAGTACAATGGTAGGAGAAGGTGTGCTGAAGTATTAGTTGATGGTGGAAGAACTTACCTTATACGTGAAAGAGAAAGTTACTCAGATATCGTGGGCAAGCAGATAATTCCACCCAATTTCTGAGAAGTTTATTTTTTGTTTTAAAATATTATACCAAAAACAAAAAGCATTTATTTTTTTAAGAGAATTACTGTGTGATGCCCTATAAATCTGAATTTGAATTAGAAGTTATAACTCCAATTTTCATGAGGGGAGCAGATCAAACAAAGGCTGAGATTCGCTCTTCTTCGATAAAGGGTTTGATGAGGTGGTGGTTCAGGGCTTTGGCTGGGAATTACTTTGGCAATGAAATCGGCGAGCTTAGAAAGGCGGAGGAGAGTATTTTCGGAAGCACAGGGCGGAGGAGTAGGGTGGTTGTTGAAGTTAATGTTGATGAACGTAAGTTAAAACCAATTAAAGCTGAATATGAGATCACGTATGATCGTAGAAGAAATGTTTTACGCACTAAAGCAAAATCAATTAAGATTCAC
>JALSLC010000030.1 GCA_026988525.1 Archaeoglobaceae archaeon
TTGGTAGAGAGTATGCAAGACAGATTGTAAAAAATGCCAAAGCTCTTGCTGAGAGTTTATATGAGCTTGGGTTTAAAGTTGTTGGTGAAAGTAAGGGATTTACTCAATCTCATCAGGTAGTTTTTGAGGGAAATGAAACTGAGAAAATAGAGCTTGAAAAATCAAACATATTTGTAAATATTTGGCCATCTACAAACCTACTAAGAATTGGAGTTCAAGAAGTTACAAGGCTGGGAATGAAGGAAGGGGAGATGAAGGAAATAGCTCAACTGATCTATAAATGCTTGAAAGGGAAAAATGTAAGAGAAGAGGTAAAAGCTCTAGCATCTGAGTTTTCTGAAGTGAAGTATGGATATACGCATCCCATGTTTTCAAAGTGTAGATTGTATGAATTATTTTAAATAAAATCTTTTTCACTTACATCAGTACCCTTGAAAGTAGGCCCATCTCTACACACCCTTGCCCCACTTTCTGTTACACATGAGCCACACAAACCAATACCACACCTCATATAGTTTTCTAAGGAAACTTCCAGTGATTCAAGTTTTCCCAATTTTTTCATAATTTTATACAAGCTAAGAAGCATGGGCTTTGGTCCGCAAGAATAAACTCTAAATTCTTCTTTAAAATCAGCAAGTTTTAGAAATAATTCTACAGCATTGCCTCTAAAACCTACACTACCATCTTCTGTTGCAACTTCTGGATAATCGTATATCAATTCTTCCTTTGTTTTAACACCATGTATTGCTATAACTTCAATCTCATCTTTGAAGTATTCATATAAATAGTTTAGAGGGGCTATACCAATACCTCCAGCTATTAAGTATATTTTTTCTACATCTGGGTAACTGAATGGTCTGCCAAAGGGACCTCTAATCCCAAAAACATCGCCTTCCTTAGTATTTACAACTCTGTTGGTTGTTTTGCCAACATTTTTCACTGTTATAGTTTTTGGAGATGAAAGGCTAAGAGGTATTTCTTCAAATCCAAAAACGTTGAGCATAATAAATTGTCCGGGATACCCTCTAATTTCCCTATCGAACTCTATTATCGCAATATTATTAAATTTCTTGACCTTTTTTACGCTTAAACAGTACAAATTATACACCTCCATGTGCAACTCCTATTAGATCTTTTACCCTTTCATTTTTTGAGTAAAGGTAATCTTCTAAACTTTTCACAATTCCTTCAATCGTCCTTAGACTGTTGTAAAAAGCTGAACCTATTTGGACAAAACTTGCACCAGCCATTATGAATTCAAGAACGTCAATCCAATTGCTGATTCCACCGCATCCAATTATAGGTATATCTAAGACTTCATATAAATCCCAAACACATCTAAGAGCTATAGATTTTATAGCTTTGCCACTAATCCCACCTACAATATTGCTTAAGACTGCTTTTTTGCTATAAATATCTATTGAAATAGCTTTTAATGTATTTACAGCCACTACTGCATCAGCACCCCCCTTCTCAGCAGCAAGTCCAATTTTTGTTATGTCTGTTACGTTTGGAGTTAACTTTGCAAAAACTGGCTTATCTGTAGCATCCTTTACCGCTTTAACGCAACTTTCCACAGCTTTCTCATCAACCCCTATGGACATACCAAGTTTTTTAGCATGAGGACAGGAAAGATTCAACTCAAAAGCAGATGCAAAAGGAAAGTAATCTACAAGTAATGCAAAATTTTCAGGATTTGGTGCAAACAGACTAACTATCAAAGGTTTTTTTATTGAAATTTCTTTCAACTCCTCTGAAAACACCTTAGCTCCGGGGGAAGCTAACCCAACTGCATTTATCACTCCGCATTTCTGGTTTATCACGCAGGGGTTTTTGTATCCTTCTCGTTTTTCTATTCCAACGGATTTTGTTACTACAGCTCCAGCGAATTTGGCAATCTCAACTAAAGACGATTTTTTACTTCCGAGAATTCCACTTGCAAGTGCTACAGGATTTTCAAGTTTTAAACCTGCAACTTCAACGCTGAGCATTAATGTACCCTAAACGTGTACTGTTTTAAATCGATTCTGATATCTTCTATTAATGGAAGTTAAAATGAGGTGTTTGGATATAAAATGTAGTAAATGTTGTTATGAAACTGAAATGCCGTTAAGTGAGAAAGACATAAAGAGAATTGAAAAACTTGGATACAGTAGAGATGAATTTAGTTTAATTAAAGACGGGATTAGAGTATTAAAAAATATAAATGGACACTGCTTTTTTTTAAAAAATGGAAAATGTTTTATATATAAGTATAGACCTGAGGGGTGCAGGTACTATCCGGTTATATACGATGTTGATAAAAGAAAAGCTACAGTTCACGATTTTTGTCCTTTAGCAAGTGAATTAAAAATTTCAACAATAAAAAAAGTTGAGAGATATCTTATTAGGCACATTAAAAGTATATACGGCGAATTACCATAGTATATTAACCTTTTTTAATCACTAAAATAGATTTTGGGCTATGGATAGAGAAGAAATTTTGGAAATATTGAGAGGATATAAAAACATAAAAATAGCAACTCTTGGAAGCCACTCAGCTCTAAACATCTTAAAAGGTGCTAAGGATGAGGGATTTAGTACAATTTGTCTTTGTAGAGAAAAAGAACGCATAATTTACGAGTCATTTGGGGTAGCAGACGAAATCTTAGAATTAAAAGATTACTCGGACCTTTTTAATATTCAGGAAGAATTGATAGAAAAAGAAGTATTGCTAATTCCTCATGGAACTTTTAACGCTTACATTGGTAAGCTTGACAAACTGAGGGTACCGATATTTGGGAATAGAGTATTAATGGAGTGGGAAACAGATAGAGAAAAACAGAAGCAGTGGCTATTAGATGCTGGTTTGAATTTACCTCGAACTTACAAACCTGAGGAGATAGATGGATTGGTAATAGTAAAGTATCCGGGAGCTAAAGGGGGAGCGGGATACTTTATTGCAACATCTAAGGAAGATTTTTATGAAAAATCAAAAAAGATGGTAGAATCGGGAATTATAAGCGAAGAAGATTTAAAAAATGTTTTTATTCAGGAATATATAGTCGGTGCTAACGTATATCTCACGTTTTTCTATTCACCAGTATTAAACAGAGTGGAACTTTTGTCCATAGATAGGAGATACGAATCAAACGTAGATGGTATTGGTAGAGTTCCTGCAAAAGACCAATTAAAAGTCGATCTAAACTTAACTTACACAGTAGTTGGAAACTTCCCTGTGGTGTTAAGAGAGAGCTTACTTTCTAAAGCTATAAGAGCCGCTATAAATGTTGTAGAAGCATCCAAAAAAATAGCATATCCTGGTATGGTTGGACCTTTTTGCTTAGAAACTGTATTCGATGAAAAAACAGACATGTATGTTTTTGAAATATCTGCAAGAATCGTTGCTGGCAGTAATGTAGGAATACCTAATTCACCATACAGCTATATTTTGTTTGGAGAACCCATGTATGTGGGTAGAAGGATAGCAAGAGAAGTAAAAATGGCTATCAAAAAATCTATGCTCGATGAACTTGTTTGGTGATAGTATGATTAAAGTTGGTTTGCTTGGGTGTGGTGCAATTGGAAAAACCATAGCTGAAAGTTCTGGGCGTGAATACACAATTTTTGCCGTTTACGACAAAAACTTTGAAAAAGCAAAATTTTTTGGAGATAATTACAATTCCAAAGTTGCAAGTAGTTTTGAAGAGTTTGAAGAAATGTGTAGTGAGTGTGATTTAATAGTTGAAGCTGCTTCTCAGCAGGCTGTTAAAGATTGCGTAAAATTACTGAAATATGCTGATTTATTGATAATGTCTTCTGGAGCTTTGAGTGATTATGAATTACTAAAAGAACTTGTAGATACCGCTAAAAAATATTATAGGAAAATATACATACCTTCTGGAGCAATAGCCGGAATAGATGCTTTAAAAGCTGTCAAAAATTGCACGAATGAAGTTATTTTGACAACGATAAAACATCCAAGTAGCCTCGGATTAAATTTAAACGAGAAGAAAGTTATATTTGAAGGGAGTGCTCTTGAAGCGGTTAAACTTTATCCTAAGAATGTAAACGTTTCAGCTACACTAAGTCTTGCTTGTTTGGGCTTTGAGAATACAAAGGTTAGAATAATAGCCGATCCAAAAGTTAGTGAAAACATTCATGAAATTGTTGCAAAAGGAGATTTTGGCGAATTGTATATAAGAGTTAAAAATAAGAAACATCCAGATAATCCAAAGACAAGTTATCTTGCTGCTTTATCAGCTATAAGACTTATAAAATCTTTTTCAGACGTATTAAAGGTGGGAACGTGACATTCAAAATACCCAAACCTTTGTTAAGGAAGTATGCTTTAAAGTATATAGAAGAGGATGCTTTTTATGGAGATGTAACACCAACTCCTGAAAGAAATATTAATGCAGTTGTATTGGCTAAGGAAGATTTTGTACTATCTGGTATGGAGTTAGCTAAAACATGCTTTGAAGTTTGTGGTGCTAAAGTAAAGGTGAAAGTAAGAGATGGGGAAATTGTTAGGAAGAACGATGTGCTTATGGAAATTGAGGGCTTATCTTCAGACATTTTTATTGCAGAAAGAACTGCTTTAAATGTAATACAAAGAATGAGTGGTATTGCTACAGCGACTAAAAAGCTTGTAGACATCGTTAGTGAATTTGGTGTAAAAATTTCTGCAACGAGAAAAACAACACCCGGATTTAGAATTTTTGAAAAACTTGCAGTAATTCATGGTGGTGGAGACCCTCACAGAATGAGTTTATCTGACTGCATTCTAATAAAAGATAATCACATAGCAGTTGCTGGAGGAATTGAAAAAGCAATAGAATTCGTAAAGGCATCATTCACAAAAAAAGTAGAAATTGAAGTTAGCAATATAGAGGATGCTTTAAAAGCTGCACTTGCGGGAGTTGATATAATTATGTTTGACAATATGAATGCTGATGAAGTAAGATTAGCTGTTAAAAAAGTAAGAAAGATGTCTGATGTAATATTGGAAGCGTCTGGAGGAATAACTCCTGAAAATGTGTTAGATTATGCAAAAACTGGTGTAGATATAATATCATCTGGCTGGATAACTCACTCCTCAAGGGCAGTTGATGTTAGTATGAGGGTGGTAGATTGATTAGGGTTAATGTTTTTAGACCTATAGAAAAACTCGATTTACCTTTCGTTTTATATCCTATGAGAGCCTATCATTTAAGACTTAAGTTTAGAAGGTTGGGTATGGCTGATAAAGTTATGGATTACTTTGCTTACGTTGATTGTGTTAGAGCTGGAATAGAAAGAGGCAACAGTATATTGCCTGTGGAGGAGTGGACTGTTGATGAAAAACTCATTATGAAGGAAAATGTTGATGAAGAAGAGGCATTAAAAATAGCAATTGAAGGCGCTAAGAAGTGGGGAAATTCCATGGTTGTTAGTTGGTGGAATCCAAAAGTAGATGTTATCGAAAAAGTAAAGGCGTACAAAGTATTTTGGATTGATAAAAAAATTATAATCGATAGTTTAACTTGTGAGAGATTCAGAGTTTAGTATCTCAATTAACACACACAAGATGGATGGTATTGTATGCTCTGTTGCAAAAGTTATATTTGGTGATAGATCAACTACAAAATCTGCAAATCTAAAAATACCCTTTGGTATTCCGTGCCTACTTCCGGCTAAAACGACTATTTCATTGCAAAAGCTTATTTTCTTTCTTAATTCTTCTTTAATGTTGTAAACTGGTTCTCCGGCGGGATCTGTAACTATTATGACGTTTTTCTTTCTCCTTTTATCTCTAACACATTGAAAGAGATCTTGAAGAAGCACTTTTGTTTCTCTTACCTCCCTTGAGTATGCTTTTTTCTGGATATTTAATCTACTTTTTTGACCGACTCTGACACCTCTAATAAATTCCTCCAATTCAAAAGCATCAACATATCCGTAGGGGGCTATAATTAATTCCTTTACTTCAAAAGCTTGTGCTGCCCTTCCAATAGCCTCTCCGAATTCATAAGCTTTTTTTTCTAAGTAAGGTGTTTGAACTATTACTGTTTTACTAAATATTTTTGTAGAATCGAATTTACCAAGATACTTTCTGTGTTCAAAAACACCTTTTATAAATCCAATGTACGCTTTTTTCCCTATGATTTCAACGCATACTGTTACGTCTGGAGATATCCAGTCTAACTTGTAATTTTCCATTAACTTTTCGCTAACCAAATTTGAAACGTCTCTACTTTTAAAGTTGTGTTTTCCTCTCACTTTCGCTCTTACATCAAATGTTTTGACATCTTTTAGTTGTTCAATTATTTTTTCTGTAGCTTTGGCTATTTCATCTAAGTTCGCATCACATTCGACTAAAATTGGAACATAGCTTTCCACCTCTGGTATAGAAAGTTGGCTCTCATCACCTTCCACTATTAAAAGTCCAAGAAAACCAGAAGGCCTGATTTCTATTACGTTGGCACCCAAATCTTTTAAACGGGATGCAGTTATGTATTCCATTCCTAACAATGTTTTAACAACGAATTTCATCTTTTAAAACTTAAAGCTACTTTTTTAAATTTTGAGGTTAAACTAGATAAAAATTCAACCGCACAACGTATATACTCAAAGCACAATTTAAGCTTTGATGCTGTCATCTTCTCAAATATGGAAGGAATTCTTTGAAACGTACTATAGAGATGAATTAAACAGGTTAGCTGATGCTATTGAATTTGGTGGAAACAAGTCTTTGTATGTTGATTATTTGAGAGATCTTTCAATATTTATGGAGGGAAGACTTGGAGAAGAACTACTTGAAAAACCCGATGTTGTTATAGCTCATGCAAATGAAGGTTTAGCTTTAACTGAAAATATATATGATGTTAGCTTAGAGGGATGTTACGTTCGTTTCTATAACTTGCCAACATCTAAGAGAATTCTTATAAGAAATTTAAGAAGTGAACACATATCAAAATTTGTAGCAGTTGAAGGAATAGTAAGAAAAGTTACAGAAGTTAGACCAAGAGTTGTTAAGGCTGCTTTTTCTTGTACAAAATGCGGGAAAGTTGTTGAAGTAATTCAGGATGATGAAGCAACACTTAAACAACCGTATGAATGTCCCGCTTGTAAGAATAAGAGGTTTATTTTCCTTCCAGATGAAAGTTTAAGTATAGACAGTCAGAGAATAAGAATTCAAGAATATCCAGAAAATTTGAGAGGAGGAGAACAACCACAGCAGATAGATGTTATACTTGAGGGAGATTTAACTGGTAAAGTAAATCCGGGAGATAGGGTTATTGTTAATGGCATAATAAGAGCAAAACCGAGGAAACTTGGTAGTAGGCAATTGCAACATATGGATATACATATAGAAGGAAACTCTATTGAGATTTTACAGCAAGAATATGAGGAATTTGAAATAACTGAAGAGGATAAAAAAAGAATACTTAAGCTTGCTGAAGATGAAAATTTATTTGAAAAAATTGTTGCATCCATTGCCCCTTCAATTTATGGACACGAAGATATAAAACTTGCAATAGCTCTACAGCTTTTTGGTGGAGTTCCAAAAAAATTGCCTGATGGCATAGAGATTAGAGGTGATATTCACGTACTGTTAGTTGGTGATCCAGGAGTAGCAAAATCCCAAATATTGAAATATGTCCACAGAATAGCGCCCAGAAGCGTATATACAACAGGAAAAGGCACAACTACTGCTGGTCTAACAGCAACAGCGACAAGAGATGAATTTGACGGAAGATGGACGCTTGAAGCCGGAGCATTGGTTCTTGCAGACAAGGGTATTGCTCTTGTAGATGAAATAGATAAGATGAGAAACGAAGATCGCTCAGCTTTACATGAGGCTATGGAACAGCAAACTGTAAGTGTTGCTAAGGCTGGAATTAATGCAGTATTAAGAGCGAGGTGTGCATTACTTGGAGCGGCAAATCCAAAATATGGAAGATTTGATAAATATACACCAATTGCTGAACAAATAGACTTATCCCCAACCCTACTTTCGAGGTTTGATTTAATATTTGTTTTGACAGATGATCCGGATGAAGTTAGGGATAGAAAGTTAGCAGAGCACATACTTAGAGCTCATGAAATTGGTGAAAAACTTGAAAAGTTAAGAAATATAACTTCTGTGGAATACACGAGAGAAGATCTGGATAGGGAATCTGAACAGGCGAAAATAATTCCTGCCATAGATCCAGAATTGCTTAGAAAGTACATAGCTTATGCTAAGAAAACAGTTTTTCCTGTGTTGAGTGAAGAAGCAAAAAATAGAATAATAGATTTTTATATAAGCTTAAGGTCCAGAGCAAAAGATAATTCAGCCGTTCCTGTTACAGCGAGACAACTTGAAGCATTAATAAGATTGGCAGAAGCGTCTGCAAGACTGAGGTTGAGTGATGTTGTAAGTGTGGAGGATGTTGATAGAGTTATAAAAATAGTTAAGAAGAGTCTTGAACAAATAGCAGTGGATCCCGAAACGGGAGAAATTGATATAGACTATGCTTTTACTGGTACCTCCAAATCTCAGAGAGATAGAATACTAATACTAAAAAGAATAATTGAAGAACTTGAATCGAACTATAGTAAAGGTGCACCGGAAGAAGAAATTCTGAGAGCGGCTCAGGAAGAAGGTATTGATGAAGTAAAGGCTAGGGATTTGCTTAGAAAGATGAGAGAAATGGGCGATATATATAGTCCAAGAGAAGGCTACTACAAATTGGCAGTTAAGTGACAGCTTTTTAAACCAAGTAGTTTCTCAACTTTCTGTGAAATGCTCTCACTGTAGAAGAGAGGCTATATACTTTCAAAGACACTCTGGAAGACACCTATGTAAAAAACACTTTCTGTATGACTTTGAAAAAAGAGTTAGATATGCGGTAAAAAAGTATAGGATGATAGAAAGTGGAGATAGAATAGCAATAGCTCTCAGTGGAGGGAAAGATAGTGTTGCTTTAACACACGTTTTAATGAATCTCTATGGTAGTAGAAAAGATTTGGAGTTTTTTGCAATAACCATAGATGAGGGTATAAAAGGATACAGACCACCAACTGTAAAAATAGCTAAGAAAATTACAAAAGAGCTAGGTATAGATCATGTTGTTGTATCTTTTGAAGAGAACTTTGGAATGACTCTTGATGAAATGGTAAAGCTTGGAGACAAAAAACCTTGTACTTACTGCGGTGTGTTTAGAAAATACTTGCTCAACAAAACAGCAAGAGAGATGGGTGCCAATAAATTAGCTACAGCTCACAACCTTGATGATGAAACACAAACAATTTTACTCAACTTTTTGCAGGCGGACATTGAGAGACTGGCTCGATTAATCCCCCAGAGGGTTCAAAAAGGGTTGGTTATGAGAATAAAACCTTTTAGAGAATTATATGAAAAAGAAATTCTTATATATTGTATTGTCAATTCACTACCAATAGATATGAATGAGTGTCCCTATAGTCACTTTCCAGTTAGAGCAATGGTTCGAGACTTTCTCTACGATTTTGAGAATGCGTATCCCGGTAGAAAATTCTCTGTTATGAGAAGTTTTGAGACTCTAATACCGTGCTTGAGGGAAATGTTTCCTCAGATAGACTTAAACAAATGCGAAAAATGTGGTGAGCCAACACCTTCAAAGGTTTGTCAAGCTTGCGTTTTACTTGAAGAACTAAAAAAAGCTAAGGATTCCAATTCTTGACTTTTACTTTTTTTCCAGATAATTTTAATACTAAAACCCTTAAAAGAGCGACAAATGAGATTAACATCCAAATTGGGGAATAAAAAAAGTAAAAAATAGGTAAAAGTAGGTAGCTAATTTTCCATTTAAGTTTTACAGAAACAAAAATCTCAATTAACATCCAGACGATAAAAGTGGTAATTCCAACTACTATGTTCTTTAACAACCTTTCTTGAAATAAGATAAAAAGTATTATTAATAGTAGTTTTTGTGGTAAAATGATTATAATAGGTAGAAGCAAATATATTATTTTTACTAGTATATTGCCAGTTATCAGGTTATTTAAAATAAAAAGCACTATTGCTGGGAAAACTAAATAAATGGCTGGAATCCAAAGCAGAGGCTTTTTTATTAGTTCTGGAAAAGCGTCAAGTATTGCCTCTGCACCACCGGTAGCCCACCTTTCCCTCTGCACCAACCAATCTTTGAAGCTCTTTGGAGATTCTGTTTTTGCTTTGCCTACAGTTCCAAAACTATAACCCTTTAAACTTATCCTCAGTCCAAGATCTGTATCTTCATTTACAACGTTTCTAAATCCATTTAGTGAGAAGAATACATCTCTTTTTATTGCAAAAGCAGCTCCATTTACACCTAAGCAACTGTTAAATTTCTCACATAACTTAGCTACTGTAAACATGTTTAGGTAATCTATATTTACGAGTTTTTCTATTATTTTTTTACCCATAATTTCTTTTCTTATCTCTACAACATCATATTTTTGAAGAGCTTTTATTATATCTTCTAAGCTACATTCTAAAATCGTGTCAGAGTCTATAAAGAGTAAGTACTTTCCTTTGGCTAATTTTGCAGCTTCATTCAAAGCCCTCCATTTTCCCCTTCTTGAACTGCTAAAACACCTTAAAAAAGAGTACTTTCTTGCAATAAAGAGAGTTTTACTATCTGGCTCATCGGCAGCGAGTATAAACTCACATTCTACATTGCTCTTTTTTAGTCTTAAATAATTTTTTTCAACATACCCCGGAGATTTATAAACAGCAAATATTACTGAAACGAGCACACAACTAAGGTTGTATTAGATTATAAAGTTTTTTCTATAGAATTTACTATGTTTTTTGTTCAGACGTTGCTTTCATTACTGTTATAGATAGTGTTGCTATAATCATAGAACCTAAGATAGAATAAACTAAGTATTGTATGGGAGAATACTTCAATCCAAGTTTAATATTTGCCGAAAGAATGAATACGCTTGCACCCCATAAAACCAAACCAGCTGATACGAGCATAAATGGCATAATTATATACTTTTTTACTGATTTTTTCTCTAATATGCTATCTATTAACTTTCCAAGAGAGGCAGCAATTCCTCCTGCAACTACCCACCATATAGCTCCATATATAAACGCAGTTATTAGTGTAATTATTCCCGGAGCAATCTTTCCATTGTATATATTCCAAACAAGATTTATACCTTGAATTGTACCTATAATTATTAAAATAGCTGAAATTATGTAAGCTACAAAAGATAATCTACCTTCCATAAGTGCTTTTTTCAATGTTGAGAAATATTCTTCTATAACATCTTCTAAACCGTAAGCTTTTATTAGGAAATATAAACCAATTGTTAGAATTATTGCTCCAGAACCCCATTCTGGATATCTGGCTAAGAGAAAAACTGAATAAACAACAAATATGATTCCCAGTGGTGTTAAAGTCATTTTTGCTATTTTTGGATCATCGAGCATCTTTTTTATAAGGAAATAAGTGCCTTCAAGTGTTCTGCTTTGTTTAACTATAATTCTATTAACTGCGTCTATTTTGAATCTACTTGAAATTAAAGGCATTATGTACTCATCTTCACCTCCATCAGTTACAACCACAACTTTTTCGGCATTTAAATTACTTTTTAGCCAGTCAAGTTGTTCTGCGATTTTTGAATCAGATATTATTCCAACTCTTTCATCTCCGCAAACAGTTACGATTTCTACGTCTTCTCCATTTTTTTTCAATTCATCGTATATTTTTACAGCACCGAACATTGTGTTTACATCTGATTCTTCTGGATCTGCTATTGCAAGTTTTACTGCAGCTTCAATATTGGCTCTTCTGCCAATAACAGGAGAACGAATTCCAGTTTTTTTTCCAAGATCATCATCTCTATCAATTGCAATAACTAGTTTCTTAGTCATTTGAGTTAATTACTTACCGAGAATATATAAAACTACTCTCAAAGATACTTCAGTATGAACGAGTTTATCCAAATAAATCCAGAGTTTTATAAAAGATATTCTTCAGTAGATGGAAGTAAAGAATTTTGGGAATACATGTCCAAGCCAATGAGGCAGAGTATTAGGATAAATACACTTAAAGGTGATTTTGAAGATATTATCGAGACACTTATAGAGAGTTATGGAAATGTTTTTGAAAAAATATCTTGGTGTAAGGAAGGTTTTTTTGTAAATGGAGTAGAAATTAGTGGATCAAGTCTTGAACATCAGCTGGGTTTGATATTTATTCAGGAAGCATCATCTATGATACCACCAGTTGTTTTGGAAGCTGAGAAGAATTCAAAAATTCTCGATATTGCTGCTGCACCCGGAGCTAAGACTACCCAGATAGCTCAATACGTTGAAAACGATGCTTTGTTGGTTGCAAATGATGTGAAGAATGAAAGAGTAAATATATTGATCTCTAATTTACAAAGATGTGGAGCTATAGCTCATGTAACTATGTGTGATGGGAGAATGTTTAGACGTTATCCTGAGTCTTTTGACTATGTATTACTTGATGCTCCATGCAGTAATGTTGGAATGGCTAGAAAAAATTACAAATATGCAAAAATATGGAGTATTAGAGATGTTTATGCTCTCTCCCGTTTACAAAAACAGCTAATTCTTGCAGCTTACGAAACTCTTAAAAGCGGCGGTACTATGGTTTATTCTACTTGCACTCTTGACCCACTTGAGAATGAAGAAGTTGTAGATCATCTTCTATCGAATACGAATGCAGAACTTGAAAAAATTGATATAAAATCGTGCTTAAGGCCAATTTTAAAATTTGGTGAAAGAGAATACTCAAATGAAATAAAGAAGTGCCTCAGAATTCACCCTCAGTGTTTCGATACGGAAGGCTTTTTTGTTGCAAAAATTAGAAAACCATAAAAAATTTAGGAATTCTTGTATAGAACCCCTTCTTTTTCCAATATTTCTGCTGCTTTTTCTATATCATCTACTCTTAATATTATTAGAGCTTTATCTCCTCCGTATGTAAAAGCGTAAACGTACTCTATGTTTATTCCTTCTTCTCCAAGAGCTTTGGCTATTTTGTATAAACCACCCGGTTCGTCAGCCACTTCTACACCCAAAACTCTTGTAAGTGTTACAGTAAATCCAGCATTTTTTAAAGAGCTGTAAGCTTCCTCAGTTCTATCAACGACCATTCTTATTATTCCAAAATCTCCAGCTTCGGCAATTGTAAACGCTCTTATGTTTATTTTCTTGTCATATAAAATTTTAGTTACAGCAGCAAGTCTTCCGGGTTTATTTTCTACAAATACTGAAAGTTGTTTAATAACCCACTCACCCATCTTCTACACCTCTAACTATATTTTCCTTCTGTCAATAACTCTTTTTGCTTTTCCTTCAAATCTTTGTAGCGTTCCCGGATTTACTACTTCTACTTTTGCTGTTACATTTAGAACTGATTTTAACTTTTCAGCTATCCTCTTTTCTAACTCCAGTATATCTGAAACTTTATCTATCTCTGCTTTCTCACTCAACTCTACTTGTATTGTCATAACATCCAGCCCATTTTCTTCTCTATCGAGTATTATTAGGTAATGTTCTCCAACTTCTGGTATCTGCATTAATACATGTTCTATCTGAGATGGGAAGACGTTAACACCTCTGACAATTATCATGTCGTCAGCTCTTCCAAGTATTCTCATAATTCTTGGATGTGTTCTACCACAAGCACATTTTTCGTTTTCGAGAATAGTTATATCCCCCGTTCTCCATCTTATTAGAGGTAAAGCCTCTTTACTCAAAGTTGTGACAACGAGTTCCCCTTTTTCACCTTCACCAACTTGTTCCCCAGTCTTTGGATCTATAATTTCTACTAAGAAATGGTCAGCCCAGATATGAATTCCACATTTTTCTGTACATTCTGTAAAAAGAGGACCACTAAGCTCAGAAGTACCATACACGTCGTAAGCATCAATTCCCGTTTTTTCTTCAATTCTCTTCCTAGTCTCTTCACTCCAAGGCTCAGCACCAAATATACCTCTTTTCAGATTAGTCTCTTTAAGATCTACACCCGTTTTATATGCATATTCAGATAAGTAGAGCATGTAAGATGGCGTACATGCTATAACTGTCGTTTTTAAATCTTTCATAAGCTCTATCTGTCTTGCTGTATTTCCTGCGGATGTTGGAAGGACTGTAGCACCCACTTTCTCAGCAGCATAGTGAAAGCCCAATCCACCAGTAAATAAACCATATCCATACGATATTTGAACAACATCTTCTCTTGAAACCCCGCATGATACAAGACCTCTGCATAAACACTCTACCCACATATCTATGTCATTGGCAGTATATCCGACTACTGTTGGTTTGCCAGTAGTTCCACTCGATGCGTGAAATCTTACTACCTGTGATATTGGAACTGAGAACATTCCAGTTGGATATGTATCTCTTAAATCTTGTTTTTTTGTAAACGGAAGCTTGGTTAAATCTCTCAATCCAGAAAAATCCCATGGATTTATCCCAGCTTCTTTTAATCTTTTACGATAAAATGGTGAATGGTTGTAAACTCTAAATATCAGGGCTTTTAGTTTTCTTTCCTGATACTCTTCAAGTTCTTTTTCAGGCATTCTTTCAATTCTTGGATCCCAGAACATAACTCGTAGTCAGATTAGTGTAATAAAACGTTTTTCAATAATCATAGTAATCTTCATAATCTCCTTCTAATTCTTCTTCTTCAAGCTCTTTTTCTGTCTCATCTTTATTACTACTTGCCAGCTCTTCAAGTTCAAATTCTTCATTAGTTTCCATTATGTGTAGTTTTCCGTTTTGATAGACAATTGTATATCCACATAAACTGCACGTTATTTCCATTCCTTCGTACAAATCTTTTAAAACTATCTCTTCACCACAAGATGGGCATCTAATGATTTTTATCATCTTGCTTCGAGAAATTTTTATTAAACTTAAATTTTTCCCCTGAATAATAGGGAGGAAAAAATTTATTAATTGCCCTGACTTGCTGTGAATACATCACGTTCATGGGGATCAGATATGGCGAGAAAGAGGAGACATGCAAGGGTTAAGGATAAGTGGGCTATGAAAAAATGGTACACTTTGATTGCTCCAGAGTACTTTGGAATGGCTGAAATAGGTGAAACTCCCGCGGATGATGCAAGCAAAGTTGTGAATAGAACTGTGGAAGTAACTTTGGCTGAGCTCACAAACGATTTCTCGAACCAGAATCCATACAAGAAACTGATATTCAAAGTATATAGAGTTGCAGGAGATAACGCATATACAAAGTTCCATCGCTTTGAGCTAACAAGGGATTATCTAAACAGTTTAATTAAGAGAAGGACAAGCAAAATTGACGATGTAATTGATGTAGTTACGGCTGATGGTTACAAGCTGAGAGTAAAACCTGTTGCTTTTACTATAAAAAGATGTAAATCTTCTCAGAAAAGGGCTATAAGAGCAATAATGAGGGAGACTGTTCAGCAATTTGCAAAAGATAAGAACTTCGTTCAATTTTTGCAAGAATGCGTTCTTGGAAAGATACCTTCGGAAATTTACAAGAGAGCAAAGAAAATATATCCACTTAGGAGAGTAGAAATAAGAAAAATAGAGTTACTCTCTGAACCAAAGATTGTTGAAGTTCAGGAAACACCTACAGCAGAAGCTACAGCCTAACTTCAATTTTTATTTAGAGAAAGTATTATATTCTGGCAGATATAATTTGATTTCGTGAAGATAACAGTAGATATACCACCAGATATAGAACAGGCTTTAATCGAAAAATGTGAAAAGTCAGGAGTATCCCCTTCTGAATTTATATTATCTTTGTTAGATTGGTACTTTCTTAAAAGAAAAAAGGAAACTGGAAAAATTTCTGAGTTTCTAAGAATAGCAAATCAATGTGCTATCGAGAGAATAAAGTACTGTAAGTATAGTGATGGCAGACATTGTGCAAGAGAAGTTTTCAGTGATTTGTTTGAGGAAAAAGAACCAGAACCAATAGTACCCTACAAGTGTCTGTTTTGTCCATACTATGTTGATAGGAGAGAAGAAAAAATCAAGAAAATAGAGGAAGATTTTGTGGATAAAACATATGATTTGGCAAGATTAGCTGCAAAATTGGTTGTTCAGATGTATGGAGATAGACTTGGTTACAGACCTGGTGTTTTTAATGATATTGAAAAAGAAGTTGAAAATAGTGGAGTATTAGATATTGAAGAAGAAGGAGTCAGAAAAAAATTCTCAACTAACGTTAAAAAGCTTCTTGATTGGTAAATGAGGCTTGAAATTAATGTTAACTGGAGCAATAAGTTTAGTGAGAAAGATATTCTGAAAATAGTTGATCTAATTGAAAAAAGCAGATTAAATAAGATATGGGTCGGAGACTTTCATCTATTTAGAAATCCCATTGATTTAGTTAAGCTAATTGAGGAAAATTTCTCTATTGAAGTGGGTTTAATAGTAAAACCACAAAAAGCTATGATTTTTGCAAAAAAATATGATGTTTGTTTAATTCCGGGGAATAGTGGTAAAGAGGCTGTAAAAGAAGTCTTGAAACGTTTGGAAAAACTTAAAAGAGAAAACGTTTGCAAAATATATGTAGGTTGTTCCGGTAGAATTATGGCTAAAAAAGCATTTAATGTTCACAATAAAATTGGAATTATGCCAAACTATGTAAAAAAAGAGTTCGTTGAATGGTTAATTCAAGATCTTGATTGGGTAGAAGTATTGCCCATAGGCCCATCTTTAATTCTTCCGAGTGATAAGAAAGATGAATTGTTAATAGCTGCTATTTTAGTTGCTCTGAGTAATCAATCTTTCGCAAAAAGCTTTGGATTTGATAAGGAGTATAATGATCTAAGTTCTGTAGATGTTTATGGTATGATTGCAAACTCTCGCCTTTATAGAAATGAAGCTATAAATAAACTTGAAAAGTTTTTATTAAATAATTTTACAGTTAGCGGCTCAATAGTTGACGTAGCTAAAAAAATAAAATCCCTATCTAAATTTGATGGATTCATATTAGCTGATCCTTTTTTCAGGGATTTAAAATCTTTAATTAAACTCAAAGAGCTTAAAAAACTATTATTGACCGTTAAAACTTAAGATAACCTTTTCTCTCTAACCACTCTACTTGAGGATTCGTATATCTCCAGACTACATCAGCTCTTTCATCCTGAAATGGCCAAGGAACTATTATAACGACATCTCCTTCTCTTATCCATATTTTTTTCCTCATTTTACCCGGAATTCTCGCTAATCTTTCTTTTCCATCTTCACATCTAACTTTTATATGTCCGGCCCCCATCATTGATTCTACAATCCCAAACATTTCATTTTTTTCTTTTTTTGGCAATCTAACTCTTATTACATCCTCACTCAATTAATCACCTCCTTCAATCTTTTTCTTGGTTTTTCTAACAACTTATTTAAATACTTCGCAGTTGCATCTTTTAAATCGAGAGGGTGTAACTTCCCCGCCTCAAAATCTCTTGCTAAATCATCAAAACTCGTGTATTCTATATCTCCTCCAAATTTTTCATCCCTTTCTATAATAACTTTCTCAAATCGTGGAAATATATGGTATCTCATTATATCTATGATTGGATTATCTTCAACCTTTTTTGCGGGGCAGTACGCTTTTTTTATCTTCTTTTTTATTTCTTCCTCACTATCTTTTATGGATATGTAGTTACCTTTGGATGAGCTCATTTTTTCACCATCCAATCCAAGTAAAATAGGTGTATGCAAACACACAGGGGAATAATAACCGAGTTTTGGTAAATTCTCTCTTGCAAGCATGTGAATCTTTCTTTGATCAATACCTCCAACTGCCAGTTTTACTTCAAGGTGAGCAATATCCATAGCTTGCATTAGTGGATATATCATCTGAGAAACAACTGGATCTTCTTTCCTTCTACTAACTTCGTCCATGCTTCTCCTTGCCCTTTTTAGAGTTGTAATTCTGGCAAGTTTTAAAACATCGAGAATGTAATCTTTTTCAAGTTGATAACTGCTACCAAGTATAAACTCCGTTTTACTATCGTCCAATCCTAAAGCTACAAAAGCCATCTTGTTATATTTAGCTATTTTTTCGATTTCATCAAAATTGCCCTTCTCGTTTAAGTATGCATGAACATCAGCCAGTAACACTTTCACTTTAAATCCAGCATTCTGTAAATCTATTAGTTTATTCACAGTCATCAAGTGACCGAGATGAATTTCTCCACTGGGTTCATAACCTACGTATGCAATAGGTCTTTCTTCATTTTCAACTAAGGATCTGAGCTCTTCTTCTGTAACGATCTCCACAGCATTTCTTTTGATTAGATTAATTTTCTCTTCCATACTTACCATAGCAATTGCTCTCCGAAAAAGTATTAAGGATTTTACGATGTTGAAATCATTGGGTGAAACAATGATTAATAATTCCGAGTTTCCATTTCATCCGGGTTTCACGTTAATAGCTTGTGTATCTCTCTTACTTATGCTAATCTTTGTTTATACTAGAAGGAGAAAGATAGGTTCGCTTGCTTGGTTTTTGTTTGGAGTAGCATGGCTATTTAACATACCTCACTTTATTTCCATAGCTGATTACTATAATACTGCCATAATGATTGGAGCTTTTGTTTTATTCACTCTGATTTCTCTTTCAATATTTAAAACAAAAAAACTTGAAGTTTTTATTGAAACTACATCTTTTTCAGCTCTTTCAATAGCCGTTTACTTCCTATTTGCTTTTACACCTCTTGGTAAAATTCTAATAAACTTGGTTGCAAAGCAAAGTGCTTTTGTAGGCAGACTACTTGGTTACGATTTATATGCTGTTGGTAACAGAATATACATGGATGGTAGGCATGTCACACTAATCTTAGCATGCACTGGAATTCAGAGTATGGCTCTTTTTGCTGGTGCAACTCTCGGTATAAAGGCAGAGTTAAAAAGAAAAATCAAAGCTTTTTTAGTTTCAGTGCCAGTAATTTATTTTTTAAATTTGCTTAGAGATGCATTTGTGACCGTAAGCTATGCTGAATCTTGGTTTGGGGAGAACAGTTTCTATATAGCTCACAACGTAATTTCAAAAGTATTAGCTACTATAGCACTTTTTGCAATAGCTTATACAGTATTCAAAATATTGCCAGAGCTCGAAGAACTTATATGGTCTTTAATAGATGAACTGAGAAATACTGTTAAGGGTGGAGGTAAATGATAGAGAGCAGTTGTAGAAAAATAATAGCTATTGAAGTTATAGCCTCTATATTTTTATCTTTCATTAACCTGTATGTTTCTTTGTTATCTTTTGCTTTTACAGCAATTACAGCTTTCTTCTTTAGAGATCCTCCAAGAGTGATTGAAGAGGGTGTAATCTCTCCTGCAGATGGTAAAATCGATTTTGTAAGCGAAACGAGAATGGAAGTATTTATGAATATTTTTGATTGTCATGTTAATAGAAGTCCGGTGAGCGGGAAAGTAGTAAAAATAAATTACATACCCGGAAAATTTCCACCAGCATTCATAAGAAATAGAAGTGTAAAAACTGCTGAAAGAAATGAGATATGGATTGAAAACGAAGATGGTGTTTTTAAAGTTACTCAAATTGCAGGTTTTTTAGCCAGAAGAATAGTATGTTACGTAAAAACCGGAGATTTTGTTGAAAAAGGGCAAAAAATAGGTATGATAAGGTTTGGATCAAGAGTTGTTTTGGAAGTACCAAAATCGTATAAGATAGTAGTAAAAAAAGGTAGAAAAGTATTTGCCGGAGAAAAAGTAGCAGTAAAAAGGTGAAACAAATGAACATTTTTAAAAATCTAAGCTACGCAGATGTTTTTTCGCTTGCAAACTTAATTTCTGGATTCATGGGTCTTATTACTTGCAATATTCAATTTTTAATCTTATCTACTGTTTTTGATGGTCTTGATGGATTTTTAGCAAGATTTAAAGGTGGAAGCAGTATGGGTAAAGAATTGGATTCCTTAGCAGATTTAGTATCTTTTGGTGTTTTACCCTCTTTTTTTCTTGTTTTTAAATCTAACAATGTATTAGCTTATACTTCAGCTTTTATCTATGTTATTTGCTCTGCTTTAAGATTGGCAAGATTTAATGTAATTAAAACAGAAAATTTTATTGGATTACCTGTTACAGCATCAGCACTAATACTCTTTTGTCTTTTTAGACTTAGATTATCTAAATTCTTGATTTCAATTTCAGCTTTACTTCTTTCCTTGATTATGGTTAGTACTGTTCACTATCAAAAAATTAGGAATACAAAACTTTTAATAATTGGTGGAATTGCAGTAGTTGTATCTATGATTAGTAAATTTGGTTGTTTGTTATTGCTGTCTTTATCTTTACTCTATCTAATATCTCCTATACTACCTTCGGGGTGTATAAGATGTTTGATGAAATAGATAAAATAAATTTAGTAGCAAAAGCTGGATTTGAGGCTGGAATAAAACTTGGAGCGGCTTTTCATCAATTTATAGGGTTGCCAATTAGTGAAAGTAATGTGGATATAGTTGAAATGATGATTGAAAGTTGTGTGAGATTACAACCTTATGTGGAAGATGTAAAAGTTGAAATAGATAGAGATGTTTTAAAAGACAGTATTTCAAGTTTTGGTTACACTACTTTATCTCCTGAAATGCTGAAAATGGAAGTTCAAGTTTTAGTAGAAAATATAGAAGGTCATTGTAGATTAAAAGCTAAGTTAGAGTGGGACGGGGATTATCCTTTGATGTATATTAAAGAGGTGGAATTACTTTGAAAGTTTATCCACCTTCTGAAGATTCAGAGCTTTTGTTAGAAGCTGTAAAAAAAGAATTAAAGCCGGATGATGTTTTTTTGGAAGTTGGGACAGGTAGTGGTTTTGTTGCTAAAAATATATTGGGTATGTGTAAAAGGGTAGTTGCTACAGATATTTCTCCTTTTGCAGTTAGAGAAGCTAAAAAGAAAGGGTTAGACGTCATTTTAACAGATTTATTTTCTGGATTGAAAAGAGTTTTCACTCTTGTGGCTTTTAATCCACCTTATCTGGAGTTAGAGCACTGGGAAAAAAAGCAGGATTACATGGATTTAGCACTTGATGGAGGTAGAGGGGGAATTGAAGTTGCATTGAGATTTGTTGATAGATTGGATGAAGTTATTGTTGATGGTGGTAGAGCAATTATAGTACTGTCTTCACTATCAAACATACGTGAATTTTTGGATAGATGTAGTAAAATAGGATACGAAGTTAAAGCAATAGGTTACAAAAAGCTATTCTTTGAAGAATTGTTTGCATATTTAATAAGATAATTATTTAATAAAATAATTTAAATTTTTAATACAGAAAAAAATATTAGGGTGTCTCCGAACTCACCACTCAGCCAGCCTCTGCAAAATCTTTTTTCCCTGAATCCAAGTCGAATGAGGATTGCTATGAGAAGTACGTTAGCATAAACGAACTTAACGACAGATCTTTGTCCATAAAGAATTCATGCTTCTCCAATTTAAAGACGTCTTCTACTTCCGATCTCTCAAATTTAACCTCATCTACTCTCTTCAAAAAGCTAACAAGAATTTTTACGAGCTTTTTGAAGAACAACAGTTCTTTCATATTATTCTTCAGAAAACAGCTTAGAAGAGTTGAGATCATGTTTAAAAGCTTGCTTATGTTCTTCTTTTTATACTTCTTTAAAGCTATGCTGTAGTTGTAATATGAGCAGGCTTGTTGAATTATTATTGTAGTGGGGTTAAAAAGAAGACCCTAAAAAATATATGTCTAATCTAACCGAAAAATTAAAATACTCTTTGTATGAATATATATTCAAAAAAAAGGAGGTGATGTTAATGCCGAGGTATCCCGGATTTGGTCCTTGGAGCCATTTACCACCATGGGAGAGACCGGGCTGGAAGTTTGGTAGAGGTAGAGGCTGGTGTTGGTGGTGGTATTACTACTCTAACGTTGACAGAGATACTGAAATAAGAATGCTTGAGGAGGAAGCTGCTTACCTTGAAGATAGATTAAGAGAAATAAGAAGACGATTGGATGAACTAAGAAAGTAATTCTTAGGCTTTTTATTTTTTGTACGTTTTTAAGAGTATATTGTATTTAGTTTGCTATTGTTGCTCCATGGCCATCCGCTACTGTTGTACGTTATGCTTCCATTACCGTTAGCATTACCCCAGCTTATAGCAGTTGCAGTTCCATTAACTTTCCAATCACTTACGCTCCAGTTGTGCACACCGTTGCTTAGAGTTACTGGGTTAGTTATGTTTACTGTAAATTCAAGACTTCTCTTGTGTTTCCAGACTATCTTAACAGCAACGTGAGTGTGGCAAGCAACACAAGCCTCATTAGCTCCTCTCAAAGTTGAGTCGTTTATCGCCTCTAACACGAACATTTTATGAGCAGCCATACTTCCAGTATCTTCCGGATAAGGGGTTAAACCAAAACCTCCGGCGATTACGTATGATGACGTAGCTACGATCGGATTTCCGTGACATGTGTAGCAAGTGGTTGGACCAAGCTTTAAGTAATAACCGACGTGGGCGGTATTGCCATACGCTCCGTGACAAGTCAAACACCTTACTGTTGAAGCTGCATGGGCTTGCTTTCCCGGATAATAACTCGTTATCGCACTGTTGTTAACAGTCGCATACGTAAAACCGGAAAAAGCAGTTCTATGACACAACTGACACTGGAAAACGTAACCAGACTCACCCGTATGTGGGCCTACTTGCAAGCGCATTTCTTCATAAACATCGGCATGACATTTCTGGCATGGGACTTGATTTCCATTCCCACTTATGTTGTACCACCAGTGCTGCCCGGCGAAAAGCGAAGCTGTTTGAGGCATTACAATTAATCCCGTTGATATAAATACTATTATAAGCAGCACTGGTTTTACATTTTGCATAATTTCTTTTTGTTATACTTGGATTTATCTTTTATTATTTTTGTTGTTTGATGATAATGTAAGAATTTTAATATCATGAGTACCACAAGTCAAAATATGGCTGAGTACTTTGAGCTGGGTGAATTAAAAACTAAAGCTCCAAAGTTATTTGGAATACCTACTGGAACTAAGCTGGATGAAATGTTCTATAAAGTAGAAGTTAGTGAAGATGGTAAGTTTGTAAAAAAACCTCTTGGTGGAATACCCTACCTCTCTATTATGAATTTAACTGGCGTTCCAGATAGTGGTAAGAGTGTGTTAGCTGAACAGTTTGCTGTAACACAAGCAGGAAATGGATATAAAGTTTTATTTGTAACAGTTGAAAGTCCAGCTAACTTCCTTTATACAGCTTTGAAGCAAAAAAGTATAGCTTTGGGTGTTGATTTTTCAAAATTGGAGGAAAACATAGTTGTAATTGATGCCTCTCAAAGTGAAGAACTTAGGGAAAATCCAAGAGCTTTACTTGATACTATGGCTTATGCAATAAAAGAGAAAAAGATAACGAACGTAATAATAGATAGTATTACTGGATTGTACGAGCATAGAGAAATGATGGCAAGGCAAATAGTCAGACAGTTTTTTAACTTCTTAAAGAAGTGGAAGCAAACAGGATTGTTTGTCTCTCAAAAAAGAAGTTCTCAAGGCAGTGATACTGCAGAAGCTGCTGGTGGATTGGCAGTTGCACACATAGTTGATGGTACTATTGTGCTTGATAAAAAAATAATAGACAACAGATGGGATGTAAGTCTTTATGGCTTACCAATTGGTAGTGTTTTAAGAACGATTCGTATAGATGGATGCAGGCTCTGTGGACATGACTCAAGAACTTGGGTTTTCGAGATAACAGAGATGGGAACTATCGATATCATTTGCCCACTGCATGAATTTATAAAAAAGATGGGAAAGAAGGAATAATTTCTTAATTTATTTTTCTATATCAAATAGAATTATTCTTTCTCTAACAAGTAGTGGCAGTTTATTTACACCAACTAAGTTTAACTCTTCCTTTGGAATTTTGTAGAATTCAGATATTCTTTTTATTTTTTCTTCATCATCAATTTTTAAAACCTCTTTTTCTTCAAAATTTTCTATTTTAAAGTCTTTTTCAAATAGAACACATACAACTTCGTTAATGCCTTCACGAATTCCAAGTTTCGTAGCGTCTTTTATTTGTCTTGTTGCAGCAACATAAAGTAATACTTCAAGGGGTAAGGATTTAGCAACATTTCTTCCTTTTTTCCAAGAATCTATTGCTTTTTTAACGGCAAAATAAACTTGATTTTCATCAATAATGTAATTTGCATCAAGAAATACTGCTTTTTTTCCGTATTTTGACAGAAACTCATCTAATTTTTCAACTTTTACTATTCCTTGTATTACTTTGAATTCCATTCAAGTCTCTCCTACATTTCTTCTACTTTTTCTAATATTCTTTTAAGAATTTCTTCATCACTTAGTATTCCTTCTGGTGGATCAACTATTTTTTTCAACCTAAGTGGGATAGAATCCATTCTATAGGCTGATCCTTCTACTTCTACGCCTGCTATTGCTGATGGAATAAGAATATTTGCAATTTTTGCTGTTAAACTCATAAAAGGATCAACTACTATTAGGGGTATCTTTTTTATATATTCAACTGTAGTTTTTGGAAAGTGAGCTACCGGATCACCTCCAAGTACGAACATAGCATCTGTATCTCTTCTACTTAAAATACTATTGGCATCTGTTTCTCCCGGATTGTACCAAGGATACCCTTTAGTAAAATCTACAGCAAATGGAAATCCGGTTTCCCAAGCACAAACTTCATTAAATCCTGTAACATTGTAGTGTCCTCTCATAGGTATAATTCCAAACTTTGTAAATTTGTACAGGTCTTTTACCAAGCTTATAGCTTCGCTTATATTCCAGTAATTTCCAATTGAATGTGTTAATCCCATACCAAAAAATATTACTCCAAATTTACAGTTTTTCATCATTTCTGCAAGTTCTTTTAGTTTGTTAATATCTACACCTCCAACACTCTTAACATTGCATTCACCAGTATTTATTATCGTTCTCAAAGCATTTAGAACTTCGTAATCTTTTCCGGGCTTTACTTGTATAAAAATATCTGCAAGTTTTGAGCTCTCAGTTGGTCTAACATCAACAACAACAACTTTTCTTCCAATTCTGCTTTTGGAAAATCTACCACTTGGAAAAACGGAGTATCTTGACATGTGTCTTGGGTGAGCATGCATTGGATTGCAACCCCAGAATATAATTAAATCAGCTCTATTTTTTACCTCACCCAATGTAAAACTTGGTACACCAACTTCATGAACAGCTAATATTGTTGGGCCATGGCAGACTGAGGATGTACAATCTATAACTCCCCCTACTTTTTCAGCCAATTCTATTGCTACTTCCTGAGTTTCGCAGGTTGTAGAAGAGAAGCCATAAAAAAGCGGTTTTTTTGATTTTACAAGTATTTTTGCACATTCTTCTATAGCTTTTTCAAGTGAAGTTTCCTTCCCATAAACTTTTGGTGTAAGGACTCTACCGTGATTTCTTGCGAGAATTTTTGAGGTACCGAGAATACATGCATTTTCAACTTTAATTTCTTTTTCGTCAGTTTCTACTATTAAATCATCGCATAATGCTCCGCAAAAAGGACATACGTAGTTATACACAATTTTAATTTTTTTTTGTTTTGCAATCATATCGAGATTTATCAGTATTTATGGTGATAAAAATTTTACTGTTTTAAAGTTATGTAAACGTTCTCCAAAAGTTCTCCAAGCATTAATTTATGTAAAAGTTCTCCTTTCTCAAATATTATAGCATTTCTACTGCAAAATTCTGCACAAAGACCACATCCTATGCACAAACATGGTTTTATGTATATCTTACCTCTAACTACGTTTATTGCCAAACCCTTAGACATTGTTTTGCAGACTGTTACACAATCCCCACATCCAGAGCATAAGCTATCTTCTATCGCCATTGCCATTGCTGAAAAGCTATAGTCTGCATTTGGTTGATAGTATTCATCTAAACTTAGTGTTTTTATATTTGAAAAATGCCTCAAAGATGATAGAACTCTGGAAAGGTAGTACGGTTGTATCCCAAGAAAAACTATTAAATCAAACTTTCTAAGTTTACGCCACTCTCCGTCTTCTATGAACTGGATTATGTGATGTAGTGTGTAACTTTTTGTTACGGGTTTTACACCCCTCTCTAATAATGGTTTGGATGAAGCTCCGGTAGCTATAACAGGCATAATATTGCTCAGTTCTACCGCAAAATCAACGAGGTACTTCTTTTCAAGTAGTAACCCACCTGTAACAAGAACAGCTCTTGATGACATTATTATTTTAGCTGCCTCAGAAGGGGTAACACAAACAGCCCTATCACATTGTAGTTCTGATTGTTTATAGCTACGAGGAATATATACCCAGCGTCTCACCAATTTTAAGCAATTACTTCATTTTTTAAATTTTTTGTTCACAAAAACTTAGAAGCAAATGTTTCAGTTTTACTATTGCATATTTCATTATATTTGCAATTTTTACATTTATTTGATTTTTCTTTTTCTGGTAAGAAATTGTTTTTCAATTTTCTAACTCTATCTATTGCTTTTAAGACAACTCTTTTATCTTTAATTCTAACTCTGTAATCCTTCAAAATTCCCGAACGACAATAGTATATATATCCTTTATCAATTTTTAGCATTATACAAAAAGCAGATAATTTAATTCTATCTTTGTACCATATTTCGTTATCTGGGGCTTTAAATCCCAATATTAATGGTAATTTTTCATTAAATGATTCAACAACCTCATCTAATACGCCTATAAGTTTTAATTTATCACTTCTTACTTCTACCTCTGTTTCTATGCTTTTTAAATTGTTTAGTTCACTTGAGAATTTAAAATTCTTTATTGCTTTTTTAAATAAATCTAAGTTTTCTTTACCATATATTGCAAGAAATCTACTTTCTGCTTTAGATTTCCAATCTTCTCCGTAGTTTCTCCAACTGAAGTATATTTCTTTCATAGCTTGAAATTCAGAAACTTGAGATTCAAGGGGAAAGTGTAAGTTGAAGTAACAGTACCTCTGACAAAAGAGTAAAGATGCTATATCGCTAACTCTGACAAACTCATTCATTCCTTTAGCTCCTCTATTTCTAAAACTTCGAGAGGTACTTTTCTCAATCTTCTACCTATTTCATACTTTGCTATCCTAGCAGCATGTTCTTTACTTTCTGCATTAAATACTTTCATTTCAAAAGTCAATCCAACAAGAGCTAAACCAGCAACCATAAATGCACTTTTGAGGGCCTCTCCACACTTGGGGCATTCCACATATCCTACATCTATTTCTACAAAGTCTAAGTCAGGATTTAATCTTTTACCAGCCTCAGCAACTGCTATATTCATAGCGTCTTCAACACTCTTCGCATTTCTGACTATCCAAGCTCCTTGTAGAACAACGATATAATCCAATTTACTCACCTCCAAAATAGTCTAAAAACCAAACAACTTCCTGAGAATACTTTTATCTTTTTTCTCATCTTTATTGGCTTCTTCAACTTCTTCAAACTCCGTTTTTATGTCCTTGGTTCTTAATTCAGCTTTTGTTTTTAAATCTTTTCCTTCTTTTGATTCGTTTTTCGAACTTTTTGACTTGTTAAAGATTTTAATTTTCTCCTTCTTTTTACTTTCAACAACATTTACTGCTGTTCCACCATGTTTACTCTTTCTAACTCTTATCTCTACTATTATTGGTTTCTCTAATTCTGGGCTTACGACCATTGCAGTTCCCGGAGGTAATCTTCTGATCTCATCGACCATTTCGGAAGTTAGACCTTCAACACCCTTCTTTATTGCATTTATATCGTTTGGATTTGTAACTCTCAGTATTATTTGTGTGTTGCACTGGCTTATTACATTTTTATCAACTCTTGCAGGTCTTTGGCTTATAACCATTAGCCCAAGACCAAATTTTCTACCTTCGCTTGCAATAGTTCTTAGTATCTGAGTAGAAACTGTTTTTCCAAATCCTCTTTCTGGAATAAAGTTATGAGCTTCTTCTATAACTATCATTCCAGCTGGTATTTCGTTTAATTTTCTTAATTCAAATAATTCACTACATATTCTTGAAACGATTAAATCCTGATGTTCTGGAGGTACACCTCTCATATCCAGTATGGTAACTTTTCCTTTTTGAAGTAAGAGTTGTATGGGTGTTGGATTTTCATCAAATAATCCCGCTTCAGTTATTTTTTCTAAACTCCCAAGAACAGTCCATTTTGAATTATGCTTTATTTTTTCAACTTCATTTATTACATCTTCTACAGTATAACTCCCACTTTTTTTTAAATTTTTTACAGCTTGATAAACAAGAGCTTGTGAAGAATTGCCAGTTATTCCCGCTAATTCTATTAATTCCTCTGCAGATAGATTTCTACCATCAAGTTTCAAAACACCATCTGCTACTTCTGCAAATGGCGAATTTGGTGGGACATATACTACAACGTTTTCGTAACCCTTAGGTTTAATTCCAAAATATTTCATTTTACTTAAATCAAATTCATCATCATTTGGATACTTTAAAGAAGAGTACTCTCCATGCGGGTCTATTATAAATAGGGGTACTTCTCTTTCTATTAATTCTTCTACAATAACTCCTGCCGTATAACTTTTACCACTTCCTGTTTTAGCGAGTATGCAGCAATGTTTTTGTACGAGTGAATTTATATTTATTTTGACTTTTATGTTTGTATCTTGTAAGTATCCAAGGTATGCTCCATCTCTCTTTAATCCAAGCACATCTATTATTAGTTCTTCTTCTGCTTTGAATACACTTTCTCCCGGAACAAACGGTGTTTTTGGAACTCTGAGCATACCCTCTTCATCTCTTCTACCAACGACTATTGCCTTAGCTATGTACAGCTCTTTTTCTACATCCCTTCCCTCAAGAACATCTAAACTTTTTAAATCAGCTGTAGCTTTTACTTCTACTACTTGGGCTATGACCCATCCTTCTACATCGTTCCACACTTTTACGTAGTCTGTCCTTCTTACTTCTCTTGGATCAAATACAACAAAGTTGAATTCAGTTGAAGTAGCTTCCCCATAAATTCTGCCCACTGCACCTTTTGTTCTCATTAAGATCCACCTAAAAAATTATATTAAAATAGTAAAAATATCAAAATAAAAAAGTTACGTTTTTATTCTATCTGGGTTAAAACCTTTTTTAACGAGGAGCTCTTTAACTCTATTTACGTGATTTCCTTGCAACTCTATGGTACCGTTTTTAACGGTACCACCACATGCAAGTTTCGACTTTAAAAAACGAGCAAGCTCTTCAAGATCTATCTCTCCACTATCTATACCCTCGATAACTGTAACTTCTTTACCGTATCTTCTTCTATTTATTTTTATAATAATCTGTTGCTGCTCCTTTGCGACCTCTTCACAAACACACAAGTCTTTGGGTAAACCACAGATGCTGCATATATCTGGACTCATCCTCTGGCATTACCTCCTTTTTTTATAAATAATTACAACTGGAATTATTAAAGTTTCGGTAAATTAATTTGAGCCGAGTAAACATTTCAATAGCTTCATGATACTTTATATACTTCAATAAAAATACTTCATAAATAGTGGGCATAGAGAAAAGATTATATATTGATAATCCATCCATGCTAAAAAAGTAAAAAAGGTGATGGAATGTCTGAGGAAGCTGTAAACGAGGCGATAAAACTACTTAAAGAGAACAATATAAAACAAGTTCTCTGTACTTTTTGTGATGTAAGGGGATACATGCAGCAATTCTCGATTCCAGCAAGAGAATTTACAGAAGGAAGTGGTTTTGAGGGAATAGGTTTTGATGGATCTTCTATAAGAGGATTTAAAACGATAGACCAGAGCGACATGGTCTGGAAAGCAGACCCATCTACAATAAGAATTATTCCTTGGATAGATGACCCTGTTCAAAAAACTGCTATAATGTTTGGAGACTGTTGTGAAGCATGGGGTGAAGAAATAGCTGATTGCGACCCAAGAGGTTACGTTGCAAAGAGGTTGCAGAAGAAGTTAGCAGATGAAGGGATGTCCGCAATATTTGGTCCTGAAATAGAGTTCTTCGTATTCGATTCTGCAGACCCAACAAAGCTTGCTTACGACCTTTGGGTCTCTCCAAACGGTGGTGCTGGAGACAGTTGGGGTCCGCCAAGAGTAATGCCTGATAGTCCAGAATTAACACCGGGTGGATTTGTAATAAGGCCAAAGGAAGGTTACTTCAGAGCACCTCCAGAAGATACGACTGTTGAGTATAGAAATGAACTTGTTGATAACTTGGAGAAGCTTGGTGTGTTTGTGGAGTACCACCATCACGAAGTCGCTACTGCTGGGCAAGTTGAATTGGACTTCAAGCCCAAGCAACTGGTTGAGGTTGGAGATTCATTCTACTTGTACAAATTTGCAGCTAAGAACATAGCTGCCATGTACGGCATGATCGCAACTTTCATGCCAAAGCCACTTTACTTGGACAACGCGAGTGGTATGCACACTCACCAGTCTCTGTGGAAGGGTGAGCCTTTTAAGGGTGAAGCTCTGTTTGCAGACCCTGACGACGAGTTTATGCTCAGTCAGACCGGCAGATACTACATAGGTGGATTGTTAGAGCACGCCAAAGCTTTAACTGCTCTTTGCGCACCAACTGTAAACTCTTACAAGAGACTTGTTCCCGGATTTGAGGCTCCGATTTACATATGCTGGAGTCCGAGGAACAGGTCTGCCTTGGTTAGAGTACCCATGTACTTGAAGAAGCCAGAAGCGATAAGGTGTGAATACAGAGGTGCTGATCCAAGCTGTAATCCATACTTAGCATTCTCAGCAATGCTTGCAGCTGGACTGGACGGTATAAAGAAGAAAATTGATCCAGGAGATCCGCTGATGAAAGACGTTTACGAGCTTTCACCAAAGGAGAAGAGAGAATTTGGTGTTGGAGAACTGCCAACCACTCTTAGAGATGCTATAGAGTGTTTGCAGAGTGATGAGGTAATACAGGAAGTGCTTGGTAGCCACATATTTGACGCTTTCGTTGAAATAAAGACGGACGAGTGGAACCAGTACTGCCTCTACATAACTCCGTGGGAGTTCATGAAGTATCTTGACATCTAAATTTTTTATTTTCTTCAGTCTTTTTAATAACTTTTAAAACAGGATTCTGTTAACTTATTGTTGGTGAGACGAAAAATAAAAAATTACTGAGTTTCCACCTCCGCCCCATTAGAAACAAACTTTGTCAACTTAATTTTGTAATAACTTGCCTCTCTTATCAAATCTTTCCAACTGTTTTCTATTTTTAAATTGATTCCACAAACTTCAGCGAGTGTTTCACCTTTCAAGCTTAAATTAAGAATTTGTAATAAACAAACCAACAATCTCACCAAATCTTAGCCGTTTTTTCACTTTTCAAACCCCTTAAATGTTTTAACCTATCCTTTAAGTTCCTTTCAACAACATTGTTTGTTTCTCCTGCTTTTATTTCAGTTCTTCTCACAAATTTAACTCTATGTTCTTTATACCTACTATAGAAAACTTTTTTGAAACCTTTTTCATAAGCCCGCAAAACATCTACAACGTTTGATAACTACCTCTATTGTTTTTTCTCCAGATATGTGAATGGCAATTAAAAATTTAGTATTAGCATCAATTATTTCCCAGAACTGTTTGTACTCACCATCACATTTTATCATAGTTTCATCAACATGGGATTTTCCACTTAATCTAACTTTGGGATTATCAACAAATTCTTTAACCAACACTTAGAATACTTCGTTACTATTTCCAAATTGTTACTTAGCTAATATTAACTCCAAATGTCCTTGCTATTTATCTTTGAACTCTTCTAACTTATAAGCCTTCAAAATACAAATCCAAAGCAGTAACTATGACTTTATCCTTAATTCTCATTTTAACAAAAGTTCCATTATCAACAAACTTGTGTTTACAATCATTGCACAAGTGGCTTTCCTTTACTTTTTCCGTATTTGATTACATTTTTTGAGCCAAAGTATTTGCACGTATTAATATATTATCATAAGGATGAAAACGGTATTCAACATACCAGATGGAACTTGGGAAATAATCGAAAAAGAACTTAAAGGGAAGAATGGAGAAGGGTTTTGAAGATAATATGAAATATTGTTCTGGCTTATTTATCTGGGAAAGGTTATTTGGAAAAGAAAAAGTGAAGCATAAGATGGAAATCATCAAAATTAAGGCTAAAAAAGCTTTCACTCCGACTAAAATTCCAGGAGCAGATTATGTAATTAATCAGTATGTTGGTTGCGAGCATGCTTGTTTATACTGCTATGCTAAGTTTATGTGCAAATGGTATAGCTATGGAAAATGGGGTTCTTGGGTTGTGATTAAAGAAAATATTCCAGAGCTTGTTAAAAAAGAAAATGTGAAAGGCGAAGTTTACATGTCAAGCGTTAGTGATCCTTACCAGTCAATTGAGAATAAACTGAAACTCACGAGAAAAGTTTTGAAAAATATGAATAAAAATATTAAATTAGGTATTTTAACCAAATCCGATTTGGTTTTAAGAGATATAGATGTTTTTAAAGAGTTTAAAGATGTAGAGGCAGGTTTAACGATCAATGGTTTTGATGGTATATTGAAAAAAGAAATAGAGCCGTTCTCCCCAAGCAATGAAAAAAGAATAGAAGCACTGAAAGCGTTTTATGAAAATGGTGTAAAAAACTATGCGTTTATTTCACCGATAATTCCAAATTTGGTTGATGTAGGACAATTGATCAAAGAAACAAAAGGCTTTGTGAGTTTTTACTGGTTTGAGTTTTTGAATTTAAGAGCGAGTGGCAAGGAGTTTAGAGAGTGGTTAAGGCAGAATTATCCTGAAAGCTACGATGTAATTTCGGATAAATCTAAATTCGAAAAATATCTAAAAGAAATTGTAAGTACAATAAAAAAGAACAACATTCGATGCAAAGGTATTTGCATACATTATCCAAAACTAATGGTAGTAAGATGAGAATGACAAAAGAAAAAAGAAGTTAAGGAACTTAAAGAGAAAATTGAATTATTGGATGATATGCTATCAGCTTTGGCTGAACTACTTGAAGAAAAAGGGTTTTGAAGGATGAAGCGTGAGAAAAGAAGATTTAAGAGAAGATAAAGGAAAGTAGTAAATTGAAAAGGATTTAGTCAAAGTAAATAAGCAAGTTTTTTGATATCTTTATTAGCTACATATGTGTAAATCTGAGTTGTTCTCAAGCTTTTGTGTCCTAATAGTTGTTGAATGTATCTTATATCTGCTCCAGCTTCAAGCAAATGTGTGGCAAAGCTGTGCCTCAAGGTGTGTGGTGTTACCTTCTTTTTTATTCCTGCTTTTCTTGCAGCATTTTTAACTATTTGCTGGATTGTTCTTTCATTGTATTTTTTACCTCTTTCTGAAATCAAGATAAAACCAGACCTTCTTATCCCGTATTCCCCCAGTAATTTTTTCAATTCTCTATGAAGAAAAACAACTCTTTCCTTTTCCCCTTTTGTCCCTTTCAAAATCAATATCCTGCCATTTTAAATTTATCACTTCGCTCAAACTTATGTTAGTTGTGACTTCAAAGAGTTTTTAAATTTCACTCCTATTAAGAACAACAGGTAATTTTTGTTTTGATTTTGCCAAAGGCAAGCTTTCATCAAATTTCTCGTTCAAAACATTTTCATGAAAGAATTTCAAAGCGAAATAAACACTTCTTATTGTTGACCTGCTCTTGTTCGAATATGAAAGGAGAAAATCTCTTGGAGTTTTTCCAGATTTTAGGAATTTGATTACAATATCTCTGTATTTCTTTCCGGTTCTATAGGAGTATTTTCTTAGCTTGAGTTCTTCAATTAGTTTGCCAACAAGCTCATAGTTGCTAAGTTTTTTTATGTTCTTTTTGCATAGCCTTAACCATGGAAAAGAAAGATTTAGATATTTCGCTTGCTATACTTAATTCAGTAGTTTCCCGAAAACATTGCGGAAATTTGAGTTATATAAAATTCCACTGCTCAAAACTAAAAGATTTATGTATTACTAATTTATCGTTAGAGGAGGTGAAAATATGAAAAGTAAATTGAAATGTCCCAAATGTGGCCATGAATTTGTGTATGAATGGGTCCTTTCGCCTCTTTTACAAGCATAAGATGGGGGAAGAAAAGATATATGCGATGCCCAAAATGTCATAAATGGTCTTGGTTCAATGTATGGGACACAAGAATTAGCAATAAAAAATAAACGAGCAGTGGAACTCTGCGGTGCTACGCACCTTACCCTACAGGTCATATAACAGCGGGTATGCTGTTCGTTCACCCAAATGCTCAGCAAAGCCTCGCACTTCACATACCCGCAAAACGTTGTCCGAAATTCGGCTCGGCGGCTTATCAATAGATTTAAAAGGCTGGAACCAATTATGGTATTATGGAGAGACCAATCATGAACCAAGAGACTAAAACCAAAGGAGAAATAATGTTAGAAAAAGCAGAAAAAATTGGTAGTTTCTGGGCATTCAAAGAGGAACCTTTATCTAAGGATAAACAACTATTGCTCTTTGATAATGTGCAATTTATCTATGAACTTGCACTTGCTCAACTGGAATTAAAAGCTTTAGGTGTGGAATTTGAGGTAACAAATGGGCTTAGAGAGTTTAGGCTCCTGAAAGACCCTGAAGATGTAGAAACTCTTAAAAGAAAACTTGCTTATTTCAAATTGATAAAGGGAGAATATACTGATTATTTTTACATCGTAAGGAAAAACCGAACAAGGTCTGTAAATCAGTACCTAACACATTGGATATATCCTTATAAGGGAAAATTTCACCCTCAGATGATTAGAGCATTACTTAATATTATAGGATTAAACAGAGGAGATACTGTATTGGATCCCTTTATTGGAAGCGGGACAACAGCAGTAGAAGCTCAATTATTGGGTATTAATTGTGTAGGAATTGATATTTCTCCTTTATGTGTTCTTCAGAGTAAAGTAAAGACTGAATCTATAGAAGTTTTACCTGAAATATTGGAATGGAAAGACGAAATATTAAGTAAAGTTGGAGTAAATCTATTCAATCTTGATGATAAAGCGCTTGATAAAGTAATAGATACCATACCAAACGAAAAGGTAAGAAACTTTTATCTTATGGCAAAACTGGTTGCTGTAAGTGATAACGCAAGGAGAAAAAAAGACTTTACTAAGGCTTTCAGAAAAAATCTGGATTTAATGATTGCATCAGTAAAAGATTATATTGATATTGTGGAAGAACTTAACCTAAAACTTGGAAAAGTGAATATTAAGGTCGGAGATTCCAGAAACTTATCTTTAGATGATAATAGCATTGATGGTATAGTAACATCTCCCCCTTACTCTATTGCCTTAGATTATGTTTCTAATGATGCTCATGCACTAAAAACATTAGGATATGATTTAAAAGAGTTAAGAGAAGAATTCATCGGAGTAAGAGGTAAAGGGCAGAGAAGAATAGATCTTTACAATGAAGATATGAAAAGGAGTTTAGAAGAAATGTATAGGGTTTTAAAACCCGGAAAATATGCCGTTATAGTGATTGGAAATGCCACATATCAAGGGAAGGAGATAAAGACGGTAGAGTTCATTATAGACTATGCAGAGAGAATAGGGTTTAAACTCGTGAAAAACATAGATAAGATAATTTTTGGGCTTTACAATGTGATGCAAAAGGAAAATATTTTAATATTTAGAAAGGAGGTTTGAACATGAATGGAAATCCATGTAATAACTGTCAGAATAGTCCTTGGGTTCAAAGAGCAAATCGCTTTATAAGCAATAGTTCAAACCCACAGGAACAAATAGAAACCGTTAGATTTTTACTCCAAAATGGTCATTGTGGTATAAGTAATCGAACAAGTATAGAGAGTATATTAAGCCATTTAAGGAATCTAGGAATTAATTTAAATCGAGAAGAATTTCAGAATACTGTTTTAACCGAACTCAAAAGAGCGGGGATTGTGGCCACGCTGGTATATCCCGGACCTCAGGGAGGTGTATTTATTCCATGTGATGCTTCAGAGATAAGGGAAGTAGCCACGCAAGTCTTAGATAGGATTATCCAAGAATTGAGAAACCTTGAAGGAACTGCTACCCAGACGCAAATTGAACATATTGTTTCCGTTCTAAGAGAATTAGTAGAATTGTTAAAGGGGTTGATATAATGGATGATAAAGAAAATATGGAAAGAATGAAAGAATATCAGAAGGTTATAAGGGAAATATTGTCCGCTTTTGAAGGAGTGTCTTTTCCTGTAATAGTTGAATCATCAACAGGCTACAAAGTTCTAAGTATTGATAAAAAAAGAGATGCTGACTTAATTGAAGATTTATCTACTATCGCCAGAATAATAACAAATCGCTATTATAAAACTCCTATCACGAGGGATACATATAGATTGGTTATTGGGAAAAAACCTAAAGCTTTTAGACCAAATGAAGTTGGAAGAATTTTGGAATATGAAATATATAATACCCCTAAGAACTTTAAAGTTATTTCAAGAGTCCAACCATTAAAACAGGTTGGTTATCCAGATGTAAAAATTATAGAAAAAACTGGAAGAATCTCATTTGTAGACATTAAGGCAACAACAAGACCAGATGTGGGTTCTCCCAGAGATTTTTATTATTCCACCAAGGAGAAAACCCTTGAAAAAATCAATTCGGATGGCTTTCATTTACTTCTTGGTTTCATCATTAAAGAAACAGAACCTGAAAAATTCATAACTATTGGTTGGAAACTTGTTGATCTCTCAAAAATAAAAGTTAGTATAAAAGCAGAATTTAATGCAGATAATTTGGAAATTTACAAACCAGAAGCAATAATTAAAGAGGAATGGTTGGAGAAATTATAATGACGCCGCCGAGCCGAACTCTCCGCTTCGCTTCGGTGCTATCGCACTCGGACAACAAGCGGGTATCTGGCTCCGTGCCTTCGGCACTACGCCCAAATCCTTCGCCCTTCGGGCTCAGGACTTCAGATACCTGCCAAACGTTATACGCCATCTCGCAAGATATAAATAAGGAAAAACGGTTATAGGTGATGAGCAAAATGCTATGGAATAGAGATGAAGAATATAAGTTCTTCAAGAAAACGCTTGAAATCGCCACTCCTGAACAGCTGTTCTATTTGACAGAGGATGGACGATATTTAGCATATTGGCCTAAAAAATATAAAGGAAAGAAAACTACTCTCCAAAGTAGAAATGCCTTTATTGGAAGTTATACCGAAAAATGGGTTAAAAATTTGTTAACTCCACTTGCAAAAGAATTTGATGCCCATGCGATCCATAATGTTGTTTGTGAGGATATTGGTATTAGTGAGCGTTCTCCAGCAGATGTGGCAATAGTAAAGACTCCTCAACGTATCCAGAAACCCGAAAATATTCTTCTCTTAGTAGAGGTTAAGATGTCCATTGTGTGGAATTGGGAATATATTCCAACTACTGGAGAAATAAAATGTATAGGAGACTATACAACGCATCAAGGAAACCCAGGATTATTGCGTTCTGATACAATGTTAAAAGCTATTGGAAAAAGCATAAATATAAGGGTTTCTGGATATGAGTCTTCTAAGATTCCTATTGTAATTATGGGGAACACACCAATCACTAAGATATATTACAACAAGGTAGATTTTCTAAAAAAAGCGGGAATTATTCAGAGGTTTTATTCAGTAAATCCAAATCCTCTGGACAAACCAAGCCTAAATAACATTAAAAACACTCCCGAAAAGGGATTTTTAAGAATAGACGAAATTAGTGAATTATATGATGACCTTCGCCGCGTAATCAAGGAGGATAAAGAGTTCTTTTCTTCCATGCTTCCAAAGAAAGAGCTTGGTAGAATTATAGAAATAGCAAACAAAGAACTAACATACGAGAAAAAAGCAGAGAAATTTTTAAGACTGCTTCGGGGGATTGAAAATGAATAAAAAAAGAAAAAGTACAAAAACAAGTAAGTTCGGAGTACCTGGCAGGATAAATCATGATTCGAGCGAATTTTATGCAAGTAGGTTATACGATGATTTTCCTACTGAGAGAAATGTCAAGTATGTAGAGAACTCTATTCCAAATGATTGTCTAAACAAAATTTTCTGCAAAAGTAGCGAAAATATGGAGGAGCTACCCGATAATAGCGTCCATCTGATGGTTACTTCGCCCCCATATAACGTAGGAAAAGAATATGACCAAAATCTCTCTTTTAGGGAATATAGAGAGTTTTTAAAAAGAGTCTGGGAAGAAGTTTATAGGGTCTTGGTTCCTGGTGGTAGGGTTTGTATAAATGTTGCTAATCTGGGAAGGAAACCCTATATCCCGCTTCACGCTTTTATAATTAAAGACATGTTAGATATTGGATTTCTTATGAGAGGAGAAATTATCTGGAATAAGGGATCAAGTGCCAGCCCATCCACTGCCTGGGGTAGCTGGTTATCTGCTAAAAACCCTACTTTGAGAGACATCCACGAATACATCCTTGTTTTTTCAAAAGACACCTTTAAAAGGGAGAATCCTCAAAGAAGAGAAAGCACAATTTCAAAGGAAGAATTTTTAGAGTTTACAAAAAGCGTATGGACATTTCCGGCAGTTTCAGCGAGAAAAATAGGGCATCCTGCTCCATTTCCCGTAGAGTTGCCGTATAGGTGCATCCAATTATATACATTTAAAGGAGAGGTTGTTTTAGATCCATTTATGGGAAGTGGGCAGACTGCAATAGCCGCTATAAAAACAGGAAGATATTATGTTGGATACGAGATAAACGAAGAATACATCAAACTGGCAGAAAAACGAATCAAAAATTTTCTACACGAATTCAAAGCACCTAAGCTCTTTGATTATCTTAGGGAGGAAGAGATTGATGTACGAGACGGCGTATAACAGCGGACATACGGCTACAGGGCTATGCCCTTCCGCCCAAATCCTTCGCTAACGCTCAGGACTTCACATACCCGCAAAACGTTATATCAACAACAATTTAGTAGAGTCTCTAAAACAGAAAAATTTAAAAAATTAAAGTAGTATTATATTAAGCCCAATGGCTTTTCTAAGCTGCCTTAGTCAGCTTGGTTTCATTGAGGAGGTTTGACCATGTTAGGTATGGAAAG
>JALSLC010000031.1 GCA_026988525.1 Archaeoglobaceae archaeon
GAGCTTTATTCACTTACGAAGCAATTCCAAGAGGAACGGTTTTCTGGTTTGAAATAACTTATCAGAATCCCAAACATTTTGGACTAAACGACTGGGAAACAGATTTGATCATAAAAACGGTTGAAGACGGGCTCAGATACTTTGAGTTCTTAGGGGTTGGAGGCATGGGATCAAGAGGTTTCGGTAGGTTGAAAGTTCTTAATATAGGTGATAAAAAATGATAGGGAGCGATAATTTAGATATGATTTCCGCCCAATTTGGTTTTAGCATACCTGAACTATTTAAACAACAAAAGGAAGATTTAGAAAAAATTGAAACATTAGCCAATAAGGCTTTAGGTATCATTATAGGGGAAGGATTACTTGCATATGCAGTTTGGCTTAAAAGCAGAAGTGAAAAAGAAAAGAAATACGCAAAAGTTATTGAAAATAAAAGCTTAGAACTTTTAAAGAGTGAATGTATTAAATTGACAAATAAAGAAGATTTAACAGAAGCTGCACTTGAAATCTCGGAGAGTATCCAAAAAACACTCCTCGCAAGACAACTACTAGAAAGAATGCTTGTCTATGCAAGATATAGAGCTAAAGCTATGCAAAAAGGTGATTAATAATGGCTTGGAACTGCTATATTACAATCTTTAAAGCTGAAGCTCCAGTGCACATAGGATACAAGCAGGTTGGCATTTTGAAAACAACCCGCTATTACATCACAGGTAGAGCAATGTGGGGAGCTATAACTGCAAATTTGACGAGGGCTTTATTTAATTACCCAAAAGCAGAAGATTATCGAGATATAGGAGATTTCGTCAGAGAAAACATCAGAACGACTTACTTTTACCCAGCCATAAGGAAAAATGAGATGGAAGATCCGGAAAACTGGAACAAGTATGAGACTGATAACTATCTCGTTTTTCTGCCAAAATATACACAGGAAGGAATAAAGTTCGGCGAAAAAATTAAAGAAGAATTTGAACAAAGCTTCGTAGGTTCGTTCGTTTCAACAGCTTTAGATTCCGGTACAAAGACAGCCGAAGAAGGAAGTCTGCACGAATTCGAGTTTATAAAAAATAAGGTCAAAATCGGTAATAAAACAGTAGATACCTACTGGGTTGGCTATTTGTTTGTAAAAGAAAAAGCAGAAAATAAGAAAGTAGAAATCGAGAAGTGCAAAGAGGAGGATGTAATAATAAAGAGAGTGAATAATAACAAAAGGGTAGAGTTGAGAAACGTTTTAAGTTTAATTCATGTAGGTGGAGAAAAAAATTACGGATTAGGCAAGTTAAAGTTAATAGCAATGCAAAAAACTAACGGTAAAGTTTTCGGAAAGTTTGATTTCGAACTCAGTAATAAATATCCAATTATCAAAAATTTGAATGTTCTTGTAGCTCATGCAATTTTAAACAAAATTAGATTAGAATTGGGTGAAATTGAACCTCTTGTGGGCTTAGAATGGTCTGGTAAAGGTGCAGGACAGAGTGTAAGCACGGCTGTAATATGTATTACCCCAGGAAGTAAAATTTCTGGAAAATATGCCTTAGGTGAGTACGGCCTTATTAAATGCTTAACAAACGAGTAAATAATATTAAATCATAATTAAATCATAGCAAAAACTAAAACTCGAATCAGAAGGGCCCGGACCGGGATTCGAACCCGGCTCCTGGGATCCACAGTCCCAGAGGATAGCCACTACCCCATCCGGGCCATCTACATTAAACACTGATTAACTGATTTTAAAAATTTTATCCTATGTACTCTCTTAGGGTGTTGATTAAAAATTTTGCCAGCCTAACTTCATCTTCTTTACACTTCATTAATATATTTGTTTCAATATGCTCAAACTCACACGTATCTCCACTGTGAACTATAATTAAATCTAAAAAGTCAGAGTAGTAATTGGCGACGCCATTTGCAGAGACTTCTAAACCAAAAGCTCTCATCAATTTTCCAGCTGGACCACTTACTGGTTTATTACCGATTATAGGTGATATTGCCAACACGAATTTACTCTTTAAAAGCATCCTCATGTTTTCAATCTCAATTATAGGAGTTATACTTGTTATAGGATTGCTGGGGCCTATAACAACAGCATCGCTATTTTTTATTGCGAATTTAACATCATTCGTTAACTTAGCTTTCTCTATTCCTCTAAACTCTACGTCTAAAACTTCAGGCTCCCCTTTACTACACACCCAAAACTCCTGAAAATGCAACCATCCATCGCATGTTTTTATATATGTAGATATTTCTTCATTACAAACTGGAAGTACCTCAGCTTTAACTCCAAACATGTTTTTTATTTCTCTTGTCGCATCTGTTAGAGAGTAGCCTTTTCTAAGTAGTTCACTTCTAATAATATGTGTGGCTCTATCTAAATCGCCTATCATCATTTTTTCATCAAAACCAAGCATTTTTAACCTTCTATGTGTAACAAAACTATCGTTTTTAATCCCCCACCATTTTTTGTCGTCTATGATGTCTGCAATTGCATAAATAACGGAGTCAATATCTGGGCAAACTTTGTTTCCTGAAACCCACACATCTTCTGCCACATTTACAATAACATTGAATTCAGGGCATATACTTGAGTATCCCCTAAGAAGCTTTGGTGTTCCAGTACCTCCAGAAAGAAAACTAACTATCATATTCGATCAATCAAAGTTTTGGAAAATAAATATTCATCACACTCTCTTTTAGTTCCAACAATAACTTTGTATCCCTCAACAGTCTTTTCTAAAATTCCATGTACTTCTACTCTCTCACCTTTAAATGCTTGTCCGGTATAGGTGTGTGTAAAACATAGAACTTCTATTTTTGTGCTTGTTAATGGTTTAACACTCGATTTAACACATACATCTTTAAGCGGATACCTTGACGGATAATCAAATATTGCAGAATCGTCAATAACTGTTCCTTCAAGAGTAACTTCTCCAAGTTTTTTTCCTGAAATTTCTGGGTATTTATACAGCTCATTGTAGTCTCTAACAAATAGTAAATCAAAGTATATTCCGTCAAGTACAGCTCTATTGTACTTTCTTATCTCATGAGCAACAAAAATATCGAAGTCTATGTGTGGTTTTCTTTTTTTGTATATTTTTTTCCAGTTTGGTTGTGAAAGAATTCCTTTTTCAATACATTTTTTCAAATATTCTCTTGCAATTTTCCAGTATTTGCCATATACAACAAAATCTACATCTGAATTTTTTTCTGCTAACCCTAAGAGCCTTGATCCAGTAACGCCTTTGTGTGTACTTGGTATATTTGAAAAGAATTCGTAAATTTTTGAAACTATATGGTCTTTTTTTATTATTTCTGGTGTTAGAATCTCAGGTTTCAACACTTTTAAATCTGAATTTGGTAAAATAAATATTCCATCCTTCTGATATTCTTTAAAATAATTCAAGGCTTCTTTATGACTGAGCTTTACGTATTCATTTCTCTTTTCCTTAATTTCCTTAGCAATAGATAACGGGATATACCTAAGTAAGCATTTTACGTACTCATCATTAAAGTATGATACTACAGAAAAATAACAATCTTCGAATTTTATAAAATCTCTCAATCTTATTTTCATCTTCTCCTTCTTTTATTTCTTTTGCCTTTATATTGGTACATAGCATAAACTCTTCTTATTTCCTTGGCTTCAGCTTTATCACCCTCTCTCTTTAGCAATCTTCCATTTATTAGCTTTATTCTTGTTATTTTAAAGTGTTTTCCGTTTATTTCTAGAACTTCGCCAACTTCAAATTCAGTATCTCCTGAAACGAGTGTTTTATATGGAGTAGTAATAGCTCCTTTATGTAAACTAATTTTAACAATTACTTCTCCTACATCTCTTAACCAAACAGTAGATACATCTTTGGCTAAAGCATGTTCAGCTCTTGAACCATTCTTAAATTCGAGAGAAGTAATCTCTCCAACCTTAAAACCATCTTCAACTTCTACAACAACTTCATTTCCAACTTCAAGAATTGAATCTGCTTTAACTTTAAGCTTACCTTTTTCAGATTCGGCTCCAGAACTTATTATTGCTCTTAACTCAATTTCCTTCTCTTCTCTAAGCTCTACAACACTACCACAAACTTTACATCTATACAGATTTTTGTCAGCTCTAATCAATTCATGTTCAGTTTGCTCTTTACAAACATCGCAATAGATTTCCATAGTGTTCTCACCTCTTATTTATTATTTAGGGCATTTAAAGTATCTACAGCCGCTTTTATATTTCTGAAGTAGTCTTCAAAAGCCGAAATCAAACTCTCTACTCTATCTGTTTTTATTTGAATAATCAACTTGTTATCGCTAAATTTAGTATTGCACCAACTGGGATCATCAACTTTTAACGCTTTAGCAACAATTTTTGCATCATCTATTTCTAAGAAGGTTTCAGCATCGCACAACAAAGCTTATCCACCTCTTTAACAAAATCTTCAGCTTTATCAGCAGGTATAATTGCTCCAGCTGCTACACTATGCCCACCGCCTCTTCCACCAACCTTTTCTGCTGCTACATTCATAACTTCACCCAAGTTGACTTTTATTTTTGGATTTGCCCTTGAAGAAACTTTTGCAGAATCATTCTTTATATTTACTGCTATAAAAGGTTTATCTGAATAGATGTATCTGGATAATACAGTTGCTATAGGGCCCGTGGATGGAGCTTTTTCCATTATTAAATACCTTATGCATTCTCCCTCTTTTATTTCTTCTCTTCTTTTGGTAATCTCATCTAAAAGCTCTATTTGAAATTTTTTCCAGATATTATATCCTTTTTCAAGAAATTTTTCATCTTTTGAACAAATTGCAAAACCAATACCACATGCTGTAGCCCTTCCACAAGCATTTATGACATCTGTGTAAGTTACTGCGTTCTCTATTAACTCATTTTTTAATATTATTTTTTTACCTACGAACTCTTCAATTACACCCTCATAAGCTCCCTGTTTTAATAACTTTAAGATTATAGCATTTGCAAGTCTTCTTATTTCATCATTACTTAGCGAATCTACATCTTCTTCACCGCTAAGTCCAACTTTTTTTAAGAATTCATCAAGTTCCTCATCCTTACCATAGAAATCTAAAAATGGTTCAGTGGATAATTGTAGTACTTCTCTTAGTTTTCCAGAATGAAGATTTAACCCTTTCTTAACTTCTATGTACCCCGATTTTAACCCTCTTTTTACAACTTCCTCGTTACCTCCCACAATTTTCTGTTTATCACCAAGTATTCCTGCAATTGATACAGCTGTTAGATCATCATTATTTCCAAGGCAATCTGCAACTATAAATGCTGTACTACTTGCACATAGTTCGTAAGTACCATCAAGCCCCGCTAAATGTGGATTAACGTGAACGACAACATTATCGTTTAATGGCTCAATTTTGCCCACAGGAGCATGATGGTCAACTATAACTACATCTTTTTCTATTTTGGATACTATGTTTGGATAACCACTACCCATGTCCGATAAGATTATTAAATCCGAATCACTCTCCGGAACTGTATTAAGCCCTTTTAAAAAAGTAACATGAAATTGTTTATTCAATCTACTTACAGCTATAGCTAATATAGCACCGCTACTAATTCCATCAGCATCGTAATGTGTGAATATATGAACACTATCTGCCTTTCTTATTAATTCAGCCGCTTTACTAGCTTCTATCCTAAGTATGTCAAGCATAAGTAAAAGAGATACTCTACACTTTTAATATTTTTTACTGAGTTTTTACCGAGTTACAGTTATTTCACCAAAAACTTTATATATTTTATAATTAAAACTTGATGAGTTGAAATTTGGAGGTGCCAAATTTGGAAGAATTTGTTAGAAAACCACCCGTAAAAGTCGGGGATGTTAGAAGTGTGAAAATTGAAGCCCTTGGAAGCGGAGGAGATGGGATAGCTAAGGTAAGCGGATTCGTAGTATTTGTTCCTGGAACAAATGTTGGGGACAATGTTACAGTAAGGGTGGTTAAGGTATTAAAAAAGTACGCTTTTGCTGAAGTGGTTGAGTAAATTAGTTGAGTTACTAAGGATTTGTTAAATTGTTTAATTGATTTTTTAATACTGTATTTTATTTATTGTACAGTAATTTTTGTGGGATGTTATTTTTTGTAGATTTACTTAGTTAAGTTTTACCTGATGGATATGCTCTCTAAAAGTTACAATAAAACGTAAAAACGAAAATAAACGCCGCCGGCAGGATTCGAACCTGCGACCATCGGCTTAACAGGCCGACGCTCTACCAGCTAAGCTACGGCGGCTCCGAAATAAGAAAGATTGAAAGAGCATTTAAACTTTACCCTCAACATTAGTAAGTTTTAGCTATTGCTGTAAGTTTACCTTTTTTACCACAGATAACACACTTTCCTTCCATTTTTACATCTATTGGCAATTCTAAAATTTCTCCCAATACATTGCCTACTTCATCAAGCTCGCTTCCACATTCTTTAGAATCGCACATGTACGTTAGAACCACTCCTTCTTTAATCCAATTTTTAACTTCATTCAGATTTTCACAAATTTTTATTTTTTCTTTAAACTTTTCTAACGCTTTATTGTATATTCTCTCTCTCATCTCTTTAGCCCATGTATCGATTTTTTCAGTTAATTCATCTCTTTTAACTTTAAACTTCTTTCTTTCATCTCTAAAAGATACAACAACTGAATTCTCTTCTACTTCCTTAGGTCCTACTTCTATCCTAATAGCTGCACCTTTTATTTCCCAATTGTAATACTTTGCTCCCGGTCTTTCGTCGCTATCATCCATAATCACTCTATATTTACCTCTTATCTCGTTGTATATTTCTCCTGAAAACCTTAGTACGATTTCTTCTTTTCCTTTATACAGTATAGGTATTATTACTATTTGTACAGGTGAGACTTCAAAAGGTAAAACCAATCCCAAATCATCTCCGTGTATTGATATAAGAGCTGCTATACATCTCTCAGATATTCCGTAACAAGTCTGATGAACAAAACTGTGGTCTCCATCGGGCGTTTCATAAGTTATTTCAAAAGTTTTTGCAAAATTATCTCCTAAGTTATGCACAGTACCTATCTGCAAAGTCTTTCCATCTGGCATTATTGTATCGAACGCAATTGTATAAACTGCTCCGGGAAACTTATCCCATTCAGGTCTCTTGCAAATTATACAAGGTATAGCTAATTTTTCGTAAAATTCTTTGTAATAACTTACAGCTTTTCTAACTTGTTCTTCTGCTTCTTCAAAAGTTGCATGAACTGTATGAGCCTCTTTAAATGATGTTATCTCCCTTAATCTTATAAGCGGTCTTGTATGTTTTGTTTCATAGCGAAATGTGTTTACTATTTGATAAACTTTTAGTGGTAAATTTGCATGACTCCTTATCCATAGTTTAAACATTGGGTACATAGCAGTCTCGCTTGTCGGTCTTAGAGCTAATTTTATATCTAAGGGTGTGTTACCTCCATGAGTTACCCAGTAAACTTCATCTTCAAAACCTTTTATATGCTCTCCTTCCTTTCCAAGCTCGGTTTCTGGTATTAAAGCTGGGAAGTAAACTTCGTCGTGTTCCCTGTCCATTATTTCTCTTAGAATATCGTACACATTTTTCCTTATTTTAAAACCGAATGGAAACCACACGTAAAGACCTTTTACTGGATATCTCACATCCATAATTTCAGCTTTCTGAATTAACTCGTGGTACCATTCTGAAAATTTTTCTTTTTTAGGTAAATTTTTTGATTCATCTTTTGATTTTGACATATTATCACCCCTCCGAAAGCATCTTTCTAATAAACTCTCCTTCGTCTTTGCAAGAAGCAGTAGTAATTATAAGTATTTTCTGCACACTTGTACCATCAATAAGTATAGCTTTTATGTTTCCTTTCTCATCACTTCTCGTCAATTTTAGTCTTACACCTCCTCCACTCGAAGTGCTACAACCCTCAATCACACCTGGTATTATTTTTTTGACATATTCACATTTAGCAACTTTATGCAATAGTTTTCTACCCTCCCTTCCACCAATTATTGTTGTGTGTGATCCCCCTATCTTTTCTTCAGGTCTAAGGTTAACTTTTCTTAGTTTTCTTGTTAATAACAGATTAGATTTTATGTTCTCTAAAATTTCATTTAGTTCTCCTTTAACTCTGATAATTTTTACATCTGAAAGCGAGTATTTCTGTATTATTTCAGCACACAACTGTTCTTTAAAGTCAACACCTGATACTATAACTTCTTTAATTCTCCTCCAATGAATTCTTTCAGCTATCAATTCTACAGAATTTCTGAGTGAGTCTGGATATGCGGAGAAAGAATATTTTTCTACGAATACAGATTGCCCATAAACTCTAAAGAAAAATAACTTAAGTTCATCATCAAAATACACAAAACAAGCATCAGCATTTATTTCTCCACAGTTTAAACAGAACTGAGTAGGATATTCCAATACAGTCCCACATTTTCTACATCTTGTCATCATAAAAGGTAGGGTAGCAGGTGTTTTTATTTGATTATAGCGGGGCGTGGATTTGAACCACGGATCTGCGGGTTATGAGCCCGCCGGGATTACCTGGCTACCCCACCCCGCTTCAATTTTTTCTTAGCTGTATGGATATATAAAGTTCTCGGTCACAACTGTTAAATGTTAAACTATAAAATTAGTTTTATGAAAGCGATTAAGAGATTATCGATTGCAATAACTATTTCTGTTTTAATGATGTGGATTCTTGCATTTTATTATTACTTTACTCTCCCCAGTACAGTTGCAACTCACTTTGGTGTGAGCGGTACAGCAGACAGTTATGGTAGTAAAACCATTCTGTTAATAATACCATTTTTGTTTAGCATTGCGCCTATTTTGATATTGGTTTTAACAAAGTATAGATTTAAAATAATAGAAAACTACCCCTACTTGATAAAGTTACCAGCTTTTATTTTATATGGAAATAACAAGCTTAAAGATTATCTGATAGATAGGTACTTTGAAGCTATGCTCAGCTACACATTAATTTTGAGTATATCTCTGCTTTTTGTTGAAGTTGGTGTTTTTGAAGGGGCTTTTTCAGGGAGACTACCTGAATGGTTTAATTTAGCAGTTTTAATTCCAGTATTAACTATAGTTCCTTACCTGTTTTACTTAAAAAAGCTGTACAAAACGTCTAAGCTTATGCTTAACAAACAACCTTAGTGTAGTAGTTTTGCCTAATGTGGATAGATTTATCTAACTGGATAGAAAAATTTAAAACCAGATACAATCAAAACTAATATAATTGAAATATTTCACAATAATGATTGTGAGGTGGTGTGATGAATTGGGTAAGCTATCCTGCATTTGCAGATAGATTGCTATCAATGATTGGAATAGAAGTGCACTGGATTATACTGCAATACATATTAGGTTTACCACTGATGGCTGTGATTGCAGAGATAGTATGGCTGAAAACAAAGGACGAAAAATGGCTTAAAATATCTAAAACAATAGCCAAGGGATTTATAATGGTTTTTGCAGTTGGAGCTGCAATGGGTACTGCTGCAGAGTTTGGTCTTGTCCTATTATGGCCAAATCTCACTGAAATAGCGGGAAAATACATTTATTTCCCGTTGTATGCTGAGATTTTTGCATTCATGATGGAAGTTGTATTTATATACATGTATTATTACGGTTGGGGGAGGTTGCCTGAAAAAGTACATGTTCTTGTTGGAACTTTGGCTTTGATTGGGGCTTGGTTTTCAGCTACAATGATAGTGAGTGTTAATTGCTACATGCAAGCTCCAACTGGAATTTTGCTTGGGAGTTATGCCAAAAGTTTTCCAAAGCTAACGCTTTATGTTCCAAACAGTATAGTTTCAGCTTTGAATGTCACAGCATTGCAACTTGCAGGAATGGACGTTCTTGGTAAGACTGGAAACAGTGTAATTGTTGCTATGCCAAGTAAAATTGTAAAGGTAATTGTGGCTGATGCAATTTCAGGTAAGCCTCTATCAAAAAGCATTCTATGGAGTGTTTTAACATCATCTGCAAAAACTAAGCTTGCAAACGTTTCGACAATGGCAATTCTCGATGCCATAATGCTGAATACAGTCAAGCATATAGGTGTTTATACAATAACTTTCAAATCCCCAGTATTTGTTCCATCAGTTCTTCATGCTGTTGGTTCAGGTATTGTTGTATCAGCTTTCACTGTAATGGCGTTTTTCGGCTACTCAGCATACAAAAGAAAATCCGAACATGCAAAACTTGGGTATAAGTACGGTGTGCTATTCTCATTAGTCTCCATAATCTATCAAGGTTTTGTTAGTGGACATGAAATGGGTGTAGCTGTAGCTGAGTGGAATAGAGAAAAATTTGCTGCAATACTTTATGGCTCTCCACCTTTTGTTGAAAAGATAGAGTACACTCTTGCTGGTGTAAAGAACTACATCTCCTACAATCAGATACCTCTCTGGCTTAGACCACCAACTATAATACACTGGCTTTACTACACTAAGATAACACTCGCAGTTCTGCTTGGGTTAAGTACTTTAATTCTTGCCTACTTCTTGTTCATTAAAAAGAGGTATGTGTATTCAAAGTACTTCCTGATATTGCCCTTAATAGCCCAATTAGTTAGTTTTCTCGGATGGGCGGTGAGAGAAATAGGAAGAAAACCTTGGACAATATATGGAATAATGGATGTAAAAACTGCACACACAATAAATCCACCGCCACTTTGGGTGGACTTCTTAGTAGAAGCTTACTTTATAGGATTGCTAATTGTTCTTTGTTATGCTGTCTATAGATTTCTCTGGAAGGCAGGGGAGGTGAAAGCATGATAATAGAATTCTTAGCTTTAACTTTTGGACTACATATTTTGTTGGTAAACTTAGCAATAGGATTATCTACTGTAATCCCTCTAATGAAGAGAGCTGGAGAAAAAAGTGGGAACGATGAACTAATTCTAACTTCAAGAAAACTTATGAAGTTCTATGCTGCAACCTATGGTTTGGGTGGTGTTCTCGGTACTGCTTTCACGGTATTTTTACTTAGCTTTTATCCGGGATTTATTGGTTTGGCAGGAAACATAGCCTTTGTACCATTTGCAATATCTATACTGCTTATTTGCTTGCACTTCATATCAATTGTTGTTTACTGGTATGGATGGGATAGATTATCCAAGAATACCCATTTCTTAGTTGGATTGTGCATGATGACTTCTGCCATACTAATTCCACTTGGATTCAGAGCAATATTTGGATTCTTAAACGCACCAATTGGTTTAGAATTACAACCCAAGTTACATCTAAATACAATCCAAGCTTTAATGAATCCGACTTTCTTAGTATTGTATCCAAAGAGTATTTTTGCGTCATATACTCTAACATTTTTCATCCTATCAGCGTTTCTTTCCAAAAACAAAGAGTTATCTATTAAATTTGCAAAGTATGGTCTTGTAACTCTATTAATTACAGTATTACTTGGTGTAGCATATGCTGAGACTTTGAGAGTTATATCTCCATACAAATTTGCAAATGCACTCGGATTTATCTTTAGTATGCATGCTGAGTATAACATTAGCTGGCTATTCATCTTTAAGATAATCTTTGTTGTAATTCAGTTCATAGCAGCCATTCTCTATCTAAGGTCAAGAAAAAGCTTAGCTGCAAAAGTTGCAGGTGTTTCTGCAATGATTTCTGTTGTATCTGGTGAATTACTTAATGCACTTAGCCAATATCCAATGCTCGTAGCAAACGTTTCTGGATTACCGTCTAATGTAGTAAAGCAACTTGAAAACATTCTCAATATGGCAAAACCAAACCCGCTAACTACTATGAACAGTTTGTACGCGATAACCTTGGCTTTCCTAATACCCTTGCTTATTTGCTTTGCCCTTTTAATGTATATGGTCTCAAAAGATTGATTTTAAATTATTTTTAAATTATTTTTTGATTTCTGTTTTTAGAATTTTAAAACAAAATTTAAAACAAAATATAACAAAAATATAATAAACAAAATAATAAATAAGGGAAACAAAGTTAATAAAGGTTATAAATATTCATCGAACAAGTGTTACTAAAGGGTGAGTACTATGTCAAAAATTGGGAAAATACTATGTTTAATTGTAATTATTGCTACCATTCTCATACCATTAGCTCAAGGAGAAGATGTAATGTACAGTATAGGGTACAAAGCCGCAAAATTGGCAATTGAGAATCTCTCTATTAAAAAAGGTAGTGAAAACCTTCTTGTCATAACTGATGCGGGACATGTGTTGCTTGATGGAAAAAATACTGCAAGAGCTTATGATGGAGTGATGGATGGCAGTGGTGCTAGTTATGGTAAAGGTAATTTAATACAAGTTAATAGACCTATAAACTCGAAGTTATGGTTTATGTTTTACAATAAAAAAACTAAGGAAGGATTATACTTAGAAGTAAGAAATGGTATTGCTAAGAGAGATATTCAAAATTCCACTCCAAGTGAAATGTTTTCAAAAGCTATTAAACTTAAAATAGATCCAAATGAACTAATAAATGAGAGTGAAGCTAAAAACTGGAACGTTCACTTCACAAACAAAACTTTAGATGGAAACGAATTTAGCATAATTACAATTGTTACAATCTGGAGCGAATTTCCAAATGATACCAAATACTTATTGAATGCTATTGAATTACACAATCATGTCTGTCCGGGATTAATTTCAGGATACTACATAGCCAAATACTTAGAAGTACATTATCCACTAAGCAATAAAACATTGATAGTTTGGGCAATACCACCTTGGTGTAAGGATGATGTTTTTCAGGAGTTGTTTGATGCTACGGTTGGCAAAAGAAGAATGGCTGTTATGTATCTTCAACAAAAGGATAAACTTTATCCAAAATATAAAGATTTAGCTGGAATATACGTTGAAGTAAGTAAAAATGGTTATGCAAAGGCTATTGTGATTGGCTTCAATTGGAGTAAACTGTTTAAAGATTGCAATATAAGTAGTGAGTATTTCAAAGACTTCAAATCTTACAAATGGTGGTGGGCAAGACTTAAAGCAGACGTTGTAATGTTAAAACACAATCCTGAGAGATACGTTGAAACACTTAAAATAGTAGATCTTGGAAATCAGCATAGTATTAAGAGTATGAATGCCAACTGGGTTAGTGTGGGAGAAAATCCACTTGTAAAGTTGGGGTTAATGCCCAAAGAAGAGAAAAAGTCACCTATATCCCTTTTACCTGCAATTTTAGGATTAGTGATTGCTTTAGCTATTCGCAGAATTATTTAAACTTAATTTTTTATTAAATTCGTAAAGCATTTCTGATATTTCAATCGCAACTAAAATATATGTCTTTTAATACATCATAATCATGAATATGGGAGTACAGGAGAGTATACTTCCCGGTGTTAGCTTAAAAAAAGGATCCAATATCATGATATATGGCCCCACTTTTGCTGGAAAAGCAATGTTTACAAGGACAATGTTCAAAAAATTTGTAAAAGCCGGTTATTGCGGAATATATGTTTTAACGAGAGAATCAGCAGAACAATTTATAGATTGGTTTGGTGAGGAATACGATAGTAATACTGTGAAGATTATAGATTGTGTAACCAAATCTATGACTGGAGATGCAAAGGACACTGAAGCTATAAAAAGAGAAACTGTAATGAATTTAACTGGAATTTCAGCTAAAATAAATAAATTTCTTGAAGAATTTTGGAGAAAAGGTAACAGAAATATAATTCTGGTTTTTGATTCACTATCTACTTTGTTAATGTATTTGAACTTGCAAACAGTTTTCAGGTTCTTGCACATTCTTACCGGTAGAGTTAAGATGACGGGAGCTATAGCATTCTACATTGTTGAAGAAGGTATGCATGATGAAAAAACGATAGTTACTTTAAAACAATTATTTAACGGAATGATAGAATTTAAAGAGGAAAATGGAAAAAAATTTGTAAGATTTGTTAGTCCATTTACTAAAACGGATTGGCTTGAAATTCACGTTGATGAAGGGGGAGTGATAATAACATGAAAGTTGTTACCGGCATACCTGTTTTAGATGATTTAATCGATGAGATACCCAATGGTAAAACACTTACTTATTGGATAAATCCGGAAGTAGAGGGTGATGTTTTTGCCATGCAAACAATATATACGAACGTTGAAGAAGGTTTGAAGTGTGCTTATACAACAATAACAATTTCTCCTGAATCTATATTAGCTGAGTTTGAAGAATTTGGTTGGAATGTAAAAGATTTTGAAAACTTTGAAATTGTAGATTTGTATTCAGAGTACGTTGGCTACCCATCTAAGTATAAGTATAGTGCAAACCCTTTAAAAATTGATGAAGTATGTGGTCTGTTGAAAAATGTTTTAGAAGAATTTGATGTTATATATATACCTATATCCTCTATAATAGACGTTTGTGGTGATGAGTCAATTAGTTGTATTGAATCGATATTTAAACTTGTAAAGGAGAAAGGGAAAGTTCTAATTACTTCTTTTGTATCTTGGCCGTATCCTGAAAAAATTAAGAAAATCGTGGGAGATTTATCAAATGCAATAGTTAAAATAGGCGGAATTCATCACAGAGTTATCCTTGGCTACTACTATGGACTTGTAAAAGTCGATTGGAAAAACGTTAAAAGTAAATCAATTTTATTTAAACTTGTTAGGCCGGGTGGGGTTAGAGCTTACATACCTAAAATACTTGTTACCGGTCCCTACAATGCTGGCAAGTCAACTTTTGTCCATGCAGTATCCAATGTAGCTTTATCTGTTGATAGACTTGGGACCACTGTAGCTTTGGATCACGGCCATTTAGAATACAAGGGTTTCTCCATAGATCTGTTTGGAACTCCTGGGCAGGAGAGATTTGACCCAATTCTAAGGATGCTTGGTAAAGATGCTCTTGGAGTAATTCTCGTAGTAGATTCCACTAAACCCGAAACTTTTCCGAGGGCTAAGCAAATGTTAGAATCGGTAACGCACTTTGGGTTGCCATACGTTGTTGCAGCCAACAAACAAGATTTAAGTAACGCTCTATCGCCTGAAGAAATAAGAAAGAAGATGTACCTCCCAGAAGATGTACCTATAATTCCAATTTCAGCTTCAAAAGGTGAGGGGATCTTTAAAGTAATTGATGCTCTGCTCGATATCCTTGTAGGTTCTTGGAAGGAGGGAGAAAATGAGTTTGAGATCTCAACTTGAAGATATTTTAAAAGATCTTAAATCAACGGGAGATATAGAAGCATCTGCCATAGTGTCGAGAGATGGATTGCTTATAGCAGCGGATATATCAGCGAATGTTAATGCTGAAGCTTTTGCAGCTATGAGTGCTACAATGCTTGGAGCAGCAGAAACTGCAATGACTGAACTTGGAAAAGGAATTCCAGATAGGGTTGTTGTTGAAAGTTCAAACGGAAAGATAGTAGCAACCGGAGCTGGAGAAAAAGCTTTGTTAGTTGTTATGACTTCACCAAAAGCAAATCTCGGTTTAATACTACTTCAAATTGGTAAGGCAAGTAGAAGAGTTGAAGAGTTACTGGGGTGAAATCATGTTCGAAATTTTAGTTAATGAAGATTTAACAGATATGAGTGAAGGAGAGCTCGATAAAATCTTTGTTGCTCATGAGGAAGGTATAAAAAGATTTCTTGGCAGAATACCTCTTGGATGTATATATGCAACTTTTCTTGCTGGTTTGTATGTAGAGATGGAAAAAATTGTTGGTAGAGCTGCAAAAGGATTGATAGTGAATGCTTCAAAAAATAGGGGTAAAGTTGCTGGAATGGCTATAAGAAAAAGATACGAGAAAAAATATGGAAAGATGGATGAAGATAGAGTGAAAATGGTAGCGAGAAACATGTTAACTGTGTGGGGTAAGTGCTTTGGATGGGGAAAAATGAACTTTAAAATAAATGATAGCGAGTTTATACTTGAGGTGGAGGACTCACTCGAATCAACGGGTTTTATAAAGTTAAAGGTAAAAAGAGAGCAGCCTGCTTGCTGGATGTTACTTGGATACACTTGGGGGTTGCTTGAAGGTTTGTTTAATTCAAAGTTCGTAGGGGATGAAGTAGAGTGTAGAGCATCCGGAGGTAGCATTTGTAGATTCGTTTTTAGAACTGAATAACAAAGTTTTTTTACTGATTTACCCTACTGCCACTAATGAGATTGCCTTTGTACATTGAGTTTGAAGGAAAAAACGTTTTAGTGTTGGGTGGAGGAGGAGTGGGCACTTCAAGAGCGAAAAAATTTCTTGATGCTGGGGCAAATGTTAGAGTTTTAAGTCTCGACTTTTGTGATGAATTACTGGAACTTGAGAAAAGAGGAAAAGTCGAACTTATAAAGGGAAACGCATTTGACGATAAACTGTTAGAAGAGCACATTTCTTGGGCTAACTTAGTTACAGTAGCTATTCCTACAACAGATATGAACGAAAAAATAATTGAAATAGCAAAGAAATATAGAACCCTTGTAAATTTGGCAAACGATGCAGAAAAGACAGAAGTTGTTGTTCCATTTGAAGGAGAAGTTGATGGCATTAGATTTGCAGTAACAACAGAAGGTAAGAGCGGTGTTGTTGCTAGAAAAGTTAGAGATTCGATATATAAGATGCTTGAGGAAGATGAGGAGATCATATACTTTTTAAAGGCAATGTACTACTTGAAAAAGTATATGAAAGCTAGAAATATACCAGTTCAGTTGAGGATGAAGCTTTACTTCGTTATTGCATCAAATCCAGATTTTGTTTCTCTTGTTAAAAAGGAAGATGTGGAAGGAGCTAAAAGATTGGTTGAAAAACTCGTTGATGAGTATGTTTCTGGAAAGAGGGAGATAGATGATGCAGAAGTCAAGATCAATTTTTGATAAGGATACAACAAAACTCTTAATGGGTATTCAGTATAACCTACCTTTAACAACTACACCTCTCGTTGATTTAGCTGAAGAACTAAGATTAGATAAGGAATTTGTATTTAGGAAAATAAAAGAATTTTATAAAAATAAAACTTTGAAAAGATACGGTGCAAATCTAAATTATAGAGCATTTTCAAATCAGCAAAGAGCAGCATTAGTGGCAGCTAAGGTTGAAACAGAGAGAATAGAAGAAGTAGCTAAAATCATAAATTCCTACAAACCAAAGCACAATTACTGGAGAGACAACTACTATAACATCTGGTTCACTTTAAAGGCTGAAGATTATGAATCGGTAAAGTTGTTGGCGGAGGAAGTTTTGAAAAAGTGTAAAGTAAAAGAATATTTAATCATGCCAACAAAAAGAGTGTATAAAATGGATGTTAAATATGACTTAAATAGAGGAATATCTTGGAGTGAAAAGAAAGAGGAGAAATTCGATGTTCCAAAAATTGAGGAGCTTGGATTAGACGTCAAATTGTTAAAAAAACTTGAAAAATTGGATGTTGTTGAAAGACCTTTTTCTGGAATGGGTTATAGCGAGGAAGAAATTGTTGATTTGATTGAAGAATTAATTAAATTGGGAATTGTTAGGGATTTTAGTGGTGTTTTAAAGGAAAGACATATCGGATTTATGGAAAATGGTATGCATGTTGTAAAAACAGACAATCCAGAAAAGTTAGCAAAAAATCTTGCAAAGAGAGAGGAAATAACGCACCTTGTTGAGAGAATTGTTCCAGAAAATTGGCCATATCCAATATACTTCATGGTCCACGCAGTTAGTAGAGACCTAATAGAAAACGTAAAAGAGGAAATAGAAAAAATGAAATATGTAGAGGAAATAAAAGTTCTTTACAGCTTGAAAGACTTGCTCAGCTAAATTTTTTTATAATATTACCATTTGTGCATGAGGGCAACCATCTATTACAAGAACTTTATCTTTGTCAATTAGTCCGAGTTTTATTGCAAGATTAACTGCTTTTCTTCCACTTATATTCGCTATTGTTGCCCTCTTTAACAAGTCTTTTGCTTTCTCCTCATTTACTTCTTCTTTTCCGTAAAAATTCTCAGAGATTTCTAACTTTAGTCTTCTTTCTTTATCTCTAAAAGTTCTTCCCACTATATCTGAATCGCAGATCGCAACTAAGAATTCTCCCTGAACTCTGTAAACTTTCACTCTGAACATGTTTTTTTAGAAAGATCTAACTGGATGTTTTGCTCCACATGCCATGCATTTTAGGAAGAGTATTCTCTCCTCTCTAACCAGCACTGTATCTGGGGAATTGCATTCTTTACATAGAACATAATCTTTAACATAAGAATTTATTTCCTTCTGTATTTCTTCTTCATTAAACTTACCTTGTAGAGTTAATCTCCCACTCTCAAGAAAGCCTGCAGTACCCAAGGACTTTACAAGATACTTGTAGATGTGTTCTTCACTTCTATTGATAGTTTTTGCAATCTGTGAGAAATTCTTAATTATAGTTCTACTACCTTCTCTATGAATGCTCACTTTTGGAATTTCAAACCTTTCTCTTTTAATAACTTCCTCAGGTAACTCTGAAAGTGCCTTTTCCAATAACTCTTCATAACTTCTCATGTTAATATTGAAGTTTGAAAGTATTGATAAGCCTTTGGTTTCAGCTTTCGAACATTTCAGAAAATCTAAGAAATTTTTCTCTGCTTCTTCTAAGCTTCATTTCTGCAATTTTCAAAACAGATTCTAAATCTATTGGAAGAGTTTTCCCAAATCTAACTGGTATCTCCATTCTTTCATGTCCGCAAACTTCCACTACAAAGTTTTTTAAAGATATTATTCCAGCTCTTCTTATTCCAGCTTTTTGTGAAAATATTAAAACGTTTCTTGCATACTCTAAATTTTTGCATGCAATATGGATTATTGGGGGATTTAAAATTAGCCAAGTTGTTCTCCTACCACGATCTATCGCTTTTTTTACACTCAACTGATCTGGTATATCATGCCACTTACCCAAAAATATAGCTTCACCTTTATTACCAAAGTTTGGCATGTCCATTACAGCCAATCTACCAGCACAACTTGAAAGAGTAACATAGCAGTCATTGTTATTTATTTTGTTAAGTATGGGTATCATCCACTCATCTACTTCTTTTCTTTCCTTAGCTAATTGAAAGGATCTAAGCTTAGACTTCCTGTACATTTCCCATCTACTTTGCATTAGTGTTATTTAATGTGCTGAGTTTAAGAGTATTTAAGTTGGCAATTTAACGAAAAGCAAATTTATTGCACTTAAGTAATATGGTTTATGATATCTGAAAAAGTTAGAAAGATTGCTGAAGAGTATAAAAACGTTACAATAGGCATATTTGGTTCACATTCTGCTAAGGAGATAGGTGTTTCTGCAAAAGCATGGGGTTTTAAGACTTTAATAGTGGTTCAAAAAGGTAGAGATAAACTATATACTAAATACAATTCCCACCTCTATGATGAAATTATAGTAGTTGACCGCTTTAAAGACATGTTGAACGATGAAATTCAGGAAAAAATGATTGAATTAAATACAATATTTATACCTAACAGAAGTTTTGCTGTGTATGTTGGTTATGATGGAATAGAAAATAAATTTGAAGTACCAATATACGGTAACAGGTTTTTACTTAGAGCGGAGGAAAGAAATTATGAAAAAGGGCAATACTATCTATTGAAGAAAGCTGGTATTAGAATACCAAAGGAGTTTAAGAGTCCAGAGGAAATAGATAGACTTGTTGTAGTTAAAGTTCAACAAGCTAAGAATCCCTTAGAAAGAGCGTTCTTCTACGCTAAATCACCAGAAGACTACTATGAACAAGCTGAAAAACTTATAAAAGAAGGAGTTATTGATGAAGAAGGTTTAAAAAAAGCAAGAATAGAAGAGTACGTTTTAGGTGCAAGATTTAACGCAAACTTCCACAGCTATGCAATTAAGGATGTTTTTGGTGATTTTGACTTCGTTGGTTTTAGTGACAGAAGACAAGTTAACTTACAAGGTTTCCTGAACTTACCCGCAAAAGACCAATTGAAAATAGATGTACCTGTTAAAAACGAGGAAATTGGACACTTTGGTGTAACTATGAGGGAAAGCAAACAAGAAATGGTTTACGATGCAGCTGAGAAATTTTTGAGAGTGTGTGAAAAAGAATATCCTCCCGGTATGATTGGTTTGTTCGGTTTGCAAGGTGCTGTAGCGTACTCGTTCGATAAATTGGAGTTCATAATATTTGATGTTTCAATGAGAGTTCCCGGAGACCCATGCATAGGACCAACGTCCCCAGAAATGAGAAATTTAAGTTTAAAGCATGGAGTGAAAATAGAAGACCCACTCGATCTCAGTATGATGGAGCTAAAAAAAGCTTTTGAAATTGGAAGATTAAACGAAGTAGTAACCTAACCTTAAACAATAACGTATATGCCTAAAAGGATTGAAACAACCATTTCTATGAATATTAGAGCCCAGAACAAGTAAAGAGCTTTCTCCCCAATCTCTTTAAATCCTTTTTCAATACCTTCAAAAAATCTTTTACCCATGACTTTTACTTCTACCTCGTTTTTTCCGTATGTAATATTTAGCACATTTTCTACATCTTTCTTGAGAAAGTTCTTTAAAAATTTTAAAACTTCAAAATCTCTCTTATCACTACCTACAGGTTTATAACCTATTTTTGGAGAAATGCCTGTTTTAGAATGATTGTCTGTGGTTATAGCAATTAGTTCAAAACCTTTTTCTTTAGCTATCCTTTCAAGCTCTCTCCTAAAATCTAAGAGCATGTTGTTTCCATCAATCATTAATAAACAGTACTTTTTATCACCATAATCTAAAATTACAGCTCTAACATAACCACATATATCTTCAGTTTCAATTCTTTTTTCAGAAAAACTACATTTTAACTCTACTTTTTCATTAACTTTTATTTCAGATGCTTTCTTTATTAGATCCATCGCTTCTTTTATTTCTTTTTCATCTACACTCCTTTCCTTATGAGCATTATGAGCCTCACAAACTATAACTTCTCCAAAGAGTTTTTCTGCATATTCGTTTAATTTTGGAGGTAAATCATCTGTAAAATTCTTTCCACTCAAAATAATTAAAGTCACGCAATTGAATGGAAAGCAGTAGAGTGTATAGTAATTTCCCTCAATTTTAAATGGTTTTTCGGCAATACACGTTTTTTTACAGCATACTATAGAGTTTACAATTTTCTCAACATCTTTTTCACTTGTAGGATTCAATTCATGCTTGGTTGCAGAATGTAAATACACTGTATTTTCGTTATTCAAAATCCTGCCAACCAATTTAGCTCCACCAACGTTTCTCATTGGGCCGGGATGAAAAGCTGTATTTATCAATTTAAAATTTTTCTTACATTTAAACTCTATGCATTTAATAAATCCCCTATAATTTATACCATATTCCCGCAACTTTTCTTCAAATTTCTCTGGATTGGTTGTTAACCAGAAAATTATAAAAGATTTTAACATATCTTTTATATTAATACCTTTAAATTCTTTGTCAAGATATTTTATATAAATTGAGGCAAGAAAAATACCAAAAACAGTAGCAATTGTGTAACTCAACATTCTATGTGGCGCACTAAATGAGAAAGCATAGTCAACAGGATAGAGGAGTAATAGCAAGAATAGTACAGCCATAATAACTTTTTTTAAGTCTGCCTGAGATGTAAAGTATAGAACTATTGTAATGAGAGTTGATAAAGCTGCAGGAGAAAGAATTATCAGCTCAAAGTAACCAAAATGTATTACTAAGAAGTCAAAAATTTCTATGAAGATTAATATTAATAATGCAAGAAAAAAAGTTCTTCTACTATTAAATGCTAAGTTTATGTAGCGTGAAACTAATAGTAGGAGAACTATTAAAGCGAGTCCAATAAAAATATATCTTTTAGCAAAAAATGATTTATTAACACCATTCAGTATTGAGGCTAATAGTATGGTAATAATTCCTAAGGAAACTGTAATTCTTTTCTTTGGAGTTGTAAAGATTTTCGAATAAAACTTCTCCAGCAGTTCGGTATCAACCATTGTTTTGCAAAAATGAGTGGGGTAATTTATTTGTTACTCTTGTTTTACTAACTTGTTGGTCAGTTTGAAGTTAAAGTTATTTACGATTGCGAGCTTAGAGTATGATTTAATAGTATGACTTACTTTGGAATAAAAGTTTTAAATACCCCTTCTTATTTCGATAGAAATTCCCTTGGAGGTGATGATATGAACGTTATCTCTTCGAAAATAGTAACAAGTTTTAGGTTTAGCGGAGCTCATAAGCTCAATCTATCCTATGAAAGCAAATGTTGTAGATTACATGGGCATTGTTGGAGAGTAGAAGTGGAGGTAGAAGGAGAAATTCTTGATGATGGTATGATCATGGACTTTTCTGAAATAAAAAAGTTAAAGTGTGAACTTGACCACACCTACCTAAACGAATTGATGGACCAACCTACAGCTGAAAATATAGCACTTTGGGTATGTAGAAAAGTTTTAAATGTTGCAAAAAGCAGAAAGGTGAAAAATGTAATTGTCAGAGTTTGGGAATCAGAGGATAGTTACGTTGAAATAAAGGTGAGCGAATGAATGAAGAAAAAAAGCAGAACAAAAAACTGCCTAAGAAAGTAATAGCAGTTATATTAGCAATATATATTTCAGCCGGTTTTTTTGGGGCTATACTAACACCACAGTACAAAGCTGCTGGTATGCAAGCTTTCAAAAATCCACAAAATATTAGTAATTCTATATACTATTTTATTGCAATAATCTTATTCACCGGAATAGTCTTATTTTTATCCAAGTACAAATCCTTTTTAAAAGCTATGCTGTATATGGTAATCTTTTTGTCGTGTTACTACACATTTTATCCTTTTCTTGGAGTTTTTGGGTTTGTACCTTCAGCTTTAATAATCTTAGCACTTATAAAAAGACCAAACTGGATTGTAATAGATATTGCAGCTTATTTCTTGTCCATAGGTGTAATTTCAATATTTGGAATTAGTTTAGCTCCAATTCCTGCAATAATTTTAATGTTGATTCTTGCAGTTTATGATGCTATATCAGTGTATAAAACCAAACACATGCTTACACTTGCAGAATCAGTTACCGATTTGAGCATACCAATGTTGTTTGTTGTACCAATTTCAAGAGATATCAAAGATATAAAAATTAATGAAGATGAAAGAAAAGCAGTTTTTCTTGGGGTGGGAGATGTCGTTATACCAAACATTCTTGTAGCTTCAGCCCAGAGATTTGCAGTTTCTCCCGTAATTTTTGGATTAAAACTTGCAGCTCTATTACCTCTGTTTGGTGGAGCTTTGGGTCTGCTAATTTTGTTAACAAAGTTTGCAGATAGACCGCAGGCTGGCTTGCCTTTCTTAAACTTACCTACAATTGCTGCATACTTAATATCTTTTTGGGTATAGTATTAAATAACAATTAGGTATATTCCGGAATAATGGAGCTGATTAGAGAGATTACTGAAGAGCTTAAAAGCTCATACATAGATTACGCAATGAGTGTTATAGTCGGTAGAGCTTTACCAGATGTAAGGGATGGTCTAAAACCAGTTCAAAGAAGAATACTTTACTCAATGTATGAAATGGGTCTTTTCTCAAACAAACCTTATAGAAAGTGTGCTAGGATAGTTGGAGATGTACTAGGTAAGTACCATCCACATGGTGATGCTGCAGTTTACGATGCCTTAGTTAGAATGGCACAGGATTTTGTAATGAGATATCCTCTAATAGATGGGCAAGGTAACTTTGGATCAATAGATGGAGATTCCCCAGCAGCAATGAGATACACAGAAGCGAGATTGTCTAAGATAGCTGAGGAGATTTTAAGCGACATAGATAAAAATACAGTTGATTTTCAACCAAACTTCGATGCAACTTTAAAAGAACCCGTTGTTCTCCCATCTAAGATTCCAAATTTACTCGTGAACGGATGCACGGGAATTGCGGTGGGTATGGCTACAAACATTCCACCTCACAATTTAAGTGAAGTTTGTAGGGCAATTATAGCGTTTATAAAAAATCCGGATATTAGCGTAGAGGAGCTTATGAAGTATATTAAAGGACCTGATTTTCCAACAGGAGGCATTATTGCCGGTGATAAAGGTGTTTTAGAGGCTTATAAAACAGGTAGAGGTAAAATAATAGTTAGGGGTAAAGTTGAAATTGAAGGTAAAAAAATAATTATTAAAGAAATACCTTATCTTGTAAATAAATCCAAACTTGTAGAAAAAATAGCTGAATTGATAGAAGAAGGCAAACTTGATGGCAAGGCAGTTAGAGATGAATCGGATAGAGATGGAATAAGAGTTGTAGTAGAAGTTAGAGAAGACGTTTATACAGCCCTTAACAAATTGTATGCCTACACGAACTTACAAACAACGTTTGGTGTGATTATGCTCGCTTTAGTTGATGGAGAGCCAAGAATTTTAAATTTGAAAGACATGATAGAATGTTATGTAAATCATAGAAGAGATGTTGTTATTAGAAGAACTAAATTTGAACTTGAAAAAGCAAAAGATAGATTACACATTGTTGAAGGTTTAAAAAAGGCTATAGAAAATATTGATGATGTAATATCTCTAATAAAATCCTCAAGTTCTCCAAAAGAAGCTAAGGAATCATTAATGAAAAAATACGACATGAGTGAAAAGCAGGCTGAGGCAATTCTTCAAACAAGATTACAGAAGCTAACAGCTATTGAAATTGATTCTATAATGAAGGAATTTAAGGAATTAAAAGATAAAATAGCTGAATACATGTCAATTTTATCCTCAAAAGAGAGAATTGATGAAATAATTATTAAAGAAATGGAATACATACTGGAGAAGTATGGAGATAAAAGAAAAACTGAAGTAGTTGGTAAAGTTGAAGAAATATCAAGTGAAGAACTTATTAGTGAAGAGGAGTGTTTAATCGTTTTCACAAAGGCTGGATTTGTTAAGAGAATGTCTTTAAACTTTAAATTACAGAAAAGGGGTGGAGTTGGTGTAATAGGCATTCAGCTTAAAGATGATGAACCTTCTTTTGTAACCGTTTGCAGTTCAAAAGATAAGCTGTTAATATTCAGTGAAAACAAAGCATATTGGATAAATGCTTATGAAATTCCAAAATTTGATAGGCATGCGAAGGGTGTAAAGCTAACAAACTTTGTTGCTTGTAGCAATATTGTTTCTGCAATACCACTTAGGGAGTTTGATGATACTGAGCTACTGATAGTAAGTAAAGATGGATACATCAAAAAGATAAAAGCAAAAGAGTTCGAAAACGCTAAGAGATCCGGAATAATAGCCTCTTCCTCGAACATCGCCTTTGCTTGTATAGTTGAAGGAAACGATGTATTTATTTCCACAAGAAAAGGTTATACCGTTAGATTTGATGTTAAAGAAGTGCCAAAACTTAGTAGAAATGCAAAAGGAGTTAAGGGAATTAATCTAAGAGAAGGAGATTCTGTAGCATGGGTTAGCTGTAGAAATGGAGGTTATTTGCTAACAGTATCTAAGGATGGTTATGCAAGGAGAAGTGCTGTAAAAGAGTATAGAAAAGTTTCCAGAGGAAGCATGGGCGTTATAAACTACAAAGGAGATGTAATTATGGCAGAAGTCGTGGAAGGCATTGAAAAACTTGTAATTCTAAGTTTTGATGGATATTTGCTAAGAACCGACATCTCAGAAGTCCCCGTTCAGAGTAGAACTGCGAAAGGAGTTATACTCTGTAAAAAGGATGTTGCCTGTTGTACAATTGAAAGGTGATAGATGTGTTTAGCGACTCTTCATTTATATATAAAGGAGAAATTATTAAAGGAAAACTTCTAAGGAAATATATTGGAGGAGAAGCTATAGTAGAAATATATGAAAATGTAGTTTTAAAGAAAAGAATTCCAAAGAGATATAGAATTAAGGAGCTGGATACATCTTTAAGGAAAAAGAGGACAAAAACAGAAGTTAAACTTATGAGTCTCGCAAGAAAACAGGGTGTAGCCACACCTATTGTACTTGACGTAGTCGATGACACCATAGTTATGGAAAGAATTGATGGATTGCCAGTAAGAGATATTTTGAACGAAGAAATTTGTAAAAGCATAGGGAGAGATTTAGCAAAAATGCATAATATGAACATAGTTCACGGGGACGTAACACCCATGAATCTTATTCTTAAAGAAAATAGAATTTACTTTGTAGATTTTGGTTTGGCTTTTATAGATTCGGATATAGAGCCCAAGGGTGTTGACTTGCACATTTTTTTTGAAGCTTTAAGAGCCTACTACGACAATTGGGAAAATTTAAAAAAAGCTTTTTTGGAAGGGTATCTTGAATTGGGGGACAAGGATGTTATTGATAGGGCTGAAGAAATAGCAGAAAGGGGCAGATATGTGAAAAGAGTCTCACAAATCTAATTTAATTTTAAGAACTTTTTCGTCAACGTATATCTTTTTTACTCTTTTACTTATTTCTGATCTCACCTTATCTGTAATTCTTTCAGATGGAATTCCAAGTTTCGTAAATAAACAGCTCATTAAAAGCGTGCTATTAGAGAAAAAAAGACTTGATAGTCCATTGCCAAGGTACATTCTTAAATTCTCTTCCCCAAACATTTTTGCATAACCCCTATCTCTCAACCAATTTTCAAACTCATCAATACTTATTTCCACTTCCATATTTTGTCTCAGGCAAAAGGAGTATATAATTGGTTTTACATAATCTATTTTATGAAAACAATTTTAGTATGCCCTGTATGTAAATCGACTGAAATAACTCTTGATACTGGTGGTATAACTGGAAAATATATGTGTAAAAACTGTGGTTATGTTGGATCTTTTGTTCTTGAATTAAGTGAAGGAGAATATAAAGAGATGATTGAGGGTGAAAAAATGACAGAAATGGAAAATGATAAAAAATCCTAAGATTTGAGAGCTTTTGCTATAAGTTCAGATACGCTAACTTTACTTACGGGACTTGGAACTGTATCAGTCCCATATATTTCTTCTACTCCAACTTCGTATATTTTTCTGAGAGTTTCAGTTTTTGCAAGAACGTGTGTTGAAAAAACGTAGATTTTTCTACATTTTGCCTTTTTTAAAACTTTTACAGCTTGAATCACTGTAGATCCGGCTGAAATCATGTCATCCACTATAAAAATATCTCTGTCTTTTACATCCGGTGGTTTTGACGCTATAACAACGTTTTCGGCATCCACTCTTATTTTTGTTAAATAGAAGTAATCAATATTTAACTTCTTTGAAAAGCGGGATGCCCATCTAACTCCTTCTTCATCTGGAGAGACAACTATTGGATCTTTTACATCCAAACTTTCAGCTACTTCTGCAAGTTTTTCCATTGCACTTATGTTGTATATCTCAATTTTTTTTGATATTTCGTTTATATAATCTTCAAGGTGGTAATCCACAACGTATATCTTGTCGAACACTGAGAAAAAGTTGGAAATTAGAGTTTTAGCAGGAAAAGCTTCACCTTTAATAAATCTTTTGCGGGAATATGGCATGTATGGAAAGACACCATATACTTTTTTGCTACCATATTCTCTTAAAGTCTCTGCTATTAGTATTGATTCCATAATCATTTCATCAGGTTTGTAAGCTAAGCTGTTTACTATAACTGCATTTTCAGGAGGTTGAGGAACTCTAATGTATTTTTCACCGCTTGGGAGTTTCTCTAATTGAACGTATCCAAGACTAAATCCAGTTAATCTACTTAACTTAACTCCAAGCAAACCTTGGGAACCGGGAATTATTTGCATTAAATTCTTAATATTTTCACAAAATTTAAACTTTGGGTTTTGAAGATTGTACCCATGTAATCCATTCAACTTCTCTTTTTCTCCCAATAACTAATTCAATAGCTTCTTTTACAAGTTTTTTCAGATTTTCTGTTGGGTTTTTTGATAAAATTGTATTTTTACAGTATGTGGAAACATAAACGTAGTACTCTTCCCCATCGTATTCATAATATGCTAAATCTTCATTTTTTGCTGGTTTTTTTCTTACTAAGAATGGAAAAACTTTACAGGATATGGGTTTTAAGCTACCTTGCAAAGAACATAAGTTGTCGATCTGAAAAGGACATTTACCATTAATTTTTTTTATGTAGTATCTCCCAGCTTTTTCCTCTACAAATCCTGTCTTTCTTAATTTCAGATACTCATAGTAGGTTAGTTTTGGTTTGAAATCTATACAACATTTACCGCAAGCGACACAGTGCCATGAATAAACTTTTCTCCATGGCACGTACATAGACATACTTTTAACATTCTGATAATTACGTTTTTTGAGTGGGTGGAGATTTTTTACTTTAATATTAACGAAGAAAGAGAGACCGGTAACTTGTCTAACCTGAGTTAAAAGGTTTTGACGTAAAAAATTTTAATAATTAAGTGGGCCCGGAGGGATTCGAACCCTCGACCGTCCGGTTATGAGCCGGACGCTCTAACCTGGCTAAGCTACGGGCCCTTTTAATAGCAGACACTATACCTGAATTTAAAATTTGTGTTCGGAAGCAACATATACCGGAAAGTGTACTTACTATTATGGACAGGATTCATAAACTTTCCGAAGAAGTTGTTAAAAAATTTAAAAATTCAGGATACGATGTAAACATTAAAGATGTTTATAAAAGGCTTAAACTTCTAATAGATGAATTCAAAGTTCCGGAAGATGAAGCCGTTAGAACAGTAACAAACTATCTGCTAAAAGAATTAGATATACCGAGAGATAAACTCGTTGTAGATAGTCCTCTTGTAAAAATAGCCGATATAGGCTCACCGGGACAGTGGATTAGCTTGAAAGCTAAGGTTGTTCAACTGTGGGATTCAAGTAGTCCAAATGTTTCTCAAGTGGGGTTGATTGGAGATGAAACGGGTATAATCAAATTTGTAATTTGGGCAAAAGCAAATAAACCAGAAGTTGAAGAAGGGAAAAATTATCTTTTTGCAAATGTAGTTACAGATAGATTTGGAGGTAAAATGCAAGTTAACATTAACAAGTATAGTAGGATAGAAGAAATAGACGAGGATATAAGTTTGCCACCAAGAGACGTTGATATTGTTGGAGCACTTGTTGCAATTCAGCAGAATAGTGGTTTAATTAGACGATGTAAAATTTGCAATAGAGTTTTGACTAAGGGTGTTTGTCCAATACATGGTAAAACAGAAGCTTACGACGATCTCAGGATTAAAGGAGTTATGGATGATGGAGAAAACTACTATGAAGTAATATTAAATGAAGAAAATATAAAAAATCTTACTGGAATCGGGCTTGAGGAAGCGATAGAATTAGCAAGAAAACACTACGATAGAGAGATCGTGCTTTCAGAGTTAAAAAATAAACTCTTGGGCAGATACTTTAGATTTAAAGGGAGAAGGGGTGAAAGATATCTAATAGTAAACGATATTGAGTTTCTCCAATATGACGAAGTAGAAAAAGCAAAAGAAATTCTGAGCAAAATAGGGGGTGAAACAATTGGATAAATTTCTCAAGAGGTCTGTGGCTAAAAGAGTGTTCTCATTTGAACTAAACGAAGCAACATACAAAGTTGAAAGTGACGAAAAACTTGTGCAAATATTACTTCCAACTGGTACACTTTGTAGCAGAGTATTTATTGTAGGAGTACTGCTGGATAGAGAGGAAACAAGACCAGATTCAGATTTTTGGAAAATTAGAGTTAGTGATCCTACGGGCGTTTTTAGAGGTTTTGTTGGAAAATTTCAACCTGATGCATTGGAAAACTTGCTAAAAATAGATCCACCAGAAATAGTGGCTATAGTTTCCAAAGTAAGGATATTTGAAGGTACAACATCAAACTTAGTTACTCTTAGACCTGAAGTTATAGTTCCGGTTGAAAGAGATGTTATGAACTACTGGATTCTTGAAACAGCTGAACAAACTCTTAAGAGAATTAAAGACATGAAAAAAGGGGAGAGTGAGTTGGTAGAGATGGCTTGGAAAATTTATAACCCCGACCTGAGTTACTATGAGAGCAAAATTAGAGATGCCGTTAGTGCAATCTTAAAAGTTGAAAAAGAAGAGGAAGTTAGCGAAGAAGAAATTGAAGAGGAAACAGCTGATATAAGTGAGAGTTTTGAGGAAGATCTTGAATTAGAGATTCCGGATATTGATGAATTTGAATTTGAAGAGGAAGAGATTGATCTTAATGATATATTGGGGTGAGAGTTTGAGAGAAGCTGAAAGAGTTAGAGAAATATCTACATCTATGATAAGAAAAATGTTTGAAATTGTAGCTAAAGCTAAAAAAGAAGGTATAGATGTTGTAAGCTTAAGCATAGGTGAGCCTGACTTTGATACAGATGAGAGAATAATTGATTTTGCATGTAAGGCAAAAAAAATGGGCTATACGCATTATACATCCAACTTGGGGTTAGATGAGCTAAGAGAAGCTATAGCAGACAGATATCATGTAGATAAAGATGAAGTTATGGTTACGGCTGGAGGTAGCGAAGGTTTAATAAATGCATCTCTCTCTTTCATCGATAGAGGTAGCGAAGTTATTATACCTACTCCAAACTTCCTCTCCTACTTCATATATACAAAATTGTGTGAAGCAAAGACAATTCAAATAAGAACACATCCAGAATTTAAGTTGGATATAAATAAAATTTCTGAAAGTGCGAGTAAAAAAACGTCTGCTATATTCCTTAACTATCCAAACAATCCTACTGGAAAAGTTGAAACCAAAAAAAATCTTGAAGCTGTCTTAGAAATAGCAGAAGATTGTGGAGCTATTGTGATAAGTGATGAAATTTATGATCAAATTTACTATGAAAAGAAGCCCGTAAATCTTGTTGACTACGAAAATGTAGTTGTTGTCAATGGATTTTCAAAGTCTCTTGCAATGACTGGATGGAGAATAGGTTTCGTAATAGCAAGAAAAGATTTGATAAACACTATGCTTAAAGTTCACCAAGTCAATGGAGTTTGTGCTCCCGCTTTCGCTCAAAAAGCTGTAGCAGAAGCGTTTGCATGCGGTATATTTGACGAATTTACTTCTAAGATTAGAAATGCTTTCAGAGAGAGAAGGGATTACATATATCGAGAACTAAAAAAATTGGGATTTAAAGCAGTAAAACCTGAGGGGGCATTTTACATATTTCCAGAAATACCCGAATACTTTGAAAACTGTAATGAGTTTGTAGAAAAATTAGTTATGAACGGTGTTGCTTTAACTCCCGGAACACCTTTTGGTGATGGGAATGAAAGATACGTTAGAATTTCCTACGCTTGCTCTATTGAATCTCTGAAAAAAGCTGTTGAAAGAATAAAAATTTTCCTTGATTCTCAATCTTAGGGATGTGTGTAGATTGCTCTAACACCGCTTTCATCTGCAAATTCAATCCTACAAAACGCAAACCTTTCGAACTGCACGACTTTATCTATTTCCTTTAAAACATTTCTTTCAACAAACCCTCCCCACTTGAGATTTGGTTTATCCCCTAAAACCACACAAACTACCGCATCTTTCCAACATAGCCAATGGATTATGTTTTTACCTTTCTTTACATTTTCATTTAATTCCCAAGAAACAAATTTTAATTTTTGTTCGTTTTTATCGATTTCAACAGTACAGAAGTCTTTTAGTCTCACTATTTCTCCATTTTTGAATCTAATCCAATCATCCTTAGTCAAAAGAACTTTTCTTTCACCAGTTAGCTCTCTGAATTCTTTACTTTCCGGACTCTTTGGTATTTTAACTTTAACTTTCTCTGGTAAACCCTCTATTTCCAGCTCTATTACATCCCATACAAAAAAGTATCTATTTGCCTCTTTATCTATAATTTTTCTATTTTCAGCGTACAAATTTTTTAGACTAATAGCTACATCGTTTTCTCCTACACCTAAGGAAAGAAGAAACTTTCTTATTGCCTCCGGTCTAAAACCTCTTCTTCTAAAAGCTCTTATTGTTGGTAATGCTGGGTCATCCCAGCCTTCATATTCTCCACTTTCGATTTTCTTTCTTATTTCACTTGTTGACAACTTACCAAACTCGTGTATTTTTATTCTACCCCAGTGCTTTGTAATTGGATATTCCCATCCAAAATATTTGTATATATATTTTTGTCTTCTTTCTGAATCTATAAGATCTTTACCTCTAATTATGTGTGTTATACCCAGCAAGTGATCTTCTATTGCAGACTCAAAATCCAATGTTGGATAGACAATATACTTATCGCCAACAAGTGGGTGATCAGCTTTTATTATCCTAAAAGCAACCCAATCTCTTATTGCCGGATCTTTATGTTTCATATCTGTTTTTATTCTTATTACAACTTCACCTTCATCGTACTCTCCAGCCAACATTTTCTCCCAAATTTCAAGAGCTTCCTCAGCAGAAGTACATCTATGAGGGCATTCTATACCAGAATCCCTATACTTCTTGAATTCATCTCTTGAACAAAAACATGGATAAGCTTTCTCCATTTCAAGCAGTTTTTCTATATATTCGTAGTAAATCGGTATTCTTTTTGAAGCATATACTATTTCATTTGGCTTTACATCTAACCATTCCGCATCCTCTATATACCAATCGTAAGCCTCAATTAGAGGTCTCTTAGTTCTTGGATCTGTGTCATCAAATCTCAATACAAGTTTCCCATCGTAAATTTTTACGTATTCGTCGTTTACAACCATTCCTCTTGCAGAACCAAGAGTTGGTGGTCCATTTGGATTTGGAGCAAATCTCATAACGACTTTTCCTTTTTTTGCATTTGGTAATTCTGGAAGAATTTTTTCTTTTTTCTTTTCCTCTTTTTCTTCTTTTATATTTTCTAAAATGGATCTTTTTTCTTCTTCGCTTAAACTTTCAAACTTTTTCACACATTCTTTAACAATCTCAAGTGTCTCCTTAGCTTTTTTTCTTAACTCTGGTTTTTCTGCCATAATTTTTCCCATAACTGCCTTTTCGTTTGGTTTTCCGTATTTTAATGCGTTTACTGCAACGTACTTCATTATGAGTTCTTCCAACTCATTCACAACTGAAACCTCTGCGAAAGTTATTAAAAATTTGCCGGAGAAATGAGATGAGATTAACATGTCGATCGAACTTATGAACTATACACTAAATGAAAAATTGAGTGACTACATTTCAAAACTTAGAGTTGGTGTTGTTTGCAGTAGACAAATTGTAAACTTACTTTGGAGAGTTGGAATAGATCGTATAATGTATTTGGGCGACTTTATAACTCCTCAGGATGTGTTTTGCGATGTTTCTCTCGATTTAGATGATGCTAACAGCTATGATGTACCTGAATCGAGAGAGAACACACTCGTTGTATCTCACTTAGCTGAAAGTTTGGATGTAAAAACGTTTAAAAGAGCTATGAGAGGATGTGATCTAATAATAGCTCATAGATATTGCAGAATTTCGGCGGAAGTTGCTGAGATGCTCGGAGTTCCCTTTATACCTACTATAGTAACAAACATACTGCCAGAAGATATAATTGAAAGGATAGATATCATAGATAAGCTTGAAAAGTTTTTACCAAAAAATCCTATATGCTACTCTTTTCTATGTTCAGCCCAAGTTATAGAAGCTTTAAGATTGTCTATAGATGGTAACACAATTATAGCTCCTGAAGCGTACATACCCTCTGAAAAACCACCGTTTTTTAAGAAGAGCAAGATATGGTAAAATCACTAAAACAAAACCATTAAAACAAAACACTGATATAGTGATAAGTAGAGTTGTTTTGTGTTAAGTGTTAATGAGTTAGCTTACGATATAGTAGAAGAGATGCTGGACTACATGGACGAATATAGAGAAGAGTATAAAATAGATTTCTATAGATTAGAGAATAAAGCTTGGGTTATAGACTTTGGAGTTAATGTGAAAGGTAGCATCTCAGCAGGAATTCTATACTCTGAAGTGTGTATGGCTGGCCTGGGAGAAATAGATGTCAAAACAGATAATTTAGCAGAGTTAGTTCTACCCTTTGTTGAGGTTAGAACTGATAACCCATCTCTTGCGTGCTTAGCAGCTCAAAAAGCTGGCTGGCAAATAAAAGTTGGAGATTATTTTGCTATGGGCAGTGGGCCAGCAAGAGCCTTAGCATTAAAACCCAAGAAAACTTATGAGATTTTGGATTACGAAGATGATGCCGAATACGCAATTATAACCCTTGAATCAGATAATTTGCCAAACGAAAAAGTAATAGACTACATAGCAAAAGAGTGTGATGTTGAAAGTGAAGATGTTTACGCGCTTGTAGCTCCAACTACTTCCCTTGTTGGTTGCATTCAAATATCTGCAAGAATAGTTGAGGTTGCTATGTATAGATTGCTTCAACTCGGCTTCAATGTTAATAAAGTACTTTCAGGATGTGGTAATGCGCCTATTTCACCCCCTTCAAAGGATAATCTAAAAGCAATGGGAATAACAAACGATTGTATTCTCTATTGTGGAAAAGCGTTTTTATACACTGAATTTGATGAATCTGAAATTAGAAAGCTTAATAATTCAAGTTTGGTTTCAAATGAATCCAAGGACTACGGTTTACCATTCTACGAAATATTTAAGAGGGCAAACTACAACTTCTATAACATAGATCCATCTCTTTTTGCTCCAGCAAAAGTTACTATTTCTTCACCCTGCGGATGTGTTATAAAAGGCAAAATTGATGAAAAAGTTCTTTTAAAGTCCTTAGGGGTGATAAGTTGAACGATATTTTAAGAGATGTTGTTGTTGCAGTGGTGATGGTTTTATCTTCAATATTTTTAACAGCACAGTGGCTCTCTCTTTACAACAGCTTTAATCCTGTAGTCGTGTTTTTCGCATTTCTCTTCACACTCTCTCTTAGCTTTCTAATACTAAGCTTGATACTCAGAATTTCAGAGTTAATGGCTGAGTTAGAAAGTACTAAGAGAATAATCGCTATGAATTCGGCTGAAATAGAAGAAAGAATTGACTCCCGGCTCAGAGAGTATTTAAGAGATTTAGAAGAAAGAATTGAATCGCTGGAGAAAAGAATTTATAGATAACATTATTTTATCAATATACTTTAATCAAGTCGAGTGCAGATCTCAGCTTTGTAATTGCAAGAACTGTAATTATGTAAAGAACTTTAATCCACTTCATGTTATGATTTGTAATTAATTTTTATATAAACTAAAATTATATACGTAATTATTTAATCTCGTAAATATTATTCTCATTATATAGTCAGAAAATATTTGTAGGATTAGACCTAAATGCAATCTGGAGAAAATAGGTGGTAAAATGAAACGAGTTAAGTCGTT